>NZ_AP022579.1:4800000-5152787 GCF_010731295.1 Mycolicibacterium boenickei | reverse complement strand
CTGCCTGCGGGGGCTGGGCGGCTGCCGCGTCGGCGGCCAGCGCACTGTCGGCCCGCGCGCGGTCCCACTGCTCGGTCAAGTCGTCCACTTCGGGCTGGGGCGGCGTCGTACCGCATGCGGCGGCGGTGGCGCCCAACAGGGCAAGGGCCGCGGCCGAGAGCAGTACGCGCCGCCGGCTGATGTCTGCATGGGCGCTCGGCACGTGAACATCCTGCCATTGCTGCCGCACCGGTCTGACGCCGCGCCGACCGGTCGGCGCGTGCCGGGGCGACGACATTCGCCACGCACCAAGTTGCGATTGACCGTTGCTACGGCGGGCCTGGCGTATCGTGAATAGGCGATTCCAGGGCCGAACCAGGTGGCTGGCCCTGGGATTTGTGTCGGAGACAATTCAAGATGAGGAGCTCGCCGTGGCACCGGATCCAAAGTTGCGGTCTGCGGATTTGCCGTCGCAGACGCAGGTGATCGAGCTACTTGACGGCGAGTTCGCGCGCGCCGGTTATGAAATCGATGATGTCGTGGTCGACGCGGCTGCTCGCCCGCCCCGCATCACCGTTATCGCCGACGGCGACGAGGGCCTCGATCTCGATTCCCTGGCCGCGCTTGCGCGGACGGCCTCGGAACTGCTCGACCAGCTGGCGCAGGGCGACACGCCGTATGTGCTCGACGTCACCTCGCCGGGTGTGGACCGCCCGCTGACGCAGGCCAAGCATTTTCGCCGCGCCCGCGGGCGCAAGGCTGAATTGACGCTGACCGACGGCTCGGTGTTCACCGGCCGCCTCGGGGAAACCGATGGCACGGTGCTCAAAGTCGTGGTGCCAGAAGGGCGGGATCTGGCCGTCCGCGAACTTGCTCTTGCCGACATCGCCAAAGCTGTTGTGCAAGTGGAGTTTTCACCTCCAAACCGACGTGAACTGGAACTGTCGGGAGAAACCGGGAAGGGGGCCGGCGAATGAACATCGACATGGCGGCGCTGCATGCCATCGAAGCGGACAAAGGCATCACCGTCGATGTGGTCGTCGAGACCATCAAATCGGCATTGCTCACCGCGTATCGGCACACCGAAGGGCATGAGCCCGACGCCCGGATCGACATCGACCGCAAGACCGGTGTGGTCAAGGTGATCGCTCGTCAGACCGATGCCGACGGCAACGTCCTGCACGAATGGGATGACACGCCTGAGGGATTCGGCCGCATCGCGGCGACCACGGCCCGGCAGGTGATCCTGCAGCGGCTCCGCGACGCCGAGAACGAGAAGACCTACGGAGAGTTCGCGGCCCACGAGGGCGACATCGTCGCCGGGGTGATCCAGCGCGACGCCCGGGCCAACGCCCGCGGATTGGTCGTCGTCCGGATGGGCAGCGAGACCAAGGGGTCAGAAGGGGTGATCCCCAGCGCCGAGCAGGTGCCGGGGGAGCGCTATGAGCACGGTGACCGGCTGCGCTGCTACGTCGTGGGCGTCACCCGCGGCGCTCGTGAGCCGCTCATCACGCTTTCGCGCACGCATCCGAACCTGGTCCGCAAGCTGTTCTCGCTGGAGGTGCCCGAGATCGCCGACGGGTCCGTGGAGATCGTGGCGGTCGCCCGCGAGGCCGGTCACCGGTCCAAGATCGCGGTGGCCTCACGGGTGCCCGGGCTGAACGCCAAGGGAGCGTGTATCGGCCCGATGGGCCAGCGCGTGCGCAATGTGATGAGCGAACTGTCCGGCGAGAAGATCGACATCATCGACTACGACGAGGACCCGGCACGCTTCGTCGCGAACGCCCTGTCACCGGCCAAGGTGGTGTCGGTATCGGTGATCGACGAGGCCGCGCGCGCGGCACGGGTGATCGTGCCGGACTTCCAGCTCTCGCTGGCGATCGGCAAGGAAGGGCAAAATGCCAGGTTGGCGGCTCGGCTCACCGGTTGGCGGATCGATATCCGCAGCGATGCGGCGCCGCAGCCCGAGCATGACGTCCGGCCCGGGGCGGTACACGATTGACAGTAGTGACCGGCGTTTCGGACCACAGCCCTCGGGGCGGTAGACTCAGCCGTGATCCAGCGCGAGACTCCGGCTCTGTCGCATCGAAGCACCTCCGACACATCTGTCGGACCAGTGCGGACTTGCGTCGGGTGCCGGAAGCGAGAGTTGGCCGCCGAGTTGCTCCGAGTGGTCGCGGTGACCGACGGGAACGGGACGTGTTCCGTAACCGTTGACCCCGCGGCGAGCCTGCCAGGGCGTGGTGCGTGGCTGCACCCCGACCAGCAGTGCGCGCAGATGGCAGTGAAGCGACGAGCCTTCGTCCGAGCGTTGCGACTCACCGGTTCACCGGATACATCCGCGGTGATCGAGTACGTCGAGAACATCGATCTCGACAGGCCCGACACCCCGGCAACAGAACAGGTAGCGAAGAACATGAGCACACCGTGAAGTCCCGATGACCATGCGTCATAGCTAAACCCGAGGCGCGGCGCCTACCACCGCTGTTGCCTCCAGACGAGGAGATGTAGTGGCAGCAGGTAAGGCCCGTGTACACGAGTTGGCGAAGGAACTCGGTGTCACCAGCAAGGAACTCTTAGCCAAGCTCAAGGAGCAGGGCGAGTTCGTCAAGTCGGCGTCCTCCACCGTGGAGGCGCCGGTCGCGCGTCGGCTGCGCGAATCGTTCGGCACAAAGGCCGGCGGTAAGAAGCCCGAAGACAAGCCGCGCCCGCAGGGCGCCTCTGGCGCCGCATCTGCGGCGCCCAAGCCCGGTGCACCCAAGCCGGCTCCGGCCAAGCCCGCCGCCGCGCCCGCGGCGCCGGCGGCCGAACCGCAGGCCCCGGCCGCTGAGGCCGCCCCGGCCGCCCCGCGGCCCGCAGCACCCAAGCCTGCGGCTCCGCAGCCCCCGGCCGCGCCGAGTGCACCGGCTGCCGCGGCGCCCAGCGCCCCGGCGGCGCCGACTCCGGGCGCGACGCCCGGTCCTCGGCCCACCCCAGGTGCCACCCCCGGCCCGCGTCCGGGCCCGGCATCCGGCGCGCCGAAGCCTGCCCCGCGCGCCCCGCGGGTCGGCAACAACCCGTTCTCTTCGCAGCAGCCCGTCGAGCGGCCCATCCCGCGTCCGCAGCCGCGGCCGGGTGCCCCGCGTCCCGGCGGTGGCCCGCGTCCGTCGCCCGGCAACATGCCGCCGCGACCGGCAGGTGCCGGTGCTCCCGGCCGTGGCGGCCCACGCCCCGGCCCGCGTCCCGGCGGTGGTCCGCGTCCCGGCGGTGCCGGTGGCGGCGGCCGTCCCGGTGGTGGCGGCGGCGGTAACTACCGCGGCGGCGGTGCCGGTGGCGGTGGCGGCGCAGGTGGTGCGGCTGCCGGTGGCTTCCGGGGTCGTCCCGGTGGCGGCGGCGGTCGTCCCGGTCAGCGCGGTGGCGCGGCGGGTGCGTTCGGTCGCCCCGGCGGTGCCCCCAAGCGCGGTCGCAAGTCGAAGCGGGCGAAACGCGCCGAATACGAGAACATGCAGGCGCCCGTCGTCGGTGGCGTGCGGTTGCCCAAGGGCAACGGCGAGACCATCCGGCTGGCCCGCGGCGCGTCGCTGAGCGACTTCGCCGAGAAGATCGACGCCAACCCGGCCGCACTGGTCCAGGCGCTGTTCAACCTGGGCGAGATGGTCACCGCGACCCAGTCGGTCGGTGACGACACCCTGGAGCTGCTCGGCAGCGAGATGAACTTCAAGGTGCAGGTCGTCTCGCCCGAGGACGAGGACCGCGAGCTGCTGGAGTCCTTCGACCTCACCTACGGCGAGGACGAGGGCGGCGAGGAGGACCTCGAGGTCCGTCCGCCGGTGGTCACCGTCATGGGTCACGTCGACCACGGCAAGACCCGACTGCTGGACACCATCCGGAACGCCAGCGTCCGCGAGGGCGAAGCCGGTGGCATCACCCAGCACATCGGCGCCTACCAGGTCGAGGTCGATCTGGACGGCACCGTCCGGCCGATCACCTTCATCGACACCCCGGGTCACGAGGCGTTCACCGCCATGCGTGCCCGTGGCGCCAAGGCCACCGACATCGCGATCCTGGTGGTCGCGGCCGACGACGGCGTCATGCCGCAGACGGTGGAGGCCATCAACCACGCGCAGGCCGCTGACGTGCCGATCGTGGTGGCGGTCAACAAGATCGACAAGGAAGGCGCCGACCCGGCCAAGATCCGGGCGCAGCTGACCGAATACAACCTGGTGGCCGAGGACTACGGCGGCGACACCATGTTCGTCGACATCTCCGCCAAGCAGGGCACGAACATCGAGGCGCTGCTGGAAGCGGTCGTGCTGACCGCCGACGCGGCTCTGGACCTGCGGGCCAACCCCGACATGGAGGCCCAGGGTGTGGCGATCGAGGCGCACCTGGACCGCGGTCGCGGCCCGGTGGCCACCGTGCTCATCCAGCGCGGCACGCTGCGGGTCGGCGACTCGGTGGTGGCCGGCGATGCCTATGGCCGCGTCCGCCGCATGGTCGACGAGCACGGCGACGACGTCGAAGAGGCGCTGCCCTCGCGTCCGGTCCAGGTCATCGGCTTCACGTCGGTGCCGGGTGCCGGTGACAACTTCCTGGTTGTCGACGAGGACCGCATCGCCCGCCAGATCGCCGACCGGCGCAGCGCGCGCAAGCGCAATGCCCTGGCCGCGCGCAGCCGCAAGCGGATCAGCCTGGAAGACCTGGATTCGGCACTGAAGGAAACCAGCCAGCTGAACCTGATCCTCAAGGGCGACAACGCCGGTACGGTCGAAGCCCTCGAGGAAGCCTTGATGGGCATCGAGATCGACGACGAAGTGGAGCTGCGGGTCATCGACCGCGGTGTCGGTGGCGTCACCGAGACCAACGTCAACCTGGCTTCGGCCTCGGACGCGATCATCATCGGGTTCAACGTCCGTGCCGAGGGCAAGGCGACCGAGCTGGCCAACCGCGAGGGTGTGGAGATCCGGTACTACTCGGTGATCTACCAGGCGATCGACGAGATCGAGAAGGCCCTCAAGGGCATGCTCAAGCCGGTGTACGAGGAGAAGGAGCTCGGCCGCGCCGAGATCCGGGCGATCTTCCGGTCGTCCAAGGTCGGCAACATCGCAGGCTGCCTGGTCACCTCGGGCATCATGCGCCGCAACGCCAAGGCCCGACTGCTGCGTGACAACACAGTGGTCGCGCAGAACCTCACGGTGTCCTCGCTCAAGCGCGAGAAGGACGATGCCACCGAGGTGCGCGAGGGCTACGAGTGCGGTCTGACGCTGACCTACTCCGACATCAAGGAAGGCGACGTCATCGAGACGTACGAACTCGTCGAGAAGGTGCGGACCTAGGGTATGGCTGATCCGGCACGGGCCAAGCGGCTCGCCAAACGGATCTCCACCATCGTCGCCTCGGCGATCGAGTACGAGATCAAGGATCCCCGCCTGGCGGGGGTCACCATCACCGACGCGAAGGTGTCGGGCGATCTGCACGACGCCACGCTGTACTACACGGTGCTGGGGTCCTCGCTCGAAGACGAACCGGACTATGCCGGTGCGGCGGCGGCGCTGGAGAAGGCCAAGGGCGTATTGCGGACCAAGGTGGGCGCCGGGACCGGGGTGCGATTCACCCCGACCCTGGCGTTCGTCCGCGATACCGTGCCTGACGCGGCGCACCGGATGGAGGAGTTGCTGGCCCGGGCGCGGGCTGCCGACGAGGACTTGGCAAGAGTTAGGCAGGGCGCCAAGCACGCCGGCGACGAGGACCCGTACCGTGTGAGCGGGGCGGAGAACATGGACGGGCTTGCCGACGGGGCAGACACAGAGGATGCCGGTGACCGCGATCGAACGGATGACTGATACTGCTCATTCGGGGGCTCCCAACGGGTGCCCTTCCACCGGTCTGCGTGTCGACGCACGTGCGGCAGCCGACCTCCTCTCGGACGCGACGAGCATCAGCGTCGTGTGCCACGTCTATCCCGATGCCGACACCATCGGCGCCGGTCTGGCGCTCGCGCAGGTCCTCGACGACGCGGGTAAGCAGGTCGAGGTAGCCTTCGCGGCTCCCGACCAGCTGCCCGAGTCGTTGCAGACCCTGCCGGGCGGGCATCTGATGGTTGCCCCCAACAGCATCCGGGATGACGCGGATCTGGTTGTCACAGTGGATATTCCGAGCGTCAACCGGCTCGGTGCGCTGCGTGAGCTGGCCGAGAACGGTCGCGAGGTGCTGGTCATCGACCACCATGCGTCGAATCAACTGTTCGGCACCGCGAACTACGTCGACCCCACGGCGGACTCCACCACGATGCTGGTGGCCGAGCTTCTCGACGCTTGGGACAAACCCATCGACAAGCGGGTGGCGCACTGCCTGTATGCCGGGCTGACCACCGACACCGGTTCATTCCGCTGGGCCACCGCCCGGGCGCACCGGCTGGCGGCCCGGTTGGTCGAACTCGGGGTGGACAACGCCTCGATCAGCCGCGCCCTGCTCGACACCCACCCGTTTGCGTGGCTGCCGATGCTGTCACGGGTGCTGGCGTCGGCGCGGTTGCTACCGGAGGCCGTCGGTGGCCGGGGGCTCGTGTATGCCGTTGTGCCGCATGATGAATGGTCCAGCGCCCGGCCGGAGGAAGTGGAGAGCATCGTCGACATCGTGCGCACCACTCAGCAGGCAGAGGTCGCCGCGGTGTTCAAAGAGATTGAGCCGCAACACTGGTCGGTTTCGATGCGGGCCAAGTCGCTCAACCTGGCCACCGTCGCCAGCTCGTTCGGGGGCGGCGGACATCCGCACGCTGCCGGGTATTCCGCGGCAGGCCCCGCCGACGACGTCGTTCAGGCGCTCGCGGAGGCGCTCGCGTAGCCATGGTTGAGCCGGAAGGCGACATCCCGGTCGCACCGGCCACCACCCGTCGCATCGCCGGCTTGGCGTTGCCTGCGCTGGGTGTCCTGGCGGCCGAGCCCATATACCTGCTCTTCGACATCGCGATCGTCGGACGTCTCGGCGCGTTGAGTCTCGCCGGTCTGGCCATCGGCGGCCTGATCCTGGGCCTGGTCAACTCGCAGGGCACGTTCTTGTCCTACGGCACCACGTCACGCTCCGCCCGCCTATTCGGGGCAGGTGACCGCAAGTCGGCGGTGGGCGAAGGTGCCCAGGCCACCTGGCTGGCGCTCAGCCTAGGGCTGCTCATCATCGTGGTGGTGCAGGCCGCGGCGGTGCCGCTGCTGACCGCGATCGCCGGACACGCCGATATCGCCGACGCCGCGCTGCCGTGGCTGCGCATCGCCATCCTGGCCGCTCCGGCGATCCTGGTGTCGCTGGCCGGCAACGGCTGGATGCGCGGTGTGCAGGACACTGCCCGCCCGCTGCGGTACGTGGTGTTCGGATTCGCGGTGTCGGCGGTGCTGTGCCCGCTGCTGGTGTACGGCTGGCTGGGGTTGCCCCGGTTGGAGTTGGCCGGGTCGGCGGTCGCGAACCTCGTGGGCCAGTGGGTGGCGGCGGTGCTGTTTCTGCGTGCGCTGGTGATCGAGAAGGCTGCGCTACGGATCCAGCCCGCGATTCTGCGGGCGCAGTTGACCATGGCCCGTGACCTGCTCATGCGATCCCTGGCGTTCCAGGCCTGTTTCCTGTCCGCGGGAGCGGTGGCGGCACGATTCGGAGCGGCCTCCGTCGCCGCGCATCAGGTCGTGCTGCAGGTGTGGAGTTTCCTTGCGCTGGTATTGGATTCACTCGCCATCGCCGCGCAGTCGCTGGTGGGGGCGGCGCTGGGGGCCGGTGAGCTCGTGCACGCCAAGAGTGTGGCCTGGCGCGTGACCCTGTTCTCCACGCTCGCCGGGGTGGTGCTGGCGGTGGTGTTCGCCGTCGGCTCGACGGTGCTGCCGTCGGTGTTCACCGACGACGCGTCGGTGCTGGCCGCCATCGGGGTGCCGTGGTGGTTCATGGTGGCCCAACTACCGGTGGCCGGAATCGTCTTCGCGCTCGACGGCGTACTGCTGGGTGCGGGCGACGCGAAGTTCATGCGCAACGCCACCCTGACGAGCGCGCTCGTCGGCTTCCTGCCGCTGATCTGGTTGTCGCTGATCTACGGCTGGGGACTGTTCGGCATCTGGTCGGGGCTGAGCACTTTCATGGTGCTGCGGCTGATCTTCGTCGGCTGGCGCGCGTTTTCCGGTCGCTGGCTGGTGCCGGGTACCGCCTAGAGTCGCACCGCGAGCGTGCGTGTCTGCGCCCCGACACGCCCTGCAGCGTCAACATTCTGCGCACGCTCACGCCGCGCGAGCTACCGCCGTGTTGCGCTGACCACCCAGGCGGCTCGCTTGCCGGCACCGTGTGCGGCCACGGACACGCCATCGAACCCAGCGTCACGACACAACGCACCGAACGCCTCGGCCTGTTGCCCCGTCCAGCCGTGGCTGGCCAATCCGGTTGCGTCATCGGGTGATTGACGTTCGATCGCGATCAACTGTCCGCCTGGCGCCAGCACGCGGCGGGCCTCGGCAACCGCCTTGTCGACGTCCTGCCAGTGGTGCACCGTGGCCAGCGCCCACACCACGGTCGCCGACCCGTCGGTCACCGGCAGGGCCTCGGCGGTGCCCTCACCCCAGGTGATGGGCGCGCGCTTCGGCGTGACCAGACGTGCGATGCGCAACATGGTGGACGACGGATCGACGCCGGTCACCCGCGCACCGCGGCGGGCTGCCACCCGGGCGGCGGTCCCCGGTCCGCATCCCACATCGACGACGTGGTCTGCCGGCGAGACCTGTGCGACATCGGCGGCCATCCTGGCTTTCGCCCGGCCGACCAGGAGGAAAAACAGCCCGCACAACACCCCGGCGACCCCTGCGAATCCGGGGTGGTCGGCATGGTGATTGATCGCACGCGTGGCGCTCATAGGTAGACCTTGCCGGTTCAAGCTGGGTTGAAGTCAAATGGGGGCATGGACGTGATCCCGATCGGCGAGGCCGCCGCGCGGTTGCAGATGAGCCCGTCGGCGTTGCGGTACTACGACGAACGTGGATTGGTGTCGCCGCGGCTGCGGCAGGCCGGCAAGCGCATGTACGGACCCGAGGAGCTCCGCCGGTTGGCATTGCTCAAGATCGTGAACCGGCTGGGCCTTCCGCTCGACACCGCGGCCGCCGTACTGGATGCACCGAGCGAGCAGTGGCGCGAGACGGTGCGCGAGCAGATCGCCGCCCTGGACCGGGTGATCGCGCAAGCGCAAGGGGCACAGCAGTTTCTGACCCATGCGCTGCGCTGTCCGAAAGACCACCCCGCTCGGGAGTGCGAAACGATGATCGGAGCGCTCGACCGGCTCGTCGACGGCATGAGCGTCGAGGAACTCGCGGCCGACCAGACCGGTAAGGGCTGGCTCGTCGACTGACCCTCATCTGCACCGCGAGCGACCGCTGATGTATGCGACACGCCGGGCATTGCTGTACAGACACGGTCGCTCGCGGTGCAGGGCGACGAAGCGGTGTCAGCGCACCTGGGATCGTCCCCGCTCGATCACGGTGCTGCGGCTGGCCGCGATGTCGTCACCGGTCGCCGTGGCCATCCACGCTCGCGCGGAGGCCGCTTCGATCCACAGGCCCTGATCGGTCTGCGCCTCGTCGATGCGGTGGTAGGACGCGAGTAGCGCACGGACGGCGGCCTGATTGTTGGCGACGATGGACGCGGCGACCGTGCGTGCCGTGGGCAGCAGCTCGTCGTGGGGGACCACCTCGGTGACCAGGCCGGCGCGCAGCGCGTCGGCCGCGGAGAGGTAGTCACCGGTGAGGCTCATCCGCCGGGCCAGACCCACGCCGACCTTCTGCGGCAACCGAACGCTCAGGCCCCAGGTCGGCAGCAGCCCGACGCGGGCGTGGGTGTCGGCGAACGTGGCCTGCTCGGAGGCGATCAGGATGTCGCAGTACAGCGCCAGCTCCAGACCGCCCGTGACCGCCGCGCCGTTGATGGCCCCGATCACCGGTTTGCTCATGGCCGGCCATTTGGGGGAGATGTCGGGCAACTCGGTGGTGTCGCCGAGTTCCTTGAGGTCCAGGCCCGCACAGAACACCGGATCGGCGCCGGTGAGGATGACGACGTCGACGTCATCATCGGCCTGCGCGGCCCGTAGCGCACCGTAGAACTCCGTACGCAACTGCGCAGAAAGCGCATTGCGCGACCGGGGCCGGTTCAGTGTCAGGGTGCGAATCCGGTCGGTGGTGTCGATCAGCAGGACGTCATCGCTCATCCGGTCAACCTATCGTGGTGTCATGTGCCGCAATATCACCGAGCTGCGCGGGCTGGAGCCCGCCGCCACTGACGAAGAGATCGAGGCCGCGGCTCGCCAGTACGTACGCAAGGTCAGCGGTATCACCCGCCCGACCGGCGCCAACGTCGAGGCGTTCGAGGCCGCCGTCGCCGAGGTCACCGCCACGACCACGCGGCTGCTCGACGGGCTGGCCCCGCGCCGGCAGCCGCCCAAGACGGTTCCGCCGCTGCGTCGTCCAGAGGTGCGGGCCCGGCTGGCAACGTGATCCAGCACGAGCTCGCCCAACCCGCGCTCAAGGAGTGGAGCGCGGCCGTGCACGCGCTGCTCGACGGCAGGCAGACCGTGCTGCTGCGCAAGGGCGGCATTCACGAAAAGCGGTTCTCGGTCGCCGCACCGAAGTTCGTGCTGTTCCCGACGATCGCGCACAGCCACACCGAACGGGTGCGCCCCGAACACCACGACCTCCTCGCGGAGGCAGCCGCAGACAGCACCGAGGACGCGGTGACGATCCGAGCCGGCGCGACGGTGGTCGAGGCGGTGGAGGTCAACCGCCCCGAGGCGATCGACGAACTCGCCGACCTGCACATCTGGACGGCCGATTCGATCCGGGCCGACCGGCTCGACTTCCGCCCCAAACACCGGCTGACCGTCCTGGTTGTTCAGGCGAGTCCGCTGCGCACGCCGATCCCGTTGCCCCGCACACCCGAATTCGCCGGGTGCAAAAGCTGGGTCGACGTGCCCGTGCCGGTGGATTGGGCCCCACCGGTGCATGACGACGCGATTTTGCGCGACGTCGCCGACCGGGTGCGTCGGTCAGTCGGCTGAGGGCGGCACCGGTCCGGCCGGCAGTACCACCCGCGACAGCCCGCCCTCCCCGTGATGCACGGTGTGGGTGGCGCGGACCAACAGAGAGCCGGAGATCGGCGGTTCGCCGGTGCCCAGATTCCGGGCGAACCGGGGATGTGAGCCACCGGCGATCAGCACCCGGATCCGCGACCCCGCCGGGAAGCGGTGTGCGACGGCATCGAGCTCGAGGCGCACCGGTCCGGTGTGACCGTTCAATCGGCGGAATCCGTCGGATACGTTGCGGGACCGGCCTTTCGCATCCACTTCACTGATCCGCACGAAGATGTCGTGATGAGGGTTGTCGCAGCTGTGCGCCAGCTCGACCACCGGGTTGCCGGCCAGGTACAGATCGGCAGGCAGCGGCTCTCCCTCGAACGACAGCACATCGCGGCGCCGGGCGAGCTTGGTGTCGTCCCGGTAGCCGCCCGCAGCGGCCAGCAGCCTGCCGCCGACAGTGGGGGTGGGGTCGGCGGGATGGTAGGTGAATGTGGACGGCGGTTCGGCCTCCGACGGCGGGGTCTGGGCCAGCCGACCACCCGGCTGCAGGAACAGCTCACGCTCGGGCATGGCCGGGGGCCAGTCGGCCATCTCCACCCAGCCGTGGCCGTTGACGTGGATCCGCACGGTGCTGCGGTCGGTCTCGCCGTCACCTGCCAGGTGAGCGCCCAACCATTCCAGCGATTCGCCCACCACGGTGGTGAGCCCCTTGGTCAGCAGTTGCGTATGAGTCCACGGCCCGACGGTCAACGCCACCGGGACGCCGCGGCGGTGCAGCTGTTCGTACTGCTCGAGCGTCTGGTCGAGGAAAAGGTCCTGCCAGCCGCTGAGCAACAGGATGGGGACCTCGACGTGCTGCAGTGCTTCATCGAACCGCAGCAGGTCCCAGAACGGATCATCGCGCTCGGGGTGCTCCAGCCAGGATTCGAACCAGGGCGCACCGGTGCCCAGCAGCCTGCGGCCGGCCGCACCCATGGGCAGCCCGGCGGTCGCCTTGGCCAGTTCCGCGGGTCCTCGCAGCTGGCGAGCCAGCGCGGCCACCACACCGGGATCCTCCTGGCGGGCCACCATCGCGCTCCAGCCCAGAAAGTCGTTGAGGGTGAACGAGCCGGTGCCCCAGGCCGATTCGCTGAAGTCGTGCGGGCCGACGGTGATCACGGCCGCTTTCATCTCCGGTGGCGGGTCGGCCAACAGCGCCCACTGGGTGAAGCCCAGGTATGACAGTCCGACCGTGGCGAAGGAGCCGGTGAACCACGGCTGGTCCCGCAACCAGGCCACGGTGTCGGCGCCGTCGGCCATTTCGTGGACCATCGGGGTGAACTGCCCGCCGGACCCGAACGTGCCGCGCACACTCTGGAACACCACGTGATACCCGCGCGCCGCATACACCTGCGCGAACACCGGTGAGAACGGGAAGCGGCGGCCGTACGGTCCGCGCACCAGCAGCGTGCCCGCCGGGCGATCGGTGACGGGCGCGTAGTGATCGGCGACCAGTTCGACGCCGTCGCGCATCGGCACCCGCAGCCCGTGCTGCACGGTGAAGTCGGTCTCGTGCGGCGGCAGGCCCAGAACCTTGCTGACCGCCTTACCGGCGTACCGGCGGAATGTGCTCACGTAGCCAGGCTACGTATCGGGGCGCGTCAGAACTTGTAGTAGGGCGCCAGTTCGTGCGCACGCTGCAGGTTTGTCTGCAGGCAGTCCGGCCGGTCCGGGGAGTGGATGGGGGAGTAGAACATCGACTGCTGGATGACGCCGTAGCTGGTGTCGAAGGCGATCATGCAGGTGATCCACCAGCGGTCGTTCCAGTCGGTGGGCTTCATGATCCAGTACTGAGCGGCCCGGTGACCGTTGATGTCCAGCTCGACCGCGTCGGGAGGGATGGTCTGCTCGTAGGTGCGCCAGACGAATGCCTCGACCGCCATCTGGTAGTTGCCGGCGTCGTAGTGGCACCGCAGGCTGTCCTCGGGCTCCGGCGGGGTGACGGCCAGGCCGATCCGCTGGACCACGTCGAACGGGATGTCGTTGCACGGATCGAACGGTGACGGGTCTGTGGTCTCGATGACCGGCCACTTGATCGTCGTCGACACGTTGGTCATCGGGAGATCCGTGACATCGAGCTGAAGCGGCCCGGAGCCCACAGCCTCGGTCGGGTTCGACTGCCACCCCACGATCACCGCCGCTACCAGCGCCGCAACCAGGCCTGTCGACGCCGACAGCAGTCGCAACTTGGCGGCCATCACACCCCCTCATAGTTTTGTGGCAAAACGTTCCCCGGCTTGCGGGGAGTGTAGCGGTCGGTCGCAACGGACTCGACCATAAACGAGAACCTGTTCTAGTTGTCAACGGCGCGCACTGCCGCCGCCCGGT
Source organism: Mycolicibacterium boenickei (assembly GCF_010731295.1). Taxonomy (NCBI): domain Bacteria; kingdom Bacillati; phylum Actinomycetota; class Actinomycetes; order Mycobacteriales; family Mycobacteriaceae; genus Mycobacterium; species Mycolicibacterium boenickei. The sequence continues at coordinate 5,139,385 of NZ_AP022579.1, read as the reverse complement.
TAGGCTGGTCCGTTGTGGTGGTGCAACTGTGGTGATGGATCACGAAGCGAGGGACCGGCAGCCGATCCTGTGGGCGATCAGCGATCTGCATACCGGGCACAACGGAAACAAGCCGGTCACCGAGTCGCTGTACCCGGCCTCGCCCGAGGATTGGCTGATCGTCGCCGGTGACGTCGGGGAGCGCACGGACGAGATCCGATGGGCCCTGGACCTGCTGCGCAAGCGGTTCGCCAAAGTCATCTGGGTTCCCGGCAACCACGAACTGTGGACCACCAACAAAGACCCGATGCAGATCTTCGGCCGGGCCCGCTATGACTACCTGGTCGACATGTGCGACCAGATGGGCGTCATCACCCCCGAACACCCGTTCCCGGTGTGGACCGAACAGGGTGGACCGGCCACGATCGTGCCGATGTTCCTGCTCTACGACTACACCTTCCTGCCCGAGGGAGCGTCCACCAAGGGCGAAGGGCTGGCCATCGCCCGGGAGCGCAACGTCGTCGGCACCGACGAGTTCCTGCTGTCCAGCGAGCCGTACGCCACCCGCGACGCGTGGTGCCGTGATCGGGTGGCGGCCACCCGCAAGCGACTCGACGACCTGGACTGGATGACCCCGACCGTTCTGGTCAACCATTTCCCGCTGGTCCGCGAACCCTGCGACGCGATGTTCTATCCCGAGTTCTCGCTGTGGTGCGGGACGACGGCGACGAAGGACTGGCACACCCGCTACAACGCGATCTGCTCGGTGTACGGCCACCTGCACATCCCGCGCACCACCTGGTATGACGATGTGCGCTTCGAAGAGGTGTCGGTCGGCTATCCGCGCGAATGGCGTCGCCGCAAGCCCTTCCGCTGGTTGCGCCAGATCCTGCCCGACCCCAATTACGCGCCCGGATATCTCAACGAGTTCGGCGGACATTTCCAGATCACCGCCGAGATGCGCGCCCACGCGCAGCAGATGCAGGAGCGGATCAAGGCCAGGCGTGCATGAGCGACACGTTGTTGGGGCAGGTGCTGCCCGATCTGCCGAACACGCTCGCCGCGGCCGAGTTGTACGACGACCCGCCGGGCCTGACGGCGTTGCCAGAGGAGGCGGCGCTGGTGGCCCGTGCCGTGGCCAAGCGGCGCAACGAGTTCACCACGGTCCGGTACTGCGCCCGTCAGGCGTTGGGCGAGCTGGGCGTCGGCCCGGTGCCGATCCTCAAGGGAGACAAGGGCGAACCGTGCTGGCCCGACGGCATCGTCGGCAGCCTGACGCACTGTCAGGGTTTTCGCGGCGCCGTGGTGGGCCGCGTCGGCGGTGTGCGTTCGGTCGGGATCGACGCCGAACCCCATGATGTACTGCCCGACGGGGTGCTTGGCGCGATCTCGCTCCCGCTGGAACGCGCCGAACTCGGCGCGCTGCCCAACGGCCTGCACTGGGACCGAATCCTGTTCTGCGCCAAGGAGGCCACCTACAAGGCCTGGTACCCGCTGACGCACCGCTGGCTCGGGTTCGAGGATGCGCACATCACGTTCGGGGTGGACGGAACAGGCAGTGCGGGAACGTTCCGGTCGCAGATCCTCATCGACCCGGCCGCCGAACACGGTCCACCACTGACCGCCCTCGACGGCCGCTGGTCGGTGCGTGACGGCGTGACGCTGACGGCGATCGTGCTGTGAGCGGTCCAGATCCGGCGCACGTGAGGAGCAATCCAGATCCCGGCCTGGTGATCGTCGACAAGCCTGCCGGAATGACCAGCCACGATGTGGTGGGACGGTGTCGTCGGCTGTTCGGCACCCGCAAGGTCGGCCACGCCGGCACCCTCGATCCGATGGCGACCGGCGTGCTGGTGGTCGGGATCGAACGCGCCACCAAGATCCTCGGCCTGTTGACGGCCACCGACAAGTCCTATTCCGCGACCATCCGGCTCGGCCAGACCACTACCACCGAAGATGCCGAAGGTGAAGTGCTGCAGTCGGTCTCGGCCGCGCACGTGACGGACGAGCAGATCGAGTCCGCGGTCGCGCCGCTACGCGGAGACATCGAGCAGGTCCCGTCGGCGGTGAGTGCCATCAAGGTCGCCGGCCAGCGGGCCTACAAACTGGCCCGCGAAGGGCAGACCGTCGAGCTGGCCGCCCGCCCGGTGCGCATCGACCGGTTCGAGGTGCTCGCGGTCCGCCGGGTGGACGAGTTCGTCGACGTGGACGTCGATGTCGATTGTTCGTCGGGTACGTATATCCGCGCCTTGGCCCGCGACGTGGGTGGGGCACTCGGCGTCGGTGGGCATCTGACCGCCCTGCGCCGTACCAAGGTGGGCCGCTACGGGCTGGACGAGGCCCGCACACTCGACGACCTGGCCGATGAGGCACGGCTGAGCTACTCGCTCGACGAGGCTTGTCTGGTCGGCTTTCCGCGCCGCGACCTGAGTGTGGAGGAGACCGAGGACACCAGGCACGGCCGGGCGTTGAAGCCGGCCGGCATCGACGGGGTGTACGCCGCTACCGCGCCCGACGGCCGGGTCATCGCCCTGCTGCAGGACGGTTCGTCACGCACCAAGAACGTCGTGGTGCTGCGGCCCGCCACCCTGTAGGCGCGGCGCCCAGCGAGTGTGATGGTGCCGGCTGCGGCGGTCGGTCCCCATTATCGGGCCGCGCGACCGGACACTTAGATGCCGATTTGCCGGTTTCTTGTGCGACGGCAGTCGACGTGCGACGTAGGATGCAGCCGTGGCCACACGTGTGGACGGGCAAACCAAGCGGCGCACGCAGGCTGAGCGTAGCGCCGCGATGCGAGCGCGCCTGCTGGACGCCACCGTGGAGTGCCTGGTCACCTACGGTTACGCGGGAACCACCACGCAACGGGTTGCCGAGGTTGCCGGCGTCACGCGCGGCGCCCAAGTCCACCATTTCCGGTCCAAGGAGGACCTCGTGGTGGCCGCGATCGAGCATCTGGCCGAGCAGCGAGTTCAGGCCGCGGTTCGCGATCTCGGGCGCGCGGCGAGCAACCCCGACGTGGTTTCGACGATGCTCGATTATCTGTGGGAATCGCATCAAGGGCCGGTTTTTGTTGCCACGCTTGAACTCTGGGTGGCAGCCCGCACCGATCCGGTGCTGGCCGAGCAGATCGAGCGGGTCGAGCCGATCGTCACCGGGGCGCTGATCGGGGCGCTGGCGCAACTGGTTCCGAGCCGGGCCACGCAGAAGGATTTGCGGGATCTGGCCTTCACCGCGATGGACGCGTTGCGGGGGATCCTGTTGTCCAGCTTCGCCGACCGCAATCTTGAGCGGGCCAAGAAGCGTTGGGATCGGGTCTGCGTCCAACTGCGGGGCATGCTCGCCGACGCTCTGGGCGGCGAAACCCTGAGCATCGACAAGCTGGACGCCGGCTCCTCTTCGTAACGGCCCGACGGGGCTTCTACCTGCAATTTTCTCGTGCTTCGCCGATGGCGGTTCTTGCCCTCTTGTTAAGATACAAACCAGTTGGTATGTTTCTGGCACCGCACAGAAAGAGAGGCTTTGATGCCCAACAAGGTGTTTGTGATCGGCGTCGGGATGACGAAATTCGAGAAGCCCGGCCACCGCACCAACGACGACGGGTCGGCGTGGGACTACCCGGACATGGCTCGTGAATCTGGCTCGAAAGCGTTGGCGGACGCGGGGATTGACTACCGCGAGGTCCAGGAGGCCTACGTCGGCTACGTCTACGGCGAGTCGACGTCCGGTCAGCGCGCGGTCTATGAGCTCGGGATGACCGGCCTTCCGGTCGTCAACGTGAACAACAACTGTTCGACAGGTTCGACGGCGCTGTACCTGGCAGCACGCGCGGTCCGCAGTGGTATGGCGGACTGTGCGCTGGCACTCGGTTTCGAGAAGATGCAGCCCGGTTCGCTCGGGTCGACGTACGACGACCGGGCGCAGCCGATGGAGAAGCACATCCTGGCGATGGCCGAGATCTCCGAGGTGCTGTTCCCGCCGGCACCGTGGATGTTCGGAGCGGCGGGGCGCGAGCACATGAAGCAATACGGTTCGACCGCAGAGCATTTCGCGAAGATCGGCTACAAGAACCACAAGCATTCGGTGAACAACCCGTACGCGCAATTCCAGGACGAGTACAGCCTCGACGACATCCTGGGCTCGAGAATGATCTACGACCCGCTGACCAAACTGCAGTGCTCGCCGACCTCCGACGGTTCGGGCGCGGCCATCCTGGCGAGCGAGGAGTTCGTCGACAAGCACGGGTTGGCCGACCAAGCGGTGGAGATCGTGGGTCAGTCGATGACCACCGACTTCGAGAACAGCTTCGACGGCAGCTGCAAGGCGTTGATCGGATATCACATGAATGTCGCTGCCGCCCGGCAGGTTTACGACGAGTCCGGGTTGGGGCCCGACGATTTTCAGGTCGTCGAACTACACGACTGCTTCAGCGCCAACGAGCTGCTGCTCTACGAGGCGCTGGGATTGTGCCGTGAGGGCGAGGCCGCGAAGTTGATCGACAACGGCGACACCACCTATGGCGGCCGCTGGGTGGTCAACCCGTCCGGCGGGCTCATTTCCAAGGGGCATCCGCTCGGTGCCACCGGCCTGGCCCAGTGCGCCGAATTGACCTGGCAACTGCGAGGCACCGCCGACAGGCGCCAGGTGGACAACGTCACCGCTGCGCTGCAGCACAACATCGGCCTCGGCGGCGCCGCTGTGGTGACCGCCTACCAGCGCGCCGAGCGCTGACCCGAACAACAACCAACACCTCAACAACACAAGGAGAGAACGATCATGGGACACATCGAAGCCACCAAGCAGCTGTCGGCCAGCCCGGAGGCCATCTGGGCCATCGTCTCGGATCTGCCCAACTGGGACAAGTGGTTCACCGTCCACGAGAAGTGGCTGTGCGATGTGCCGGCAACGGTCACGCCCGGCACCGCGCTCACCGCCAAGATCGTCATGCTCGGCATGGCCAACAAGATCGAGTGGACGATCGAGAAGATGGAGGCACCCACCACCTTCGTGCTGTCCGGGACCGGGATGGCCGGGGTCAAGGCACTCTTCGAGTTCACCGTGACGCCGTCGGGCACCGGTTCGGAGTTCAAGGTGGCGGGCGATTTCGAGGGTGCGCTGGTGAAGGGCGCCCTGGCCAAGGCCGTCGAGAAGGACGGTGCCAAGCAGCTGGACAAGACGCTCGAGCAGCTCGACGCGCTGGCCTCGGCGGCGGTCTGACATGTCCGACGAGGATCTGGCGTTCGACGACGAGGGCCTGAACAAGTGGACCGACGAGGACCGGTTCGAGGTGACCAGGGAACGGCTCGTCGAGTACGCGAAGGCGACCAACGACCCGATTCCGGCTCATCTCTCCGGTGAGGTGGCGCCGCCGGTGTTCGCGATCGTGCCGGTGTTCGAATCACTGCTCACCCCGACTGTCGATGTCGCGCCGGTCGAGCTGATCCCACGGGTAGTGCACGGCGAGCAGGACTTTCACTTCCACCGCCCGATCCGCCCCGGCGACAAGCTGGTCTCGCGCGGGAAGATGATCGGCTACGAAGGGCTGGAGAAGGGCACGCGCGCTGCGGTCTACCTCGAATGCCGCACCGAGGACGGCGAACTCGTCAACGAGCAGTACGTGACGTGCTTCTTCCGGGGGCATGACGCCGGCAAGAAGATCGGTGAGTTGAGCCCCGAGCACAAGTTCGACGACTCCCTGCACAACCGGGCCCCATTGGCCAAGGTCGTCCAGCACGTCGACGCAGACCAGACCTTCCGGTATTCACCGGCGTCGGGCGACCCGATGCCGATCCACCTGGACGAAGAGGTCGCCAGGGATGCCGGATTGCCGGGCATCATCGCCCACGGCCTGTGCACCATGGCATTCACCTCCTGGGCGATCCTCACCGAGGTCGGCGGATCGGATGTCAACCGCCTCAAGCGGTTTGCGGTCCGGTTCTCCAAGATGGTGTTCCCCGGCGACGACCTGGAGACCCGAATCTGGCAGACCGACCGCAGCGGTGGTGCCACCACGTACGCGTTCGAGACCGCCCGGAACGGGGACGCCGGCGAGGAATTCGCCATTACCGACGGCCTGGCCGTCATCGCCGACTAGACGAATCACAGGAGTACGCACATGGGAGCTTTGGAAGGACGGGTCGCCGTCATCACCGGCGCGGGCCGCGGTATCGGCCGGGAGCACGCGCTGTTGTTCGCCCGCGAGGGGGCGAGCGTTGTCGTCAATGATCTGGGCGGCAGCAACACCGGGGAGGGCGCCGACACCGGACCCGCGCATGAGGTCGTCGATGAGATCGTCGCCGCCGGCGGTAAGGCGGTGGCCAACACCCAGAACATCGCCACCTGGGACGGGGCCGCGCGTCTCGTCGAGCAGGCGATCAGCGAGTTCGGCGGGCTGGATGTGGTGGTCAACAACGCCGGGATCCTGCGTGACGGATTCATCGCCGGGATGGAGGAGTCCCAGTGGGACACGGTCCTCGCCGTGCACCTCAAAGGCCATTTCTCCGTACTGCGGCATGCCGCGACGTACTGGAAGGAGCAGAGTAAGGCCGGCCACCAGCCCAATGCCGCCGTCATCAACACCGCTTCGGGTTCGGGCCTGACGATCCCGAACGCGGGCCAGGTGAATTACGGCGCCGCGAAAGCGGGCATAGCGGCGATGACCCTGGTCGCGGCCGAGGAGTTGGAACGCTACGGCGTACGGGTCAATGCCATCGCGCCGATTGCGCGCACTCGCCTGACCTTGGCTACGCCCGGCATGGGGGCACTGATGGGCGAGCCCGAGGAAGGCGAAGTCGACCTGTTCAGCCCGGCGAACATCTCGCCGCTGGTGGGTTACCTGGCATCGGAGAAGTGCCCGATCACCGGCAAGGTGTTCGCGGTACAGGGCGGCGCGATCTCCGAGCTGGGCGGCTGGCACGACGTGAAGACCATCGAAACCGATGGTGTCTGGGAGGTCGACGACATCGCGGTGAGGCTGCCATGATCGAATGGTCCGAATCCGACGAACTCATTCGCGAGAGCGTCCGAGAGTTCATCGACAAGGAGATCGAGCCGCATCGCGACGGTTTGGAAAGCGGTGCGCTGTCGCCCTATCCGATCGCCCGCACGCTGTTCAGCGAGTTCGGCCTGGATGTGGTGGCCGCGGAAGCCATCAAGACGATCCTGGACAAGGAGCGGGCGAAGGCCGCCAGGATTGCTGCCGGAGAGCCGAACCCGGAGAAGAGCGAGGGATCGTCCGGTGGGTTCGGCGACCTCGCGGGTCAGGTGTCGATGGCTGCGGTGCTGGTCTCCGAAATCGCCAGGGTCAGCATCGGATTGCTGAGCACCATCGGTGTCAGTATCGGCCTGGGCGCGGCCACCATCATGAGCCGCGGCACACTCGCGCAGAAGGAGCGCTGGCTACCCGAGTTGGTGACGCTGGAGAAGATCGCCGCCTGGGCGATCACCGAACCCGATGCGGGCTCGGATGCGTTCGGCGGCATGAAGACCTACGTCAAGCGTGACGGTGCCGACTACATCCTCAACGGTCAGAAGACGTTCATCACCAACGGCCCGGACGCCGACGTGCTGATCGTCTACGCCAAGCTGGATAAAGGGGATTCCGGGGTCGACAAACGCAACCGGCCGGTGCTGACTTTCGTTCTGGATTCCGGTATGCCGGGCCTGACGCAGGGCAAGGCGTTCAAGAAGATGGGCATGATGTCCTCGCCCACGGGTGAGCTGTTCTTCGACAACGTGCGGATCACCCCGGACCGACTGCTGGGGGAGACCGAAGCGCATGGCGGCGGCGACGGACGCGAGAGCGCCCGGGCGAACTTCGCCGCGGAACGGCTCGGGGTGTCGCTGATGGCACTGGGGATCATCAACGAGTGTCACCGGCGCTGCCTGGATTACGCCAAGACCAGGACGCTGTGGGGGCAGAACATCGGCCAGTTCCAGCTGATTCAGCTCAAGCTGGCCAAGATGGAGATCGCCCGGATCAACGTGCAGAACATGGTGTTCCAGACACTGGAGAAGCTGCAGGCGGGCAAGATTCCCTCGCTCTCGGAGGCGTCGGCGGTCAAGCTGTATTCGTCGGAGGCGGCAACCGAGGTGGCGATGGACGCGGTCCAACTGTTCGGCGGCAACGGTTACATGGCCGAGTATCGGGTGGAGCAGCTGGCCCGGGATGCCAAGTCGCTGATGATCTACGCCGGCAGCAACGAAGTACAGGTGACCCACATCGCCAAGGGGCTGCTCGCGGGATGATCACCGAGAGCCGGGCCACGTTCGGCGGGGTGGGCACCCGGGTGCTGTCGGTGCCCGGCAACGGAACTCCGGTGGTTCTGCTGCACGGCTACGCCGACAGTGCCGAAACCTGGCGCGGAGTGCTCGCGCGGCTGGAAGCATCGGGACGCCAGGCGTTTGCGGTCGATCTGCCCGGCTTCGGCCGGGCAGATCGCCGCCGCCCCGGCCCGTTGCTGCCGCAGTTCGATGCGTTTGCCGACGCGCTCCTGGCGGAGACCGGCCCCGTGGTCCTCGTGGGAAACTCGCTCGGCGCGGCGACGGCGGTTCGGGCGGCGGCGCGCAATCCGGATCTGGTTGCCGCGCTGATTGCGTTGGACGATCCGCTCAACGCACGCCACTGGATCGCCAGGATGGCACGGAAGCGCGCTATCCCGGCCGGATTCTGGTTGTTCGTCGCGCGCATCCCGGTTCCGGGGCGCGCGCTGCGCTGGCTCACCGTGACCGCTGTGCCGAGAGCGCTCTACGGCCCCGGGATCACGGCGGACCCTGAGGTGGTGACGTATTGGTCCGGTCTGGTGTCGAGGACCGCTGATGTCGCGGCGTTGGGTCGGGATGCCTTCCGTTACGGGCATGAAGCTCTCGGTACTCACCGCGACGTCCGCGTCACGTGCCCCACCGTGGTGGTGCATGGCGCGTGCGACCGAATCATCCCTGTCCATGCGAGTCGGATTCTGCACCAGCAGATTCCAGGAAGTGAGTTCGTCGTGCTGTCCAGATCAGGCCATTGCCCGCAACTCGATGACCCCGAGTCCGTGGTTCGGCTCATCACGGGGATCGGAGCCGCCGCATGATGGGTGTCATCCGTCAGCTGTGTGATGTCGTGGCGGCGGCGATGGTGCTGCAACGCCGGGGTCTGGTCGACCTGACCGATCCTCTCGGGGCCGTCCGGGCCTCGCACGACCTCCGCAAGTACGGGTCGTTCGGCGGCCTGATCACCCATACCGCCGCGCGCTACGGTGACGCGACCGGGCTGGTGGACGAGGCCGGGACGCTGAGTTTCCGCGATCTCGAACGAGCGTCGAATGCCTTGGCCCGCGGGCTGTCTCGCAAGGGGATCGGTGCGGGCGCGGTGATCGGGGTGCTCGAGCGCAATCATCGGGGACTGATGCTGACGTTGGCGGCGGCGGGCAAGATCGGGGCCAAGGTGGTCCTGCTCAACACTGGGTTCGCGGCCCCGCAGTTGGCTGATGTCTGTGCCCGGGAGCAGGTTTCGGCGGTCGTGGCCGATGAGGAGTTCGCCGCCATGCTCGATGTGTTGCCGGGGGCTACCGTGCGCATCGTCGGGTGGTCCGATGGCTCGACGGCACTGCCGACGCTCGATGCCATCGCGGGGGATGAGTGGACCGATCCGCTGCCCGCGCCGGGGAAGGTCGGCGGAATGGTGTTGTTGACCAGCGGTACCACCGGAACTCCCAAGGGGGCACCGCGAAACAAGGTGAGCCCGCTGCAATCCGCCCAGCTGCTCGACCGGATCCCGTGGCCGGCGGGCGGAACCTACTGCGTGGCGGCTCCGCTGTTCCATGCCACCGGCCTGGCCACCTGTTCGCTCGGGCTGGCCCTGGGCAACCGTGTCGTGCTGGCCCGCCGGTTCGATCCCGAGGACACTCTTGCGTCGATCGAGACGCACCGGGCAGGCGCGCTCATCGTCGTGCCGACGATGTTGCAGCGCATCCTCGACCTGGGGCCCGATGTGCTCGCCCGCTACGACACCTCCTCGCTGGAGGTGGTTTTCGCCGCAGGTTCGGCGTTGTCACCGGACCTGTGCCGGCGCACCGCGGAGGTGTTCGGCGACGTGCTCTACAACCTGTACGGCTCGACCGAAGTCGCTGTTGCGGCGGTCGCCACACCCGCCGACCTGCGTGCCGCCCCGGGCACCGTGGGCCGGCCACCGGTTGGATGCACCCTGGCCGCCTACGATGAGCAACGTCGCAGAATTTCCGAACCAGGATGCACGGGAACGCTTTTCGTCTCCAGTGGGCTGAGTTTCTCGGGCTACACCGACGGCGGGAACAAAGAGATCGTCGACGGGCTGTTGTCGTCGGGTGACACCGGGCACTTCACCGCCGACGGGCTGTGGTTCGTCGACGGCCGCGATGACGAGATGATCGTCTCAGGTGGGGAGAACGTCTTCCCGCTGGAGGTGGAGAACCTCCTTGTCGCGCACCCCGGTGTCACGGATGTCGCGGTGATCGGCGTCGATGACGCCGATTTCGGAAAGCGATTGCGCGCCTTTATCGTCAGCGATCCGGCTGCTGAAGTTGACGCCGACAGCATCAGGGCCTACGTGCGTGCGCACCTGGCCCGGCACAAGGTGCCGCGCGACGTCGTCTTTGTACCGATGCTGCCCCGCAACGAGACCGGGAAGCTGCTCAAAGGGCAGCTGGCCCGAAACTAGAAGGTGCAAGAATGACCAAGACACACAACGGTATTCGAGGCCAGGTAGTGGCGATCACCGGCGGCGCGCGCGGTATCGGCAAGGCGACCGGCGCGGCGTTCCTCCGGGCAGGCGCACGCGTCGCACTCGGCGACGTGGACGTCGGTCTGGTCGAGAAGACCGCGGCTGAGCTCGCCGAGGCGACCGGCGGTGCGGTGTGCGGATTGCCACTCAACGTGACCGACCGGACGTCATTCGCCGAGTTTCTGGATGCCACGGCGGACCGGCTCGGCCCACTGGATGTGCTGGTGAACAACGCCGGAATCATGCCCACCGGAATCTTCATCGACGAGGCGGACGAGATGACCGACCGCATGGTGGCGATCAACCTGCTCGGCGTCCTCAACGGATCGAAGCTTGCGGCGCACCGGATGTCAGGACGCGGCGGTCACATTGTCAACATTGCTTCGTTGGGTGGTGTGAGCACGTTTCCGGGGCTGGCCACCTACTGCGCGACCAAGTACGCAGTCGTCGGGTTCACCGAAGCGCTGCACCTCGAACTCGCCCCAGTCGGCATCGGCGTCACGGCGGTGTTGCCTGGTGTGGTGCATACCGAACTCTCTGCGGGGAACAGTGCGCCCAAGTGGGTCCGACCGTTGACAGACGTGGAACCCGAGGACGTGGCGCACGCGATCGTGGGCGCGGTCGTCAGCGGGCGACCCAAGGTGGCTGTGCCCCGGGGCCTCGGCTATGTGATCAAGGCCGCCTCGGCGATACCCGACAATCTGCGGCGCAAGGCATACCGCGCGGCACATTTCGACACGGCGTTCACCAAGGTCGATGCCATGGCACGAGAGGCCTACCACCGCCGCCTCGACATCTGAGGGCTCAGAGCTGGCCGTGGCGAGGCGGTTTCGTACCCGACAAGGTGTAGTTGCCGATGTGGCGGATCTTCCACCGGGTGGCGTCGTGCAGCGTGTGTGTCCGCGCATCGCGCCAGTACCGCGACAGGTTGCCCGAGGCCGAGGCGCTGCGGGTCCCACCGAACTCGAACAATGCGCTGCCGGCGTCCACCGCCGCCCGGGCGGCAGCCACCTTGGCGATCGCCACCGCGATCGAGGCCGCCGCGGCGCTGTCCTCGGTGAGATCGCCCCGCGCCGTGTCGACTTGGCGGGCCGCCTCGGCCAGCAGCGCCTGCGCACCCCGCACCGTCACGGTCAGTTCACCGGCCACCTGCACCAGCGTCGGGTCCTCGACTGCGCTGGACACCGACGCCTCGAAATGCGGCCGGGCCTTGGCGGCCTGACGGACCGCCTCCTCCAGCGCGGCGGTGGCGATCCCGACGTCGAGGGCCGCATGCAGCAGCTGGGCCCGGGCCCCGTACACCGTGGGGCGCGCGAAGATCGGACTGAATTCGACGACATGCGCGGCCGGCACCTCGACGGCGTCGAGCGTGACGGTGCCCGAGGCCGTGGTCCGCTGGCCCATGCCGTCCCAGTCGTCGACAACCTCGACCCCACGGGCGTCCCGCGGAACGAACGCGATCGCCTTGGGTGAGGCGGCCGTCGGCACCTGTGCTGAACCGTCGGAGTGCGAGGCCCGCACGATCAGCCAGTCGGCGAACAACGCACCGGTGGAGTAGTACTTGCGACCACTTAGGACGTAACCCGTGTCGGCCACCGTGAGTGTCGTGGTGTCCACGTCGACGGGATGCGGTCCGCGTTCGGACTGGGCATTGGCGAACAACGCCCCATCGAGTACCAGCCCGTAGAAGTAGGCCTGCTGTTCCGGGGTGCCCTGTAGTCGCAGTGCCTCCAGGAACGTGAAGTGCGAGTGCGGGATCTGACCGATGGACGGATCGCCGTGCGCGATCAGTCGCAGCACCTCGGCCAGCACGGCGATGGGCACGTCGAGCCCGCCGTACTCGGCCGGCACGGTCAGCGCCAGCAGCCCCGAGTCCTTCAGTGCCTGAACCTGCTCGTGCGGCAGGATCCGGTGCGCGTCGCGGGCGCCGGCGCCCTCGGCGAACGACCTCGACAGCTGCGTGGCGATGACCAGCGCTGACTGAGCCGACGAGATACGGGTGGCGCCGGCCAGATCGGTCATCGCGGCGTGCCGACGAACGGGATCGAGGCGGGCGCGCCCGACTGTGGGCCGCCGCCGAACAGTCCGCGCTCACGCAGGATCGGCACCACACCCTCGCCGAACCAGAACAGCTCCTCCAGATGCGGATAGCCGGAGAAGATGAACTCGTCGATGCCGATCTCGGCGTACTCGGCGATCCGGTCGGCCACCTCGGTGTGGCTGCCCACCAGCGCGGTGCCTGCGCCGCCGCGCACCAACCCGACACCCGACCACAGGTTCGGCGCGATCTCCAGGCTGCGGGCGTCACTCCAGGTGCCGCTGGCGCGGTTGGCCTCGTGCAGGGCCAGCATGCGCTTCTGGCCCTCGGACTGGCTGCGGGCCAACCCGGCCTGTGCGGCGGCCACGGTCTCTTCGTCCAGAGCGGCGACCAGCCGGTCGGCCTGTGCCCACGCCTCCTCGGAGGTGTCCCGCGAAATGGTGTGCAGGCGGATGCCGAACCGCAGCTTGCGTCCCTGCTCCTCGCCGAGGGCCCGGATCCATTCGATCTTCTCGCGCACCGCGGCGGGCGGCTCGCCCCAGGTCAGATACACGTCGGAGTGCCGGGCGGCGACCGGGCCCGCCGCCTGCGAGCTGCCGCCGAAGTACAGCGGCGGCACCGGGGTGGGCGGCAGGGCCAGGGACGCCTCTTCGACGTCGATGTACTCGCCCTTGTGCGTCACGGTCTCGCCCGCCCGCAGCCGGCGGACCACGTCGAGGAACTCGTCGCAGCGCGCATACCGGGCGTCCTTGTCCAGATGGTCGCCGAAGGCCCGCTGCTCATGCGCCTCGCCGCCGACGACGACGTTGAGCAGGATCCGTCCCGGTGCGTGCCGGGCGAACGTCGCCGCCATCTGCGCCGACAGGGTCGGGCTGACCAGGCCCGGGCGGAACGCCACCAGGAACGCCAGCGAGGTGGTCTCCCGGGCCAGCAGCGCCGCGGTGATGAACGCGTCCTCGCACCAGGCGCCCGTCGGGATCAGCGCGCCGGTGAAGCCGAACCGCTCTGCCGAGCGGACGATCGAGGCCAGGTAGTCGATCGAGGCCTCACGGTCGCCACCGGCAGCACCGGCGGGGGTGCCGTGGCCGCCGCCGACGATCAGCCGGCTGTCGCCGTAGGTGGGCAGGAACCAGTGCAGAGAGACAGTCACGAACAGGACATCTTGGTGCCCAACCGGCTATCGCGCACGGGTAAAAATCGCGATGATCTGCTCCCGCGTGTCGTCAGCTCGCGACGACCCAGATCGCTTCGGCCGCCGGATTGCCCAGCTCGACCTGGACGCCGGCATCGGCTCCCGCCGGGTCCCCGGGACTGGCTGGATTTTCTATGGCCACCGAGATCACCCCGGCGAAATCACGCCGCGCCAGCACCCGCACCCGGGAATCGAGGCTGATGCCGACGCTGTCGAAGTACCGCAGCATCTCCGGATCGGCGTCTGAGATCCGGGCCACCGTGCCGGCGTCGCCGTCCTGGCACGCCGACAGCTGCCGGGCCGGCGGGGTGGGAACCTGGCCGTCGGCCGCGGGGATCGGATCGCCGTGCGGATCGCGGGTGGGGTGGCCCAGCTTGGCGTCGATGCGGTCGAGCATCCGGTCGCTCACGGCGTGCTCGAGGATCTCGGCCTCGTCGTGCACCTCGTCCCAGCTGTAGCCCAGCTCCTGGACCAGGAACGTCTCCATCAGCCGGTGCCGGCGGACCATCGCCAGCGCCGCGCTCCGGCCCGCGTCGGTCAGCGTCACCGCGCCGTACTTCTCGTGGTGCACCAGGCCCTGGTCGGCGAGTTTGCGAATCGACTCCGACGCTGTGGACGCCGACACGCCGATCCGCTCAGCCAGCAGTTTCGTGCTGACCTTCTCGCGAGACCACTCCTGGGCTGTCCAGATGACTTTCAGATAGTCCTGGGCAACCGTGGAGAGGTCTTGGTGGTTACCGTCTGGACTCACAGTAGGAAAGTTTAGGCAATCATCACCTGATCGGGGGATCTAGAGCAGACCGTGCCGCCTTCGGGTCGTAGGCTGATTGCGTGCAGCGCTGGCGTGGGCAGGACGAGATCCCCACGGACTGGGGCAGGTGTGTAGTCACCATCGGGGTGTTCGACGGGGTTCACCGTGGACACGCGGAGCTGATCAGCCACGCGGTGAAAGCGGGCCGATCACGCGGAGTGCCGGTGGTCCTCATGACCTTCGATCCCCATCCGATGGAGGTGGTGTTTCCGGGGAGTCACCCGGCGCAGTTGACCACACTCACTCGGCGTGCCGAGCTGGTCGAGGAACTCGGTGTCGACGTGTTCCTGGTCATGCCGTTCACCTCGGACTTCATGAAGCTCACCCCTGAGCGCTACATCCACGAGTTGCTGGTCGAAGACCTGCACGTGGTGGAGGTCGTGGTGGGGGAGAACTTCACCTTCGGCAAGAAGGCCGCGGGCAACGTGGCGATGCTGCGTGCGGCCGGGGAGCGCTTCGGTTTCGCGGTCGAGAGCATGTCGCTGGTCACCGAGACGCTCGATGCCGAGCACCGTGACGAGCGGGTCACCTTCTCGTCGACCTACATCCGGTCCTGTGTCGACGCCGGCGATGTCGTGGCCGCCACCGAAGCTCTCGGGCGTCCGCACCGGGTCGAGGGCGTGGTGGTGCGCGGCGACGGGCGCGGCCGGGTGCTGGGCTTCCCGACGGCCAACGTGGCGCCACCGATGTTCTCGGCGATCCCGGCCGACGGCGTCTACGCCGCCTGGTTCACCGTGTTGGGGCACGGCCCGGTGATGGGCACCGTGATCCCCGGAGAGCGCTACGAGGCCGCGGTGTCGGTCGGCACCAACCCGACGTTCTCCGGCCGGACGCGCACGGTCGAGGCGTTCGTGCTCGACACCGAGGCCGACCTGTACGGGCAGCACGTCGCGGTTGATTTCGTGGCCCGCATCCGGGGCATGGAAAAGTTCGACCGGGTGGAAGAACTGGTCGCGGAGATGAAGCGGGATGCCGACAAGGCGCGCACGATTCTGAGTTCGCACTGACTCGGGATTCAATTCGCGGCTCACCGCAGGATTTAATTCGCGGCTCACCGCGGTGATAGACTTCCTGCCGGTCCGGTGCATGCTGCAGTCCGCGGTGGCTGTGCCGAGAATTTGTTCGCGGGACTGAAATGATGGAGTTACTTTCGTGGCGCTTACTGCCGAGCAGAAAAAAGAAATCCTGAGCAGCTACGGTCTGCACGAGACCGACACCGGTTCGCCGGAGGCCCAGGTCGCCCTGCTGACCAAGCGGATCTCGGATCTGACCGAGCACCTCAAGCAGCACAAGCACGACCACCACTCGCGCCGCGGCCTGCTGCTGCTCGTCGGTCGCCGTCGCCGGCTGCTGAAGTACGTCGCCCAGGTTGACGTGGCGCGTTACCGCTCGCTGATCGAGCGCCTCGGGCTGCGTCGCTGACGCGGCGTCGATGCCACCACTTTCCGCGGCTGCCCCTCTCGGGGCAGCCGCGATACTTTTCCTCGGCGGTCTGACCGCATGCTCGTCCGCGGCGGCCGCGGACATGAAGGCAGGGGACTGCCTGAAGATGAGCGGCACGTACGAGCGCCCGGACGCCAGCCGGGCCGAGTGCGGCAGCGAAGCGTCTAACTACAAGGTCATCTCCACGGTCACCGACAGCGACCAGTGCCCCGGCGACGTCGACACCTACTACTCGGTGCGCAGCGCATTCGATGACGAGACACAGACGCTGTGTCTGGACATCGACTGGCTCACCGGCGGCTGCATGAGCATCGATCCGGAGAACGACAAGGACCCCTATCGGGTGGATTGCTCGGATTCGTCTGCGCCGCACCGACAACGGGCGACCGAGGTTCTCCGCGGGGTGTCGAACGTCGATCAGTGCGCCAGCGGAGTGGGCTACGCCTACCCGGAACGCCAGTTCACCGTATGTGTGGAGGACGTGTCCTAGCTGGCACGGATACGGATTGGGCCGTTGCTGCCGTGTAACATGAGGTCGTTCAGCGGCCGAAATCTGCGCTGAACACAGGTGCGGCACCCGCGATCCGCGGGCGTTGTTCCTGCGAGTCATATCGGGCCCGCCTGGACGGGCGGTCTTCGGTAGTGGCTGCCGGAACCCCGGTCACAGAGTATTGCTCTGGGGGTCCATCCGGCCGCTTCGATCGACGGCCGTAGCCGTATCCAGGGCCCGTGGCGTATCGCCACCGTGACGCCGCGAAACAGTTGAATGAATTCGAAAGAGGCCAACGGACTCTATGTCTGTAGTTGAACTTGAAGACGGTGTGTTCGAATCCACCGCAACCCTCGACAACGGGAGCTTCGGCACCCGCACCATCCGTTTCGAGACCGGGCGGCTCGCCCAGCAGGCCGCCGGCTCCGTCGTCGCCTACCTCGACGACGAGACCATGCTGCTCAGCGCCACCACCGCCAGCAAGACGCCGAAGGACCACTTCGACTTCTTCCCCTTGACCATCGATGTCGAGGAGCGGATGTACGCCGCGGGCCGGATCCCCGGCTCGTTCTTCCGGCGCGAGGGCCGTCCCTCCACCGACGCGATCCTGACGTGTCGCCTGATCGACCGGCCGCTGCGCCCGTCGTTCGTCAGCGGTCTGCGCAACGAGATCCAGGTCGTGGTCACCGTCCTGAGCCTGGATCCGAAGGATCTGTACGACGTGCTGGCCATCAATGCCGCCTCGGCGTCGACGCAGATCTCCGGCCTGCCGTTCTCCGGTCCGGTCGGCGGCGTGCGCGTCGCCCTGATCGACGGCCAGTGGGTCGCCTTCCCGACCGTCGAACAGCTTGAGAAGGCTGTCTTCGACATGGTCGTCGCGGGCCGCAAGGTGGGCGATGACGTCGCGATCATGATGGTCGAGGCCGAAGCCACCGAGAACGTGATCGAGCTGGTCGCCGGCGGCGCCCAGGCTCCGACCGAGGCCGTCGTCGCCGAGGGTCTGGAGGCTGCCAAGCCGTTCATCGCGACGCTGTGCGACGCCCAGGCCGCGCTGGCGGAGAAGGCCGCCAAGGAGATCGCCGAGTACCCGCTGTTCCCGGATTACGAGGCAGACGTCTACGACGCCGTGGCCGCGGTGGCCACCGAAGCGCTGTCGGAGGCTCTGACCATCGCCGGCAAGCACGAGCGCGACGACCGCACCAACGAGATCAAGGTCGAGGTGCTCGAGCGTCTGGGCGACACCTACGCCGGCCGCGAGAAGGAGATCGGCGCGGCCTACCGCTCGCTGACCAAAAAGCTTGTGCGCCAGCGCATCCTGACCGACCACTTCCGTATCGACGGTCGTGGCGTGACCGACATTCGCGCCCTCTCGGCCGAGGTGGCCATCATCCCGCGGGCGCACGGCAGCGCGTTGTTCGAGCGCGGCGAGACCCAGATCATGGGTGTCACCACGCTGGACATGGTCAAGATGGCCCAGCAGATCGACTCGCTGGGACCCGAGACCACCAAGCGCTATATGCACCACTACAACTTCCCGCCGTTCTCGACCGGTGAGACCGGTCGCGTCGGTTCGCCCAAGCGCCGCGAGATCGGCCACGGTGCGCTGGCCGAGCGGGCCCTGGTTCCCGTGCTGCCCAGCGTCGAGGAGTTCCCGTACGCCATCCGTCAGGTGTCGGAGGCCCTGGGCTCCAACGGCTCGACCTCGATGGGCTCGGTGTGTGCCTCGACCCTGTCGCTGCTGAACGCCGGTGTGCCGCTCAAGGCGCCGGTGGCCGGCATCGCCATGGGCCTGGTCTCTGACGAGGTCAACGGTGAGACCCGCTACGTGACGCTGACCGACATCCTCGGCGCCGAGGATGCCTTCGGCGACATGGACTTCAAGTGCGCAGGCACCAAGGACTTCGTCACCGCCCTGCAGCTCGACACCAAGCTGGACGGCATCCCGTCCAAGGTGCTCGCCGGTGCGCTGGCGCAGGCCAAGGACGCACGGCTGACCATCCTCGACGTGATGGCCGAGGCCATCGACACGCCCGACGAGATGAGCCCCTACGCACCGCGGATCACCACGATCAAGGTTCCGGTCGACAAGATCGGCGAGGTGATCGGGCCCAAGGGCAAGATGATCAACTCGATCACCGAGGAGACCGGCGCGTCGATCTCCATCGAGGACGACGGCACCGTGTTCGTCGGCGCCAGCAATGGCGAGTCGGCTCAGGCCGCGATCGACAAGATCAACGCGATCGCCAACCCGCAGCTGCCCAAGATCGGTGAGCGTTTCCTCGGAACCGTGGTCAAGACCACCGACTTCGGCGCGTTCGTGTCGCTGCTGCCGGGTCGTGACGGCCTGGTCCACATCTCCAAGCTGGGGCGCGGCAAGCGCATCGCCAAGGTCGAGGATGTGGTGAAGGTCGGCGACAAGCTGCGCGTCGAGATCGCCGATATCGACAACCGCGGCAAGATCTCGCTGGTGCTCGTCGACGAAGAGGGCGCGGAGAAGGCCGAACCGGCTGACGACGGTGCCGCGGCACCGGCCGAAGCGGCCGCCGCCGAGTCCTGATCACCTCAGCTCGACCCAAGGCGTCTGCACTGAACACCAAACATGTCCGCCGGACAGATCTGCCCGGCGGACTCCGGGTGGTCACTGAGTACATCCCGTCGGTGCGTTCGGCATCGGTCGGGGTCTGGGTGGGTGTCGGTTCCCGCGACGAAGGACGAAGCGTCGCGGGTGCCGCCCACTTCCTGGAACACCTGCTGTTCAAGGCCACCCCGACGCGCAGCGCGGT
Organism: Mycolicibacterium boenickei; assembly: GCF_010731295.1. Taxonomy (NCBI): domain Bacteria; kingdom Bacillati; phylum Actinomycetota; class Actinomycetes; order Mycobacteriales; family Mycobacteriaceae; genus Mycobacterium; species Mycolicibacterium boenickei. The sequence continues at coordinate 5,119,908 of NZ_AP022579.1, read as the reverse complement.
CGACATCGCGCAGGCTGTCGATGCCGTCGGCGGTGAGCTGAACGCGTTCACCACGCGCGAGCACACCTGCTACTACGCACACGTGCTCGACTCCGACCTCGAACTCGCGGTCGACCTGGTGTCCGACGTGGTGCTGCGGGGACGTTGCGCCACCGAGGATGTCGAGGTGGAACGCGACGTCGTGCTCGAAGAGATCGCCATGCGCGACGACGATCCCGAGGACAGCCTCGGCGACGTCTTCCTCACGGCCATGTTCGGCGATCACCCGGTCGGAAGGCCGGTGATCGGCAGCGTCGAGTCGATCGAGACGATGACGCGCGCGCAGCTGCATTCGTTCCACGTGCGTCGTTACACGCCGCAACGGATGATCGTGGCGGTGGCCGGCAACATCGACCACGACGTGGTCGTGTCGTTGGTGCGGGAGCATTTCGGGCCGCGGCTGGAATCCGGGCGTGCCGCGGTGGCCCCGCGCAAGGGGGCCGGACGAGTCGGTGGCAAACCGTCGCTGCTCGTGGTCGACCGCGACGGCGAGCAGTCCCACGTGTCGCTCGGGGTTCGTACGCCCGGCCGGCACTGGGAACATCGGTGGGCACTGTCGGTGCTCAACACCGCACTCGGTGGCGGCTTGAGTTCCCGTCTGTTCCAACAGATTCGGGAATCACGCGGCCTGGCCTACTCGGTGTACTCGACGGTGGACACCTTCGCCGACAGCGGAGCGCTTTCGGTGTACGCGGGATGCCAGCCGGAACGGTTCGACGAAGTGGTCCGGGTGACCACCGAAGTTCTCGAAGGCGTGGCGAGGGACGGCATCACCGCAGACGAATGCCGAATCGCCAAGGGGTCGTTGCGTGGTGGTCTGGTGCTCGGCCTGGAGGATTCCGGGTCGCGCATGCACCGCATCGGCCGCAGCGAGCTCAATTACGGTGAGCATCGGACCATCGACCACACGCTGGCCCAGATCGAGGCGGTCACGCTCGAAGAGGTCAACGCCGTCGCCCACCAATTGCTGTCCCGCGACTACGGTGCCGCCGTGCTCGGCCCCTATCGTACGAAAAAGGCCCTGCCACAACAGCTTCAGACGATCGCCGGCTGACCCGCTACGCTGGGTCCGATGACCGGACTCTCGCGGCGCAATGTTCTGATCGGTTCGCTGGTGGCGGCTGCTGCCGTCGGTGCCGGTGTGGGTGATGCCGCACCGGCTCTGGCAGCCCCGGTCGATGACCAGATCGCGGACCTGGAGCGCAGGCACAACGCCCTGATCGGCTTGTACGCAGCCAATCTGGATTCCGGGCGGACACTCGCGCACCGTTCCGACGAGATGTTCGCCATGTGCTCGACGTTCAAGGGTTACGCCGCCGCGCGCGTGTTGCAGATGGTCGGACGCCGCCAGATCTCGCTGGACAACCGGGTGTTCGTCGACCGTGAGGCGATCGTGCCCAACTCACCGATCACCGAGACCCATGCCGGTGCCGAGATGACATTGGCAGAACTGTGTCAGGCGGCGCTGCAGCGCAGCGACAACACCGCGGGCAACCTGCTGTTGAAGACCATTGACGGGCCGGCGGGTATCACCGCGTTCGCCCGCAGCATCGGAGATGAGCGGACCCGCCTGGACCGCTGGGAGGTCGAGTTGAACTCGGCGATTCCCGGGGACCCGAGAGATACGTCTACTCCGGCGGCTTTGGCGTCCGGGTACCGGGAGGTGCTGGCCGGTGACGCCTTGAGCCCGCCGCAGCGCCGCCTGTTGGAGGACTGGATGCGGGCCAATCAGACTTCGAGCGTGCGCGCCGGGCTTCCGGAGGGCTGGACCACCGCCGACAAGACCGGGAGCGGGGATTACGGCAGCACCAATGACGTCGGGATCGCGTACGGGCCCGACGGGCAGCGTGTGCTGCTGGCTGTGATGACGCGGTCGCAGGCCGACGACCCGAAGGCCGACAACCTGCGCCCGCTCATCGGTGAGCTGACGGCTGCCGTACTGCCGTCCTTACTCTGAGTGTTCGGCGGATTCGATTGCGGTCGAGCCGTTCTCGGTGCCCTGGATCGCGATCTGACGGGCGCCGGCGGGGTTCTGCGACAACGGCACGCGGACAGTCAGGATGCCGCGCTCGTAACCGGCGGTGATGTTGTCCTCGTCGGCTTCGGCGGGCAGGGTCACGGTGCGCAGGAACGAGCCGTAGGAGAACTCCGACCGCGCGGTGGTGTCGGCGCGCTCTGAACGCTCGGCTTTCACGGTCAGCTGGCCGTCGGCGACGGTGATCTGAACGTCGTTGGCCGGATCGATACCGGGGATCTCGGCCCGCAGTTCATAGTGGTCCTCGGTGACCTCGTCTTCGATGCGCATGAGGTTGCGCTCGAAGATCGGCCGCAGGCTGGCGAACGGGGTGATGCCGGCGAAGAACTCCGAGAGCTCGGGCAGCAGCGGGCGGGGCTGGTGCGCGACGGGCAGGTTGACCATGGGTGACTCCTCAGTCCTGGAACGTCGATCGGAGGATAAGGCCTTGTAACGCTTGCCCTTTCGATCCAAGCACCGGCGTGGAGCCACCGGTCGAATGCGGGGTGAACAGCTCGGGTACGCGCGGCTGCCAGGTGACCCGCAGGGAGCCGAAACGCACATCGCCCGGCCGGAGCGAGCTCCAGCCGGGCGACGGTCGGGGTGGGATCAGGCCAGGACGGTGGCCGGATCGGTGAACGGCATGTCGAGGTCGGCGGCGACCTGCTCGGACAGCAGCGCGCCCTCGTGCGTCGAGAGGCCCTTGGCCAGGGCCTGGTCGGCCTCGCAGGCCGCCTTCCAGCCCTTGTCGGCCAGCTTGAGCACGTACGGCATGGTGGCGTTGGTCAGCGCGAACGTCGAGGTGCGCGGCACCGAGCCGGGCATGTTGGCCACGCAGTAGAACACCGTGTCGTGCACGGGGAACGTCGGGTCGTCGTGGGTGGTGGGACGGGAATCCTCGAAGCAGCCACCCTGGTCGATGGCGATGTCGACCAGCACCGCGCCCGGCTTCATGTGGGCCACGGTCGAATTGGTGACCAGCTTGGGGGCCTTGGCGCCCGGGATCAGCACCGCGCCGATCACCAGGTCGGCCTTCTTGACGGCCTCTTCCAGTTCCAGCGACGACGAGTACCGGGTCTCGATGCCGGCGTTGGTCTCGTTGTCGATCTTGCGCAGCGTGTTGACGTTCAGGTCGAACACCGTGACGTGAGCGCCCATGCCCTTGGCGATGCGGGCCGCGTTGTAGCCGGCGACGCCACCGCCGATGACGACGACCTCGGCCGGTGCGACGCCGGGGACGCCGCCCATCAGGACGCCGCGACCACCCTGGGTGCGCATCAGGTGGTAGGAGCCGACCTGTGCGGACAGTCGGCCGGCGACCTCGCTCATCGGGGCGAGCAGCGGCAAAGCTCCGTCAGCGGTCTGCACTGTCTCGTAGGCGATCGAGGTGGTGCCCGAGGCCAGCAGCGCGTCGGTGCATTCCTTGGACGCCGCCAGGTGCAGGTAGGTGAACAGCGTCTGGCCCTTGCGCATGCGCGAGTACTCGGCCGCGATGGGCTCCTTGACCTTGAGCAGCAGCTCGGCCTCGGCCCAGACCTGGTCGGCCGTGGCCACGATCTCGGCACCGGCGGCCTTGAAGTCGTTGTCGGTGATGGCCGAGCCTTCGCCTGCGCCGGCCTGGATGATCACGTCGTGGCCGCGCCGGGTCAGCTCTGCCACGCCCGCCGGGGTGATAGCCACTCGGTACTCGTTGTTCTTGATCTCGGTCGGGATACCGACGAGCATGGTCGCTCCTTCAAAGGTTGGGGTGCTGAAAATAATTGTGAAGAACCTTCGATAAGTGAGCAATATCTCCGATGAAGATTCGCTAGAGTCGGTCTGTGCATGAAGAATCATCAAACTTGCCGGGGCGTGTGACCCGTTCGCCGAAGGATGTTCGGCCTGAACTCGATGACGTGGACCGCCGCATCCTCTTGGCGCTGCACGCCGACGCCCGGATGTCCAACAGCGCGCTGGCCGACGCGGTCGGTGTCGCCGCGTCCACCTGCCACGGCCGGGTGCGCAGACTTCAGGAGATCGGCGTGATCCGGGGCTTCTACACCGACATCGATCCCGCCGCCGTCGGGCTCAGCCTGCAGGCGATGATCTCGGTGAGCCTCCAGTCGAACGCGCGGGGCAAGATCCGTAACTTCATCGCCCATATCCGCACGCGGCCACAGGTGATGGACGTGTATTTCCTGGCCGGGGGAGACGACTTCATCCTGCACGTGGCCGCGCGGGACACCGAGGATCTGCGGGCGTTCGTGGTGGAGAACCTCAACGCCGACGCCGACGTCGCGGGCACACAGACCTCATTGATCTTCGAACATCTGCGTGGGGCGTCACCGCTGTAGGTTCACTGCGCGCGCAGTACCAGCCCGTTGCCGTCGGCGCCGGAGAGCTTCAGTTCGTCGGCATCGATGGAAGTTTGGACCGAGCCCTTGAGCACCCGGAGCACGGCCTGCTCGACCTCGGAGACTTCCGGAGAGCAGGCCATCCTGGTGGTGGCCAGCGGGCCGAAGTCGATGACAGCCGGTGACCCGGAAACGGTTGCGCGGCCGGTGATCCGGTTGCAACCAGTCGAACCGCTGACGGCGCCGTCGTCCCCGATGACCAGTGTGGGCTTGGACTGCTCGAGAGCGACCGAGGTGCTGACCGCCTGCGCGGACACCAGGCTGGTGACCTGCCAGGTGGTGCCGGTGAGCGGGCGATCTGGGTCGGCCACCTTCTTGTCCCGCAGCGTGACGGTCGCAGCCTCGGTCTGCAACGTGAGGGTGTCGCCCGACAACGACCAGGTTGGCTTGGCGTCGAAGAACTTCGACACCCAGGCGTCGGCATCGCCGACCGGTGGCGCGCAGGCCATCATGGTCATCGCCAGCTGGGTGGTGATCCGGCCGTCGGACAACTCGGCGGAGCCGGAACCGTGGTTGCAGCCGGCGAAGGTGCTGATCTGCTTCCCGTCGAAACCGATCGTCAGCGGTCCACCGCCGGGGATCTGGTCACCTTCCACCCGCTCCGAGATGAAGGTGCGGCCGTTGAGGTCTTCGGCGTCGGCGGCCGCGTTGTCGGAGCATCCCATGAACGCGAGCACGGCGATGGCGAACGGCACCACACGGGTCAGACGCATGGCTCCACCGTAGATGGTGGCTGCATCCACGGGTCGGGCATGCGCAATCAGGCTGGGTGACAGGCGGTTTCGTCGTCATCCTCACTCGTATCGACGTCAGGTGCACATCACTGAGGGATGGGCGGGAGGCGTGCGCGTCCGGCCCGCGCTGCCGCGGATCCAACTCGAGCGACGTTATGTCGATTACTTCTACCCACAAGGTGTGACGCGTGCCTCCCGGTGGTGGGAATTTGATGTTTGCCGCACTCGGGGCCTTGCAGTTGCAGTCGTCTCTGATCGTTTGCGAGAGTTCTGCTCGCTCACTCGCTGACCAACTGGTTGGCCGTGTCAACAGTCTGGAGGTTTGTGCGTGGCCTCATCGCGGTTCCAGCCCGAACGGCGGTTCAAGCACTGGCGATACGATCCGCCCTACAAGACGGCCTGCGCGGGGATGATCATCGTGCTGGTCGCGGTGCTGACGCTGACGTGGATGCAGTTTCGTGGGTCCTTCGAGAAGAGGGCTCAGTTGACCGTGTTGTCGGGCCGGGCTGGTCTGTCGATGGATCCGGGGTCGAAGGTGACCTTCAACGGTGTGCCGATCGGCCGGTTGGCGTCGGTTGATGTGGTCACCGTCGATGACAACCCGGAGGCGAGGCTGACGTTGGACGTCAAGCCTCAGTACTTGAAGTTGATCCCGGAGAATGTGACTGCCGAACTGCGGGCGACCACGGTGTTCGGCAACAAGTACATCTCGTTTTTGTCGCCGTCGAACCCGTCGCCGAATCGGTTGACGCCCGATACGCCGATTCGTGCTCAGGGTGTGACGACGGAGTTCAACACGTTGTTCGAGACGATCACTGCGATCTCTGAGCAGATCGATCCGATCAAGCTGAACCAGACGCTGACCGCCACGGCGCAGGCGCTCGATGGTTTGGGGGACAAGTTCGGTCAGTCGATCGTCAATGGCAATGACATCTTGGCTGATCTGAATCCGCGGATGCCTCAGATTCGTCGGGATACCGCGGGTCTGGCCGACTTGGGTGAGGTGTATGCGAATGCGGGTCCGGATTTGTTCGATGGTTTGACCAATGCGGTGACCACGGCCCGCACGCTCAATGAGCAGCGGGGCAATCTGGATCAGGCGTTGGTGGCCGCGGTCGGTTTCGGCAACACCGGTGGTGACATCTTCGAGCGCGGTGGCCCGTATCTGGTCCGCGGTGCCCAGGACCTGCTGCCGGTCAGCGAGATGCTCGACCGCAACAGCCCGGCGTTGGCGTGTTCTGTCCGCAACTATGCGGAGGCCGCGCCGAAGTTCGCCGCCCAGACCCGGAACGGTTACGCGCTTGAGCTGCACGATTTCCTGATCGGCGTGGGCAACCCGTACGTCTATCCCGACAACCTGCCGCGGGTCAACGCCAAGGGCGGGCCCGAGGGCCGCCCCGGCTGCTGGCAGCCGGTCACCAAGGACCTGTGGCCGGCTCCATACCTGGTGATGGATACCGGGGCGTCGATCGCGCCCTACAACCACCTCGAGATGGGTCAACCGCTGGTGTCCGAGTACGTGTGGGGCCGCCAGATCGGCGAGAACACCATCAATCCTTAGGTCTGATGCCTCTCGGACCGGTCCGAACATCCACGACAGCGCCGGGCAGTAGGCTCCCAACCATGCGAGTTGGTGTTCTCGGGGCTAAGGGCAAAGTCGGCGCGACCATGGTGCATGCGGTCGAATCGGCGGACGATCTGACATTTTCGACCGGCGTCGACATGGGCGATCCGTTGACCCTGCTCACCGACACCAAGACCGACGTGGTCATCGATTTCACCCATCCCGATGTGGTGATGGACAACCTGAAGTTTCTCATCGACAACGGGATTCACGCCGTTGTCGGGACCACCGGATTCACCTGGGACCGCATCGAGCAGGTCGAGGCCTGGCTCAAGGACAAGCCCGAGTCCGCGGTGCTCATCGCGCCGAACTTCGCCATCGGGGCAGTCTTGTCGATGCACTTCGCTCAGCAGGCTGCGCGCTACTTCGAATCCGTCGAGATCATCGAACTGCACCACCCGCACAAGGCCGACGCGCCGTCAGGCACGGCGGCCCGTACCGCGAAGCTCATCGCCGAGGCACGAAAAGGCATGGCGCCCAACCCGGACGCCACCAGTACCGGTCTCGACGGTGCCCGCGGCGCCGATGTGGACGGCGTGCCGGTGCATTCGGTGCGGTTGGCCGGGTTGATCGCCCACCAGGAGGTGTTGTTCGGAACGCAGGGGGAGACGCTGACGATCCGCCACGACAGCCTGGACCGGTCCTCCTTCGTGCCGGGGGTGCTGCTGGCCGTACGCAAGATCGGCGAGCGGCCCGGTTTGACCATCGGCATTGAACCGCTGCTCGATCTGTCGTGAGTGACGGCGCGCGATCGCTGCGCATCCAACTGGTGATCGGCTTCATGTGCCTGGCGCTGATCGTCTACTTCCTGATGCTGGGGCGCACCGCGGTCGTGTTCATGGCCTCGGGAGAGCCGGCGGCGATCGGACTTGGCGTGGCGCTGATGGTGTTCCCGCTGATCGGTGTCTGGGTCCTGTTCACGACCCTGCGTGCGGGTCTGGCGCACCAACGGTTGGCCCGCCTGGCGCGGGAGCAGGGTATGGAGCTGGACGTGAGCGAGCTGCCGACCCGGCCTTCGGGGCGCATCGAGCGCGACGCGGCCGATGACCTGTTCATGACGGTGAAGGCCGAATTGGAAGCGGATCCGGACAATTGGGTTCGCTGGTATCGGCTGGCCCGTGCCTACGACTTCGCCGGCGACCGCAGCCGCGCCCGCGAGACCATGCGCACCGCGGTGCGGATGCAGGAACAGCAGTCGGCATGACCAAGACGCTGCTCGTGGTGCATCACACGCCCTCTCCGGCGACACGGGACCTCCTGGAGGCCGTGCTGGCCGGGGCGCGCGATCCGGAGATCTCCGGCGTGACTGTCGAACTGAAGCCCGCGTTAGCTGCGACGGTCACCGACATGCTGGCCGCCGACGGCTATTTGTTCGGTACCACAGCCAATTTCGGTTACATGAGCGGTGCGTTGAAGCACTTCTTCGATACCGTGTATTACCCGAGCCTCGATCATGTGGCCGGGCGTCCGTACGGTCTGTGGGTGCACGGGAACAACGACACGGTCGGTGCGGCGAATGCGGTCGACAAGATCGTGACGGGGCTGGCGTTGGTCAAAGCGGCCGACGTGCTCGAAGTTACGGGTGTGGTCGACGCCGGAGTCCGGGAACGGGCCTACGAGCTGGGCGGCACCCTGGCCGCAACCCTGATGGAGTGATGGAGGGACGTAATGCCAGGAATCGCTGAACTCGCGCTGGGGGCGGCGCCCATTGCCGGCGGAGCCCTGCTGGGTGCGGCCGCAGGCAATCTCAAGCCACCGGACGTCCGCGGTCTGATCGCCAAGGATTTCGACCTGCTGGCCAAGATCCCGCCCGAGCAGACCGAGCGGCGGGCACGGTTTCAGGCCAGCATCGACCGGCGCATCGACGAACTCATCGAGGCCGGCGACCGCACCCGCGAAATCCGGGAGGCCGCGATGTCCTACCGCGGCAACTGGCGCGACATCCTGGTGTTCGTCTGCGCGCTGCTGTTCACGTTCATCTGGTGGAACGTCAGCCACAGCCGGCCCAACTGGACACTGACCTTCGTCGTGATGATCATCGTTTCGGTGGCTGCGGCCATCTACGCGGGCCGCGGTATCGCCCGCGCGATCAACACCTACCTGCACCGAAACGACGCCAGGCCGTCGGCCTGAGTCGACTCAGTAGTGGTACGTGTCGGACGGGGCCGGCACGTGATCGGGATCGTCGCTGTACTCGGGTTCGTGGATGCCGTACGCCCTGGCCAGGTCGAGGATCTTGTTGGCCCGGGCGATACGGGGCAGGTCGGACCCGTTGCGGATCTCTCCGCCGTCGCGCTGGAATTCGGCGAAAAACTCCTTGGCCCAGCTGATCTCGTCCTGTGAGGGGGCCAGCCCCTCGTTGACGGTCGGGCACTGATCGGGCGTCAGGCAGATCTTGCCGGTCATCCCGAACTCGGCCGAGACCGCCGTGGCCTCCGACAGCCGCAGTGCGCTGGACCCCACGGTGGGCCCGTCGATCGCGCCCGGGAGTCCGGCGGCCTTGGCGGCGATGGTGAACCGCGACCGCGCGTAGGCCAACGTTGCCGGATTGTCGCCGAATCCGGTGTCGCGCCGGAAGTCGCCGATGCCGAACGCGAGGCGGAATGCGCCCTTGGCCGAAGCGATCTCGGTGATCCGCTCGAGGCCGCGGGCGGTCTCCACCAAGGCGACGATCGGCACATCGGGCAGCCGGCGGGCAGTCTCGGTGACATGGTCCACCGACTCGACCATGGCCAGCATGACGCCGCCCACCGAGGTGCCCGCCAGCATTTCGAGGTCATCGGCCCACCACGGGGTCCCGAAGCCGTTGATCCGCACCCAGTCGCTGTTGCCGTCGGCCAGCCACCGCGTCACCTTCTCGCGGGCGGCCACCTTGTCCTTGGGTGCGACCGCGTCCTCGATGTCGAGCACGACGATGTCGGCGCGGGAACGGGCCGCCGGCGCGAACCGCTCAAACTGTGCGCCGTTTACCAGCAGCCAGCTCCGGGCCAGTACCGGATCGATCCGGAATCCGGGTTCGGTGGGATGGGACTCGTCGGAGAAGGGCTGGTCATACACGCCGTCAATCGTCGCTTACCGCCTATGCCGGGGCGAAAGCGGCCCCGAACACCCGCTCGGTGTTCTCCCAGTGCCGCTTTGCGGCTGCCTCGTCGTACACCGCCTTGTGATCAGGCACCGCGAAGCCGTGGGCTGCGGGATAGAACTCGATGGTGTGGTCGACGGCGGCTCCGGACAGCGCGTCCTCAAGGCGCTTGGCATCGTCCTCGGTGAACGAGGCGTCGTTCTCGGCCGCGGCCACGTAGACCGTCGCCCGGATCTTGTCGGCCAGCAGATGCGGGCTGTCGGGATCGTCCGCCACGGCCAGCCTGCCGCCGTGGAAGGACAGCGCGGCCGCAACCCGCTCCGGCACCCGGGTGGCGACGATCAGCGATGCCCGCCCGCCCATGCAGTAGCCGGTGGTGCCGAACTTCTCGCCGGAGACGTCGGGCCGGGCGGCGAGGTAGTCGAAGAACGCCTCCGCGTCGGCGGCGTAGATCTCCGGGGTGAGTGTGCTCATCAGCTCGAACAGCTGCTTGCGTTGCTCCTGGTCGGTGAACACCGTGTTGAGGTCGAAGGGTCCCCAGCCCGGGGTGCGGTAGTAGACGTCCGGGACCAGCACGACGTAACCGAATCCGGCCAGCTTGGCCGCCATCTCTTCCATGGTGGGCCGTAGGCCGCCGGCGTCGGGAAACAGCACGACCCCCGGCCAGGGGCCGTCGGCTTCCGGCGTCGCGACGGTGACGGGGCAGGTGCCATCGGGGGTGGTGATCGTGTCTGTGGTGGTCGGCATGGCTTCCGTTCTACTCCCCGGGTCGGCACGTAAGCTGAGAGCGTGCCGATCCAAACCCCCTACGAAGACCTGCTACGAAAGGTGACCGAGCAGGGGGTGGCGAAATCCGATCGCACCGGCACCGGCACCCGCAGTCTGTTCGGGCATCAGATGCGTTACGACCTGGCGGCCGGCTTTCCGTTGATCACCACCAAGAAGGTGCACACCAAATCGGTGATCTACGAGTTGCTGTGGTTCTTGCGCGGCGATTCGAACGTGCGGTGGCTGCAAGACCACGGCGTCACGATCTGGGATGAATGGGCCAGTGAGACAGGCGATCTCGGACCGGTCTACGGCGTGCAGTGGCGGTCGTGGCCGACGCCGTCCGGTGACCACATCGATCAGATCTCGAATGCCCTCGATCTGCTCAAGCGGGACCCCGACTCACGGCGCAACATCGTCTCGGCGTGGAATGTGGGGGAGATCCCGCAGATGGCCCTGCCGCCGTGCCACGCGTTCTTTCAGTTCTACGTCGCCGACCAGAAGCTGTCCTGCCAGCTGTATCAGCGGAGTGCGGATCTCTTCCTGGGGGTGCCGTTCAACATCGCCAGCTACGCCCTGCTGACGCACATGATGGCCGCACAGGCCGGGTTGGGCGTCGGTGAATTCGTCTGGACCGGCGGCGATTGCCACATCTACGACAACCATGTCGACCAGGTGGCCCTGCAGCTCGGCCGTGAACCTCGGCCATACCCGGAACTTGTTCTGGCGCAACGGGATTCACTGTTCGACTACACCTATGAGGATATTGCGATTCTGAATTACGACCCGCACCCGGCGATCAAGGCACCTGTCGCTGTATGACCGACGATCTTCGACAGCTGGCGATGATCTGGGCGCAGTCGACCTCCGGCGTCATCGGCCGCGACAACGGCATTCCCTGGCACCTGCCGGAGGATCAGGTCCGGTTCAAGCAGCTCACTCTCGGGCAGACGGTGGTGATGGGCCGGCTGACCTGGGAATCGCTGCCGGCCAAGGTCCGCCCGCTGCCGGGGCGGCGCAACGTCGTCATCACTCGCGATCCCGGATACGTGGCCGACGGTGCCGAGGTACTGACCGGACTCGACGACGTCTTCCGCGGCTGGGTGATCGGCGGGGCCCAGATCTACGCACAGGCGATGCCGTTCACGGTCCGGTGCGAGATCACCGAGATCGACATCGACCTGCCACCCGCCGAGGGCGACGCGATGGCGCCTGAGCTGGACGCCTCGTGGACCAAGACCACCGGCGAGTGGCTGACCAGCAGCTCGGGTCTGCGTTACCGGTACTGCAGCTACCTGCGAGCGCGGTAGCCCGCCAGCCTGCGCACCTCGCTGTCGGGATCTTCGGCCGCGAGTTGGTCGATCCGGTCCTCCAGCGCGCTGACTACGTCACGGTCGAGGTCGCCGGATCCCATCGGTCCGATCAGATCGCTCAGCACGATGACCGCGTGACGACGGATCACGGGCTCGGGGTGCTCGAGCCCGGGCCGGACGCCGGGGAGATCGGCGGCGTCGAGCGTGCAGTACCCCCGTCCCGGCTTCAGATCGTCTGCCACGATCGTCGCGACTGCCGGGTCGGCAAGCCCGGCGGCCAGCAGCGTGTAGTCGAGCGGCGGGTGGCCGCGGCCGTGATCGCGGAACGAACGGTACGGGGCGGCGACGGCGGCAGCCCTGCTGCCGGCCGGCAGGTCGCGGCGGGCCAACACCTCCAGTCCGGCACCGAGCCGGCCCAGGGCGGTGGCCACCCAGTCGTGCGCGTTGCCCCGCAGCGGCAACGCCGCCCACAGCGCCTCCAGCACCTCGGGCGTGGCAATGTTGAGGTCTGCGAGTAATTTCGCTCCCGCCCAAGCGGTTTCGGGATGGCCGAGGGCCGTGATCCCTGCCGGCACGGCGGCCGCACCGGCGTCGAGCAGCAGTTCGGTCGCACGTTCCCGGCCTAGTGCGCCCGGCGGGCCGGGAAGGAAACCTGCCGCGGCCACGAGCGAGGCCACCCGTTGCTCGATCGGCATGGCCAGCAGATTCCGTTCGGCCTCCGCAGCGGCGAGGTAGTCGGGAAAGTGCCGGCGCAGTTCCTCGGCGGTCAGCGAACGAACGAGAAGATCCGCGTCCTCGTCATCGAGGTAGACCACGGCGTCGTCCGGCAAGGTTCCTGCGGCGACGAGCGTGGTCCGTGTCCGCGCGGCGATGTTCAGCATCGCCTGGGCGAACCGGTCCCATTCCTGCTCCCATTGCGTGCGGGGCAGATCTGTCACCGCGGCGCTGAGCCGCTCACCCCACTGCGAATCCGTCTCGCCCCACTCGTAGTCCTGGTACTCCCAGTCGGGCGGACTGAACCGGCAGTCCGGGTCGTCGACCGATTCTTCGGTGGCCAGGGCCAGGTTGGGTAGGTAGATCACCCCGGTGGTCTCGGCATAGAACTCGCTGAAGGCCACCGCATACGGTGTCTCCGACGCGGCCGCCTCGACCATCTCGCGGACCGCCTTCGCGGCGGCCAGGCTCAAATCCGTCTCGAACGCTTCCCAGTCGAACGCCACGCGGACCAGTATCGCGCCAATCCGCTCCGCTACTTGTCGTGCCCCTCGCTCCAATCCGCTCCGCTACTTGTCGTGCCCCTAGTGCACGATGGCCAAGTGGCCACCCTGACGACAACCCAGGCGCGCCGGATCGCTGTCGCCGCGCAGGGCTTCCACGACGCGAAGCCGCGCGGCCCCGTCACCCGTGCCCATCTGCGCAAGTTGGTCTCCAGGATTCAGGTGTTGCAGCTGGATTCGGTGTCGGTGGCGGTGCGCGCGCACTACGCACCCGTGTTCAGTCGGCTGGGGCCCTATGACCGGGACACCCTGGACCGGGCCGCGTGGACCCACAGCGCGCGCACACCCCGGTTGTTGGTGGAGTACTGGGCACACGAGGCGGCGCTGATGGCGGTGGAGGACTGGCCGCTGCTGCGGTGGCGGATGCGTGAGTACACCCACGGTCGGTGGGGCACCGAGATCGTCCGGAAGAACCCCAAGCTGGCCGAGGACATCGTGGCCGCGGTCGCCGAGCTCGGCCCGTCCACCGCCGGTCAGATCGAGGCCCACCTGGAGTCCGAGCCGCGCGGCCGCAAGGGGCCGTGGTGGGACCGCAGCGAGACCAAGTGGGTGGCCGAAGCGCTGTGGTCGTCAGGGGTCCTGACGACGGCGACACGCGTCGGGTTCGCCCGGCACTACGACCTCACCGAACGGGTTTTGCCGCCCGAGGTGCTCGCCAGGGAGCTCGATGACGAGGACGCGGTCCGCGAGCTGACGCTGCGGGCCGCCACCGCGCTCGGGGTGGGCACCGAGGCCGACATCCGCGACTACTTCCGGATGGGGGCCAAACAGGTCAAGCCGGCGATCGCCAAGCTGGTGGCCGACGGGGAGCTGGAGCCCGTCGACATCGAGGGTGTCCCGGCGTACCTCCGTGCGGGCCAGACTGTGCCACGACGTGACCGTGGAACGGCGCTGCTGTGCCCGTTCGACCCGCTGATCTTCTTCCGGCCCCGGGTGGAGCGGTTGTTCGGCTTTCACTACCGGATCGAGATCTACGTCCCGGCGGCCAAACGCCAATTCGGTTACTACGTATGGCCGTTTCTGCTCGACGGTCGGCTGGTGGCCCGGGTCGATCTCAAACGCACCGACACCGCGTTGCAGGTTCCCGGGGCGTTCATAGAGAACGGCCAGGACCCCGCGCGGGTGGCGGAGGCCCTGGCCGTCGAGCTGAGGACGATGGCGTCGTGGCTGGGGGTGGGCGAGGTCGAGGTGGGGGGTCGTGGCGACCTCGCCGAGCCGTTACGTCGCCGGTTCCTCAGCTAGTTCAGGGACCCCGCGTCCCCGGATCATGTTGGAGGCGAAAATGATCCCGCCGATCACCAGCCAGACGATGCCGCCGATCTTGGCCAGCGCATCGGCGTTGATCAACACGTAGCCGATGATCAGGAAGCCGATGGTCGGCACCACGAGGTGCAGCAGGTAGTTCCTCGATTTCTGGCGCACCGCGTAGTACCAGATGACCGAGGCGTGCAGCAGGCAGAAGCCGAACAGCGCGCCGAAATTCACCAGCGACGAGATCAAGCCGATCTGGCCGACGAAGAACAGCACCAGCACCAGGCTCAGGGCGCTGACCACCAGGATGGCTGCGATCGGCACCTTGCGTGAGCTGATCGTGGACAGGAACGCGGGCAGTTGGCGGTCGCGGCTCATCGAGAACAGCAACCGGCTGGTGGCGGCCTGGGCCGCCATCGCATTGGCGAAACCGACGGCGAGCACGTTGACCACGAAGAATGCGTTCATCCAGCCGGTGCTCGACGCGGCCTGCACCAGCAGGAAGAACGCGTTGCCGACCTCGTCGTCACCAAACGATTCGCGGCCGCCGGCCAGCAGGCTGGCCAGCCAGGTCTGGGTGATGAACAGGAACGCCACCACGAACAGGGCGACGATCATCGCGCGGCCGGCCGGGTTCTTCTTCCCGGTGGATTCCTCGGCCAGCGTGGAGATGCCGTCGAAGCCGAGGAAGCTCAGCACCGCGATCGACAGTGCCGCCGCGATCAAGGGTGCGGTGACCAACTCGGAGTTCCAGATCGGCAATGCGCTCCACCCGACGTCGGGGAGTGACTGCCCGTTGATGGCGCGCACCGCGATGATCACGAACAGCACGACGAAAACCAGTTCCACCGCGAGGAATACGCGGTTCACGATCTTGAGCGAACCCACGCCGAGCAGGTTGATGATCGTGTTCACCACCACGAAGACGACGGCCCACACCCATCGCGGAGTACCCGGGAACAGTCCGACCATCGATTCGGCGGCGAAGACGTAGAGCAGGGTGGGGATCAACAGGTAATCGAGCAGGATGGCCCAGCCGGCGAAGAAGCCGAGGCCGGGGTGGATACCGCGGCCCACGTAGGCGTACACCGACCCCGCCAACGGGAACGACTTGGCCATCTGGGAGTACGCCAGTGCGGTGAACACCATCGCGATCAGGCCGATCAGGTAGACCAGCGGCACCATGCCCGACGCGCTGTTGTAGACCGTCCCGAAGATGGTCCACGGCGCGATGGGCACCATGAACACCAGGCCGTAGACGATGAGGTCGGCCGTGGAGACCGAACGGCTGAGTTCCTGCTTGTAGCCGAATGATTCGAGATCGCGTTGCCCTTCACCGGTGGTGAGGTGGGCGGCGGCCGCTTCTGTTGCCATGGTGTTCCTGTCGAGTCGAAGGGGAGGGTCAGACCCGGGCGGCAGCGGCCAGATCGTGCTGATTCAGGAACTCGGCGATCACCGAGCGGAACTCCTCGGGTTTTTCCAGGTGAGTGCAGTGGCTGGTGTCGGCGAACACGTGACTGCGGGCGTCGGGAATGAGATCGACATAGGGTTGCCAGGTCGCCGGGGTGGCCTCGTCGAACTCGCCGGCGATGACGAGCGTCGGGGCGGTGACCGATGGCAGCCGGTCGATGATGCTCCAGCCGCGCAGAGTGCCGATGACGTGAAACTCGTTGGGGCCGTTCATCGTGTGGTACACCGTCGGTTCGGCCTCCATCTGGGCGACGGTGTCGGCGAAGTCCTTGGGCATCGGCTCGACCCGGCAGACGTGACGACGGTAGAACTCCTCCGTGGCGGCCAGGTATGCGGGATCGGTGACCGTGCCGTCGGCCTCGTGGCGGTCCAGCGCGGCCCGGGCCTCCGGCGGCAGTTGAGCGCGAAGCTCGGCGGCGCCCTCGACCCACAGTTGCATCGAGGCGGGGGAGTTGCAGATCGACAGCGACGCCAGTCCCTCCGGGGCCCGGACGGCGATCTCGGCGCCGAGCATGCCGCCCCACGATTGCCCGAGCACGTGGTACCGGTCGATTCCGAGATCCTCGCGGACGGTGTGGAACTCGTCGACGAAGAGCTGCGGTGTCCAGAAGTCGGCAGGGGCGTCGGGCAGGTGTGTGCTGTTGCCGCAGCCCAGCTGGTCGTAATGGATGACGGTGCGGCCGGTCTCGTCGGCCAGGGCGGCGATGTTGGCGACGTAGTTGTGCGCCATGCCGGGGCCGCCGTGCAGGACGAACAGCGGAAGAGCGCCGGGGTGTGCGGATTCCGGGGTGGTGATCTGAACCCACGTCTCATGACCGCGGAATGGCACTGTGCGGGTGCAACGAGGCATGGCGGTCAGCATGAACCATTAATGGTCTTGTGACAAGACCATTAATGAGGATTTAATTTGGGACGTCGATATTGTGTGCCCATGGGGAATCCCGAGCCGCCGACTACCGAACCCGCGGGCGCCACGCCCGGGTTGCTCGAGCGCGAACTCGAACCCTCGTCGCGGGTGGATGAAATCACCGACCGTCTCGTCACCGCGGTGGCGATCGGCGAATACCTCCCCGGCTCCCGGCTGCCTGCCGAGCGTGAACTCGCGGCGTCCCTGAAGGTCGGCCGGATGACGGTCCGCGCGGCCCTGGCCCGGCTGGTCGAGTTCGGATTGGTCGAAACCCGGCGCAGCGGCCGCGGCGGCGGCACCTACGTGCTGCAGCAGTGGCCTGAGTCGTCGACGGCCGCTGTCGGGCGCACCCTGACCACGCGGCTCGACGAACTACGGGACCGCTGCGATGCCATCTGCCGAATCCACGGTGCCGTATGCCGTGCGGCCGCGGAGGCCCGAACGGACCGTGATCTCGTGGTGCTGCGGGAGCGGCTCGAGGCCTACCGCTGCGCCGAGAGTGGTCTGGCCGCCCAGCAGGCGGACAGCGCGTTGCACCTGGCAATCATGGACGCGGCCGGCAATGCCGTGCTCAAACAGATGCTGCTCGAGTTGGAAGCCTCCGTCAGCATCGCCGCACCGGCGCACCTGTGGGGTGAATCGGCGACCATGCGCGAGATGGAGTTACGGGCCCTGCGGGAGCACGAACAGCTGATCGAAGCGATCGCCGGGCGTCGCGGCGACGACGCCGAAGCGCTGGCACGCGCACACCTGGCGATCGACTTCGAACACATCACCGCCGCGATGCGGCGGGTCGGCGGCCAGGGCGGCTAGCTGAGGAACCGCTCGCGGTAGTCGCGGAAACGCTCGGCCAGGGCGGCCGGATCGAGGTGAAGGTCCGCCGCGTCGTAGATGACACCGCCGTAGCGCCCGCGCGGATGCTCGGTGAGGAAGTCGGTCATCGCTGCCCGCACGTCGTCGCCGAACGGTTGGTCGGCGAGACGGTAGATGTCGGCCAGGGTGCCCCGCTCGTCGGCCATGAAGTCGTCGAACCGGACATCGATGGATTGCCCTGCGGGCAGGGTGTCGCGATCTCGGATGCAGCCGGCGAGCAGATCGTCGATACGGCCCAGCCAATGCCCGGTCAGCTGCGCCACATCGGGACGGGTCACCGCCATCCGGGTCGCGTAGCAGATCATCGTCATCATCGACAGTGTCACCTCGACCGGATCACGGTGGGTGACAACGAAAGTCGCATCGGGGAAGGTGGCGGCCAGCGTGGGGAACTGCTCCAGATGCTGGGGTGATTTGAGTACCCAGCGGGTGCCGCCGCGCAGCCATTGCATCGCCTGCAGGCTGCGCTTGACGTACCGATAGGACGCCGCCTGGTCGTGTGTCTTGTAGTGAGCGGCGAAACTCGGCACGTAGTAGGTGGTTTCGAACAGCATGCCCGAGATGTCGTTGGCCAGGAGCTGGATCTCCTCGTGGGCGTGCTCGACGGTCATGTCATGCATCCGCCGGAACTCCGGCAGCGAGGCGTTCACCAGTTCCAGGCCCGCACCGCATCGATCCCGGCGCGGCTGTGGGGTGTCCTCGCCGGGTCCCGGCACCGGTTCCAGGCTCTCCCAGTAGGGCAGATGGCGCAGGGCAGGGTCCGCGGCGAGCAGGTTGTGCAGATGCGTGGTGCCGGTTCGGGGGAGGCCGCAGATGATGACCGGCCGTTCGATGTCGACGTCCTCGATCTCGGGATGATCGGCGATCAGCGCCTCCAGGCGCAGCCGGTTGACCAGGTTGCCGACCAGTTGCTCGAACGCGATCGCCACACCGGTATCGCACAGACCCGCTTCGTCACGCAGCGAGGTACAGAGCACGTCGAGACGTTCCCGGAACGCGGGGTCGCCGAAATCGTCCAGCCCGGTCCGCTCGGTCGCCGCCGTCAGCAGCGACTCGGGGTTGAGGTCCAGGTTCGCGCCGTAGGCGGCCAGTCCGTCGCGGATCGGTTGGGCCGCCGGGGGATACACCGGATTCGCCAGGTCGTCGAACCGGATCGGCGCCGGGCGTTGCATGCTGGTGGTCACAGAGCCGATACCTCGGCCACATCGACCACCCGGCACTGCGGGTGCGCCGGGGTCTCCTCGGGCAGGAACCAGCGCAGCCAGATGAGGCCCTTGGACCGTCCGGCCGTGGACACCCAGTTCGGGTGGCCCGGGTCTTTGTCGCTGATGACGATGCGCCAGGAGCCGTCCGGCTCGTAGGTGACGTGGGCGACGTTGATCGTCACCCGCTCGTGGGTGTAGTCGTAGGTGTGCAGGAACGGATTCCACAGGCACAGGTTCCAGAACACGCAGTCTGGTGAGGTGCCCTCGATGATCAGGGCCTGATCCGGCGCCAGGTCGTAGGCGCCCATCGCGTAGGCCGCGTCGGCCGCCGACCAGCCGTAGGCGTTCTGCGGGACCGGGAATGGCGGGTGCAGCTGATTGGCGGGCTCGACCTTGGTGGGCAGGAACGAAACCTGTTCGTGCAACCAGTTTTTGGCGTACTGGAAGCGGCGGGCCAGCTCGGCTGCGCTGTCGGAGCGGCGGGCCGGCGGGTTCAGCGTCTCGATCCGCCATTCCGGCCGGCGCCCGGTGTCCGGATCATTCAGATAATCACGGGTCAGGGCGAATTCGGTGTCCGGATCGAGCTTGAGCCAGACACCCGGCTGCGGGTCGGGGCTCATGACGAACTCGAAGTTTCCGTCCTCGTCGAATTCGAGGTCGCGGTTGTTGATCGTGCCGACGATGCGGTCGCTGTAGCGGCCTTCACCGGGCCCGCCGTAGACCGTCATCGACAGGTACACCGCATCGCCGCGGTTGCCCGTGACCCGGTACGTGCGGGCCGGGTCCAGCGGTGCGAGCTGGTAGAACGCATCGGAGTTGTCACCGCCCCATTTGAGGTAGGGACTGATGACGTCGACCAGGATCGGCTTGTCGCGGTCACCCCATACGTACGCGTCGACGGCGACGCGCAGCACGCTGAACGCCAGCCGGTACCCGTCGAGCAGATCGGGCTCGCTGAGCGCGGGGTCGGCATCGAGCAGTTTCCGCTCGATGGCGCGCACCTCGTCGAGCAGCCCGTTGAACGCTGCGGACAGCTCGGTCTTGTCGGTCATACTTGGTCCTTCCTTCGGGGGTGGGTACGTCCGGCTCCTTCGATCAGCAAGGAGCACAGTCGATCTGCGGTGGCGTCGACATCGACGTCAGGTTCCATGTGGGCGGTGTAGAACGCGGTGCCGATCACGGCCTGGTAGACCATGTCGACGTCGACATCGGGGCGGACCCGGTTCTGCTCGATGCCGGAGGAGACCAGCGAGCGGAAGGCGTCCTTGGTGCGCTCATCGAGCAGTTGCTGGGTACGGATGTGCAGCTCGGGGTCGCGGCGGCGTTCGGTGAGGATCCCGAGCGCGGCGGCCTCGACCACGGGATCGAGCCAGAACGTGAGCACCGCGCCGGCGAAGGCGCGCACGTCGGTCTCGAAATCTCCTGTCACCGAGAGGAGTTCGCCGCCCGGCGGCTGCTCGAACGCGGCGTCGAAGACCAGGTGCGCCTTCGACGGCCACCGCCGGTAGACGGTCGGCCTGCTGACACCGGCCTCGCGGGCGATGGCCTCGATGGACAGCTGGTCGTAGCCGTCACGTGCCAGCAGGTCACGGGTGGCGCGCATGATGTCGCGCTGAGTTTGGGGGTCACGTGGCCGGCCAGGGCCTGTGATCGAGGACACATCGTTAAATTACGGTGTGTCACGTAATTGAGTCAATAGGTGAATTCGGTGCGGATGGCTCACGGTTTTCGACTCCTGGGTCGTGGTCGTCGTCGAACGGCAGCCCTGCGGTAGAAACCGACGCGGAACCGTCAGGTTCCCTTGTCGATCAGGTCGAACACCACGACGGCGTGTGAAAACCGTTGGGGGGTAACCCCGACCGGACCGTACGGATGGTCCAGCATGAACACGAGGAACAGCAGCAGAGCCAGCAGCACAGTGACGGTGCTGACCAGGATCATGTGAGCCCGGCTGCTCTCGAGCCGCATGAAGCTCGCCAGGGTGATCAGCACCAGGCTGCCGAAGATCAGGGCGCACCACAACAGCACCGGTATCCGTGGGCTTGAGTTGAGGATGCGCGCACTGCGGTCCGACGTCAGGGTGGCCAGTTGGCTGAGGAACTGGCTGTTGATCGGGCCGGCGGTCGCGTCCGATTTGGCGGTGCCGACGATGCGATACATCTCGGTGAGTGCGTGCCGGCCGTTGTTGCTGATGGTGCCGAACTCTGCCTTGCCCCATTCGGGGCCCTGTACCGCGGCCGCATACCTGCGCAGCTGTTCGCGGACCTGGGTCTGTTCCGGTTGCGGCATGGCCACCGTCTGGCGGTACATGGTTACCAACGTCGAGGCTTCGTTGGACACGTTCGTCTGAGCAGACAGGTACTGCTGCCATCCGACGACCACAGTGAATCCGAGGAGAGCGCCGTAGACCAGACCGACGACGGTGAGAAACGGTGACAACACCGAATTGTGCTCGGGTCGTGTGTCACGCGCGATGACCCGGCTGGCCAGCAGCACGCTGCCGACAGCCAGGCCCACCGCACCCACGATGACCACGGCGAGCAGGAGCCAGGTTCCGACCAACCCAAAGTCGCCCATAGTTGAAAAAGGATGCCAGCAAACTTCTCGGCGCGGAGGCGGATCGTTCGGTTTGGGTCCGGCCGGATCCGGATCAGATCATCTGAAGTGCCGCCAGGCACAGATCGGTCGAGACGAAGGCATTCGCCGGCTTGACGCGCTTGTGGGCGACGCCGCCGAGCCGCCGCTCGGAGAAGACGATGCGACCGTCCGGGCTGAACCCGATCTCCAGTTCGGTGGCCACACCGGATGCGCTCAGCAGAGGGTGTTCCCACACCATGGTGCGGTACTCGGCATTCGGGCCGCTGTCGAAGATCAGGTCCCAGTCTTTCTCGTTGGCGCGTTCTCGGACCAGATCCAGAATCTCGTAATGCACGGTGGCTCCTCTCATGATCAACGTTGGTTCGGTACTGCGGAGATTCGGTGCGCTACAGGGATATCGAGTGCACCCTCAGCTTCGTTCAAATCGGGCCGGTGGTCTGTCCGCCGATCGGGCCGCGGTCTGGACCAACCCCCGATCCGCCGATCGGGGGACAACATGGTCGCTGCGACAAGTCCGGATCAGGAAGTCTGTGCCCGCTCGTACTCGGCGGCACTGGAAACGGCGAGCGCGACGGCGCCGCCGACAGCCGCGATGAAGGCGATGACCACCAGCGGCCCGTACCCCGGCCTCGAGACATCGCCCAGCAGCGCCACGCCGACGATGCCGGGCACCACGGTCTCGCCGACCACCAAAGCCGCCGCTACCCCGTTCACCGACCCGACCTGCAGGGCGACGGTGAACAGGTAGAAGCCGCCGAGGCCGGCGAGCACCACGGCCCACGTCGCCGGGTCAGCGACCAGCACACGAAGATTCAGGGGATCGAGACCGTCGACGAGCCGAATCGCCACCGCCATCGCCCCGTAGAGCACGCCGGCGATCAGGCCGGCAGGCACGGCGGCGTTCTTCCCGAGCAGTCGGACCAGTGCGGCGCCCAGGCCCAGGATGATCGCCGACACCACCAGCACGCCCCAGTGCATCACCGTGCCCGGATCGCGATCGCCCAGACGTCCGGCGGTGGCCCCCAGAATGCACAGCGCCACAAGAACTATGGCGATCGCGGTCCAGTCGCGCCGGTGCAGCCGTACGTGGAGAACGAACATGCTCAGCACCGCGGTCACCACGAGATTGGCGCTGATGATCGTCTGCGACAGGAACAATGGAATCAAACGAGCCGAGACCAGGCTGCCCACGAAGCCGAGAAGGTCGAGCGCCATACCCGCGATGAAGATCGGTGCGAGCATCGCGCCGATCGTCGACCGCAGGGTGGGGCCGCTGTCTGCGGTGTCGGGTCCTGTGACAACCGAACGTCCCGCGGCATACGACTGCAACACCGAGGCAGTGCCGTATCCGACGCACGCGAGTACCGCGGCGGCCACGCCGATCAGCACTGCGAACCGCCGGACATCAGGCGATTGTAGGAGCGTGACCGTTCTGGCTCGGTGAACCGCGGTCGATTTCTACCGCGTGGTCGCAAATCGGCGGTTCAACAGCCATGGGGTAGAAGTCGGCGCGCTGCTGAGCCGACCCAACGGGCTCGACAGTAGGGTGAGCGAGTGGCCGAGATCGCGCCGCTGCGCGTGCAGCTGATCGCCAAGACGGAATTCCAGGCGCCGCCTGACGTGCCGTGGAGCACCGATGCCGACGGCGGGCCCGCGCTCACCGAGTTCGCCGGCCGGGCCTGCTACCAGAGTTGGTCGAAGCCCAATCCGAGGACGGCGACCAACGCGAGCTACATCCGACACATCATCGACGTCGGACATTTCTCGGTGCTCGAACACGCCTCGGTGTCCTTCTACATCACCGGCATCTCCCGCTCGGCCACCCACGAGCTGATTCGGCACCGGCACTTCTCCTACTCGCAGCTGTCGCAGCGCTACGTGCCCGAGAACGACGCCGAGGTGGTGGTCCCGCCCGGATTCGAGGACGACCCGGAGCTGGTGGAGATCTTCACCGCGGCGGCCGACGCCAGCCGGACCACCTACACCGAACTGCTGGCCCGGCTCGAAGCGAAGTTCGCCGACCAGCCCAACGCTGTTCTGCGTCGCAAACAGGCCAGACAGGCCGCCCGGGCGGTGCTGCCCAACGCCACCGAGACCCGCATCGTGGTCACCGGCAACTACCGTGCCTGGCGCCATTTCATCGCGATGCGGGCCAGTGAACACGCCGACGTGGAGATCCGCAGGCTGGCGATCGCCTGCCTGCGTGAGCTCGTCGAAGCGGCTCCGGCGGTGTTCTCCGATTTCGAGATTTCGACGCTGGCGGATGGTAGTGAGGTGGCAACGTCGCCTTTGGCGACGGAGGCTTGACCGAGTCGCCGGTCAACACGGCGACGGAGGTCCGATCGACCCAGGGTAATCTTGGCGCGTGAGTACGAGCGGAATCGATGTAACAGCGCAGTTGGGCACGGTGTTGACCGCAATGGTGACGCCGTTCAAGCCCGACGGCTCGCTTGACCTCGATGCTGCCGCTCGGCTGGCAAATCACCTGATCGACGCCGGCTGCGACGGCCTGGTGCTCTCGGGCACCACCGGCGAATCGCCGACCACCACCGATGCCGAGAAGCTCGCGCTGCTGCGTACGGTGCTCGAGGCGGTGGGGGACCGGGCCCGCATCATCGCCGGCGCGGGCAGTTACGACACCGCCCACAGCGTGCACCTGGCCAAGGCCAGCGCCGCCGAGGGCGCGCACGGCCTGCTCGTGGTGACGCCGTACTACTCGCGGCCCCCGCAGGCGGGTCTGCTGGCGCACTTCACCGCCGTCGCCGATGCCACCGCGCTGCCGAACCTGCTCTACGACATCCCGCCGCGATCCTCGATCCCGATCGCCTGGGAGACCATCCGCGCGCTGGCATCGCATCCCAACATCGTGGGCGTCAAGGACGCCAAGGGCGACCTGCACGGCGGTGGCCAGATCCTCGCCGAGACCGGGCTGGCGTACTACTCCGGCGACGACACGCTGAACCTGCCCTGGTTGGCCATGGGTGCGGTCGGATTCGTCAGCGTCTGGGGCCATCTGGCCGCCGGGCAGCTGCGCGACATGTTGACCGCGTTCAACTCCGGCGACATCGCCACCGCCCGCAAGATCAACGTGTCGCTGGCCCCGCTGGCCCGCGCCCAGGCCCACCTCGGCGGGGTGACCATGTCCAAGGAAGGCCTGCGGTTGCAGGGATTCGACGCCGGCCTGCCACGGCTGCCGCAGATCCCGGCCTCCCCGGCGGAGATCGAGGCGCTGGCCGCCGACATGCGTGCGGCGGCGGTGTTGCGATAGTGACCGCCGAACTCGCACCCCCCAAGCCACTGGCCCCCGGCGGTCTGCGAGTTACCGCGCTGGGCGGAATCAGCGAAATCGGCCGCAACATGACGGTCTTCGAGCACCTGGGCAGACTGCTCATCGTGGACTGCGGGGTGCTCTTCCCCGGGCACGACGAACCCGGGGTCGATCTGATCCTGCCGGATCTGCGGCACGTCGAGGACCGGCTCGAGGATGTCGAGGCGCTCGTCGTCACCCACGCCCATGAGGACCACATCGGCGCGATCCCGTTCCTGCTCAAGCTGCGCCCCGACATTCCGGTGGTCGGCTCGAAATTCACCATCGCGCTGATCCGGGAGAAATGCCGCGAGCACCGCATCAAGCCGGTGTGCGTCGAGGTCGCCGAGCGGCAGAGCAGCCAGCACGGTGTCTTCGAATGTGAGTACTTCGCGGTCAACCACTCGATCCCGGGATGTCTGGCCGTCGCGATCCATACCGGTGCCGGCACCGTACTGCACACCGGGGACATCAAGCTCGACCAGCAGCCGCTCGACGGCCGACCGACCGACCTGCCGGGCATGTCGCGGCTCGGTGATGCCGGCGTCGACCTGTTCCTGTGTGACTCGACCAATTCCGAGCACCCGGGCGTCAGCCCGTCGGAGAGCGAGGTCGGCCCGACGCTGCACCGGTTGATCCGCGGGGCCGAGGGCCGCGTGATCGTGGCCTGCTTCGCCTCGAATGTCGACCGTGTGCAACAGATCGTCGACGCCGCGGTGGCGCTGGGGCGTCGGGTCTCGTTCGTCGGACGTTCGATGGTGCGCAACATGGGTATCGCCCGCGAACTGGGCTACCTGCGGGTGGACGACTCGGACATCCTCGACATCGGAGCGGCCGAGATGATGCCCGCCGAGAAGGTCGTGCTGATCACCACCGGCACCCAGGGGGAGCCGATGGCGGCGCTGTCGCGGATGTCGCGCGGCGAGCATCGCAGCATCACGCTGACCGCGGGCGATCTGATCATCCTTTCCTCGTCGCTGATCCCGGGCAACGAGGAAGCGGTCTACGGGGTCATCGACGCGCTGGCCAAGATCGGCGCCCGCGTGGTCACCAATGCCCAAGCGCGCGTACATGTTTCCGGCCACGCCTATGCGGGGGAGCTGCTGTTCCTCTACAACGGGGTGCGTCCCCGCAACGTGATGCCGGTGCACGGCACCTGGCGGCACATGCGTGCCAACGCGGCGCTGGCCGCCAGCACCGGCGTTCCACAGGAGAACATCGTGCTGGCCGAGAACGGCGTGAGCGTGGATCTGGTGGCCGGCAAGGCTTCGATCGCCGGTGCGGTGACCGTCGGCAAGATGTTCGTCGATGGGTTGATCACCGGTGACGTCGGTGACGCCACGCTCGGCGAACGCCTCATCCTGTCATCGGGTTTCGTGGCGGTGACGGTGGTCATCCACCGCGAGACCGGAAAGCCCGCCGGCCCCGCGCATCTGCATTCCCGCGGGTTCTCCGAGGACCCGAAGGCGCTCGAGCCCGTGGCCCGCAGCGTCGAACGGGAGCTGGAAAGCCTTGCCGCCGACAACATCACGGATCCAACCCGGATCGCTCAGGCGGTGCGGCGCACTGTGGGCAAGTGGGTGGGGGAGACCTACCGGCGTCAGCCGATGATCGTCCCCACCGTCATCGAGATCTAGCCGAATTGGTGCGCTGACAGCTCCGCCGGTCCGGTTAGATTGGATCGGTGAACCGCCCCACGCCACACGTGCCGTTCGAGCGTCGCCGTCCGATCCCTCCGTTCGGTTCTGCGGACGAGATCAAACGTGCAGTGGAGTACCCGTACTTTCTCCGCGCGACGTTGATAGTGATGGCAGTCGCGGCGGTGTTCTTCCTGAGCATGGTCGCCTATGCCTTCGCCAACCGCGATCACCAGAACATGGTTCTGTACACGGTATTCGTGGCGGTGTTCCTCGCATTCCAATTCGGCGCTACCAAGTTCGCACTCCCGCTCCTGGCGCGTCGGTTCTATGACCGGGTGATGAGGGGCGGTGTTCTGTGCGACGTGTACCCGGCCGGATTACCGGATGCCAAGGCCGCGATCCTGATCGACGCGCGGCTACCTGACGCGCAGGCGGCTTACGTGCACGATGTCATCGTCTCGTGGCTCGGGCGGGTGGCTTCGGACCCGGCGGCCCGTGCGCAGGCGCCAGACCTGTTCGCCGGCAGTAGGATTCGCAGCGCTGATGAGCTCGCCGGGCCGCATGCCCGGGGTGGCTTTCTGGTGGCTCACGACAAGGACCCGCACGAGGGATGGCGTCTGATCCTTCCCGAGACGAAGCCAGGTGACCCGAACCGGCCGTATTCGAACGGCCTTGTGGTTCAGGTCAAGACGCCGAGCCTGGAGTCAGCCGGCCAGTAGCAGGATCCCGCCGGTGAGCAGCGCGACGACCTTGATGAGCTCGAAGCCGACATAGTAGTAGTGCGCCGGTGAGCGGCCTGCGGCCTCTTGGCCCGGGGCGACGGCCAGCACGGCGTCGGAACGCTGAGTCAGCTTGGGCCGCACTGCGATCAGTTGCACGGCCAGGGCTGCGATGGCTGCCGTGAAGGCCGCGACGACGGCCGCCGACGGACGTTGCACCACCAGGATCACGAGAATGATCGCCGCAAAGCCGGATTCGACCGAGTTCAGTGCGCGGAGAACCCTGCGCCCGATGCCCAGACCGATCTGCAGGGTCACGCCGGGCGCCCGGAACTTCAGCGGTGCCTCGATGAACGAGATTGCCAGCACCATGCCCAGCCAGCAGAAGGTGACCGCGACCGCGACAGCCGGACCGGCAGTCATCATCAATCTCCTTTCGGGCTCAGGTGAGCCACACACAGATCCGGTTCGACGAAGGCGTCGAGCCGTTCCACGGCAACGGGTGCCTGCCAGGTCTCCAACGCCCCCTGCATCAACCCGAGATGGATCGGGCACACCACCGCCGACCGGGTCTGGGCCAGATCGAGAAAGGGGCAGTGGCGCAATCGGAGTTGGTCATCCTCGGGCGGGTCCGGCGCGAAGCCGATGTCGTCGAGCATCGCCACCAGGGCATCGACGGCCGAGCCGGCGAGGTCCGCTGCCCGCCGTGGCATCGTGCGTCCCCAGGAGCGGCCCATTTCCCGAGCCCTGGCCGCCGCATCGTCCCGGGCGGCCAGTCCGTTCACGAGGATTTCGGCCAATATCCGGTAGTGGGTCGGCCCGGTCGGGTCCATCCGGCGCACCGCTCGGTACAGCTGCGCCGGCCGGCCCGGGGCGCGGTGGTGAGGTTGGACACGTTCGACCTGTCCGTTCTCCTCGAGGTGTTCCAGGTGAAATCGCACGGTGTTGGTGTGAACTTCGAGGCGGGCGGCGATCTGCGCGGCGGTCATCGGTGTCGCCGAGGCCTTCAACGTGCTCAGCACGTCGATTCGGCGCTTCCCGATCGCGTTGATCATGGCTAGAGTTTATACAAGTAGAACTTGTAAAAACTAGGGCGCTGTGCGACCGGCCCGGAAAGGGATCTCTGTCCGATGGCTGAAGATCTGTCAGGCCACGACGATGTCGAGCTGCTGCTGTGGCGCTTCTACGGCAAGGCACTGTCGGATCCCGTGCTCGCCGAACCGTTCGCCGAGCTGCGGGCGAAGGGTCTGCGCTCTCATCTCCCTGTCATGTGCGACTTCTGGGAGACGGTGCTGTTCCGTGCCGGGCTGTACCAGGGCAGTGCCCTGATCGTGCATCGCGAACTGCACGCCCGTCATCCATTGTCGGCACGGCATTTCGTGCGGTGGCTGACCTTGTGGACCGACACCGTCGACGAGTTGTTCGTCGGTCCGTACGCGGAGCGGGCCAAGCTCCAGGCCGGTCGTATCGCCAAGGCCATGCACCGGAGACTGGCCGGCGTCGACGCCGCCGAGCTCGACGCGCTGGTTGCCTGCTAACGCTTTTCGGCGTAGGCGGTCCATTCCACCTGTGAGGCGGTCAGTTTCCGGCCGGCCGGCGAAATGTAGTGCTCGGTGAGGTAATCGGGCCCTGCCTGCTCGACCAACTGCCAGCCGTAGGGCTCGACGAACGCCTCCACCCGGTCGGGGTCCAGGCCGAACTGCCACAACTGGCTACGGACCCGGAACCGCCGATACAAGGATTCCGCCCCGTACCTGTTGGTGCCGTCGATGAAATCGCCGCGGACATAGGTGAATGCGAGCCGGCTCCCGGGCGCCGCGGAGCTGAGGAACTCGAACGTCGACGCGACACCTTCGGTGCTCAGGTACTGCGTCACGCCCTCCCAGATGAAGAAGGTGCGGTGCTCACGGCGGTGTCCATGTCTGGCGAGTTCAGCGGCCAGGTCGTCGTGTTCGAAATCCACCGGCACCAGGTGCACCGAGTCCGGCACCGCTCCCAGTGCGCCGCGCACCACTGAGCGCTTGCGCTCGATGTTCACCGGCAGGTCCACCTCGAACACCGGGACCGCGCTGTGTCGGGCGAGCCGGTAACCCTTGGTATCCAGCCCGGCGCCGAGGATCACCACGGCGTCGACAGTCGGGAGCGCCTGCGTGAGCTTGTCGCCGATGTAGCGCTTGCGGCAGGTCAGATTCGCCCACAGTCCCGGACCTGAACGTTCGGTTGCCTGGATCAGAAGCCTGCGGGCAACAGACCATCGGGTGGCCCGGGTGAACGCGCGCAGCCCGGCCGGCAGAAACGCGCTCGCCAGGTCGTCGTCGACCAACCGCCGCGCTACCGGCTCGTATTGTTCGACGGCGGCCAGCACCATCGGGCCGATCGCGGTTGCGGCGACAGGATTGCTCATCGTTTGTTGACGATGCCAGCATCCACCGGAAGTGTCACGCCGGTGATGTAGCGCGCCTGATCGGACACCAGCCAGGCCACCGCGTTCGCGACATCTTCGGACTGAATCACCTGCACCGGAAGGGCATTGCTGAAATCAGTCGGAGCGTTCAGTTCCTCCGCGATGTGTTTGAGCCACCCCCGGGTGAACTCATTGTTGATCATCGGGGTGTCCACCCCGGTGGGGTGGATCGTGTTGACTCGAATGCTGTGAGGCGCAAGGAAGTTGGCGTAGGCCCGCATCAATCCGACTACGCCGTGCTTGGCTGCGGTATAGCCCAGCGAGCCGCGGTCGCCGCCGCCCACACCGATCAATCCGGCCGCCGAGCTGATCAACACGATCGATCCGCCCTCACCCTGCTCGACCATGATCGGGATCGCCGCCTCGACGGTGTTGTGCACGCCGGTGAGGTTGACGTCGATCACGTCACGCCAGCCGTCGGAACCCGACTGCATGGGGGCGATCCCGGCATTGGCGACGACGATGTCGAGCCGCCCGAGCTGCTCGACGCCGGTGCGCAGCGCCGCCTGCAGGGCCTGCTCGTCGCGGACGTCGGCCTGCTGCGCGACGATGCGCGCACCGGTCTCCTCGACCAGTTTGACCGTTGCGGCCAGATCATCGCGGGTGGCCAGCGGATAGGGCACCGAATCGATCTGGTCGCACAGATCGATCGCGATGATGTCGGCCCCGTCGGCGGCGAGCCGCAGGGCCTCGGCCCGCCCCTGGCCGCGTGCGGCGCCGGTGATGAACGCGACCTTCCCGGCCAGGGGAGCGGCGGCGCTCATCAGCGTTGGCTCCTCTTCGCGCAAGCGCTCATCGGTGCTGTCTCCTCTTCGCGCAAGCGCTCATCAGCCGCGCAGCTGTCCCTTGGCAGGGTCACCCGCAACCACGGGTTGCAACATTTTGATATCGGGCGCGCCGTCGAGGAGTTCGCCGATCGAGCCGAACAGGGTTCCGATCGCCGGGGCGGTGCTGTGCGCCTTGAGTGCGTCGGCGTCGGCCCACTGCTCGACGAACACGAAGGTGCCATCGGCCTCATGTAGCGAATACAGCTGGCAGCCCGGCTCGTCGTGGACGGCCGCGACGGCGTTGGTGCAGGCCTCGCGCACGGCGTCGACGGACTCGGGCTTGGCCTTCATGGTGGCGACGACGACAACAGGCATAGGTGCAGGACTCCTCGATGAGTGCCGAAACTGGACGAGTGTCCACCCTAGGCGATGCGGGGGCGAATTCGATGAGTATGGCTAAGTGTCATTTGATACCGCTTTGTGACCCGTGTGGCAGATGGTGATTGTGGGGCATATGCGACTAGGCTTGCGGGCATGGCTAACAAGACCGCCGGCCGGTCCGGAGCGCGTTCGAGCAGGTCGAATGCCAGCTCGC
Organism: Mycolicibacterium boenickei; assembly: GCF_010731295.1. Taxonomy (NCBI): domain Bacteria; kingdom Bacillati; phylum Actinomycetota; class Actinomycetes; order Mycobacteriales; family Mycobacteriaceae; genus Mycobacterium; species Mycolicibacterium boenickei. The sequence continues at coordinate 5,088,868 of NZ_AP022579.1, read as the reverse complement.
GGGGCGGTTCGCGGCGTCAGGCGCCGGCCCGTTCCGGTCGCCAGGGACGCCCGGCTGCGCCCCGGCGCAAGCCCGCACGCAAGCCTGCGCACTCACCCGTCTCCGCCGCCGGCCAGAAACTGGGCCAGGGGGCCCGTGCCGGCTGGCTGATGCTGGCCAAGGGCGCCGGATCGACCGCCCGCTCGGTGGGCCGCGCCCGGGACATCGAACCAGGGCACCGCCGGGACGGCCTGGCGCTCGCCCTGCTCGGCATCGCCGTGGTCGTGGCAGCCAGCTCGTGGTTCCATGCTGCCGGCCCGGTGGGGCAGTGGATCGACACCGCGGTGCGCACCCTCATCGGAGGCCCGGTGGTCCTGGTGCCCGTCGTCCTGGGAGCGGTCGCCGTCATCCTGATGCGCACCGAACCCGATCCGGAATCCCGCCCCCGGCTGATCCTGGGGTCGGCCATGATCGCGCTGCCGATGCTCGGCCTGTGGCACCTGTGGTCGGGCTCGCCGCAAGACCCGATCGCGCGTCAGCACGCCGCCGGATTCGTCGGCTTCGCCATCGGTGGGCCGCTGTCGGACGGCCTGACCGAGTGGATCGCCGCGCCGCTGCTGTTCATGGGTGTGCTGTTCGGCCTGCTGCTGGTGACGGGTACGACGATCCGCGAGGTGCCCTCGACCCTGCGGACCATGTTCAGCACCCGGGCGTTCCGCGACGACGACTACGACGACGAGTACGACGGGGACTACGCCGACGAGTACGACGACGAAGACGGCTACGACGACCTGTCCGACGGCTACTACGACGACGACGCCTCGCGCGGCGACGCTCAGGCCTGGCCCACCGCGGCCATCGAGGCGCCCAAGGCTCCGACGGGTACTCCGATGGACAACTACCCGCTGTCCGAGGACGCACCCACCGTCCCCGAACCTGCGGTCAAGCCGCGCCGCAAGAAGGCCGAGAGCAAGCCCAAGACCGACGACACCCTGGTGATGGACCGGGTGGTCGAGGGGCCCTACACCCTGCCCTCCCTGGATCTGCTGATCGCCGGTGACCCGCCGAAACTGCGCACCGCCGCCAACGATCAGATGACCGACTCCATCACTTCGGTGCTGGAGCAGTTCAAGGTCGACGCCGCCGTCACCGGCTGCACCCGTGGCCCGACCGTCACCCGCTACGAGGTCGAGCTCGGACCGGGTGTCAAGGTCGAGAAAATCACTGCGCTGCACCGCAATATCGCCTACGCGGTAGCGACCGAGAGCGTCCGCATGCTGGCGCCCATTCCCGGCAAGTCGGCCGTCGGCATCGAGGTGCCCAACACCGACCGCGAGATGGTGCGGCTGTCCGATGTGCTCACCGCGCCCTCGACGCGCCGCGACCACCACCCGCTGGTGATCGGCCTCGGCAAGGACATCGAGGGTGACTTCGTCTCGGCCAACCTGGCCAAGATGCCTCACCTGCTGGTCGCCGGTTCCACCGGCTCCGGTAAGTCCAGCTTCGTCAACTCGATGCTGGTGTCACTGCTGGCGCGGGCCACCCCGGAAGAGGTCAGGATGATCCTGATCGACCCGAAGATGGTGGAACTCACGCCGTACGAAGGCATTCCGCATCTGATCACGCCGATCATCACCGAGCCCAAGAAGGCCGCGGCCGCGCTGGCCTGGCTGGTCGAGGAGATGGAGCAGCGGTACCAGGACATGAAGGCGTCCCGGGTCCGTCACATCGACGTGTTCAACGAAAAGGTGCGCTCCGGGGAGATTTCGACGCCGCTGGGCAGCGAGCGGGTTTACAAGCCGTATCCCTACATCCTGGCCATCGTCGACGAGCTCGCCGACCTGATGATGACCGCACCGCGTGACGTCGAGGACGCCATCGTGCGGATCACCCAGAAGGCGCGTGCGGCCGGTATCCACCTGGTGCTGGCCACCCAGCGACCGTCGGTGGACGTCGTGACCGGTCTGATCAAGACCAACGTGCCGTCGCGGCTCGCGTTCGCGACGTCGTCGCTCACCGACAGCCGCGTCATCCTGGACCAGCCCGGTGCCGAGAAGCTGATCGGCATGGGCGACGGCCTGTTCCTGCCGATGGGCGCAAACAAGCCGTTGCGTATGCAGGGCGCGTTCATCACCGACGAGGAGATCCACGCCGTCGTCGAGGCCACCAAGTCGCAGGCCGAACCCGAGTTCGTCGACGGCGTGACCGCGGTCAAGGCCGGCGAGCGCAAGGACGTCGACCCCGACATCGGCGATGACATGGACGTCTTCCTGCAGGCCGTCGAGCTCGTGGTGTCCTCGCAGTTCGGGTCCACCTCGATGCTGCAGCGCAAGTTGCGTGTCGGTTTCGCCAAGGCCGGCCGGCTCATGGATCTCATGGAGACCCGCGGAATCGTCGGCCCGTCAGAGGGTTCCAAAGCGCGTGAGGTGCTCGTCAAGCCCGACGAGTTGGCCGGAACGCTGATGCTGATCCGCGGCGGCTCGGACGCCAACGGCGCCGATGCCGACGACGATCCCGACGAGTTCTGAACCTGCGTTCGTGGAGTCTCGCCCGTGACCGGTGCGGGTGAGGCTCCACCAAACGCTTAGAGCGTCAATAACATCCGCGTATTGCCCAAGGTGTTGGGCTTGACGTACGACAGGTCGAGGAACTCCGCCACACCGGTGTCGTACGAGCGGCACATCTCCTCGTACACCTCGGCGGTCACCGGGGTGCCGTCGATTTCCTCGAACCCGTGCTTGCCGAAAAAGTCGACCTCGAAGGTCAGCACGAATATCCGTCGCAGGTGTAGGTCGCGGGCGACGTCGAGCAACTGCTCGACCAATTGGTGGCCGAGGCCGGTGCCGCGGACCTTGGGATGCACGGCAACGGTGCGCACCTCGCCGAGATCGGCCCACAGCACGTGGAGCGCGCCGCATCCGACCAGCTCACCGTCGAGCTCGGCGACCCAGAACTCCTGGACCGCCTCGTACAGCGTCACCAGGTTCTTCTCCAGCAGGATCTTGCCCGCATAGACGTCGACCAGGCTCTTGATCGCCGGGACATCGGACGTGCGGGCACGGCGCACCACAGCGTGTTTGCGCGACTCGACACTGCCTGCGTTCACAGGCGCAAGAGTATCCGCTGCGGCAACCGATATTCTGTTGCGGTGCCGGGCCAACCTTCTACCGATCCGGTGGTCCCGCGTGCGCGCGTGGCCAACCTCGCCAACGTGCTCACCGGGGTGCGGATGGTGCTCGTTCCGGTATTCCTCGTATTCCTGTTCGCCGGTGACGGCCATGAAACCGGCTGGCGGATCGCCGCTTTCACGGTGTTCGCGGTCGCGGTGATCACCGATCACTTCGACGGGGCGCTGGCCCGCAGCTACGGCATGATCACCGAGTTCGGCACCCTGGCCGATCCGATCGCCGACAAGGCGCTGATCGGGGCGGCACTGATCGGCTTGTCGATGCTGCACGACCTGCCGTGGTGGATCACCGCGGTGGTGCTGGTCCGTGAGATCGGGATCACGGTGCTGCGGTTCGCGGTGCTGCGACACGGCGTGATCCCGGCCAGCCGCGGCGGCAAGCTCAAGACACTGGTGCAGGCCGTGGCCATCGGGCTGTTCATCCTGCCGCTGCACGCGTGGCCCGACATCTGGCTCAACGTCGCCTGGGTGATCATGTGGGCCGCCGTGGTGCTGACCGTGCTCACCGGCGCCGACTACGTCATATCCGCGATCAGGGATTCGCGTGGACGATCCGCTGCTCACTGACGACGCCAGGGCCCTGGTCGCCGACCTGACGGTGCGCTCACAGAGCGTGGCCACCGCAGAGTCGCTCACGGGCGGGCTGCTCGCCGCGACGCTGGCCGGGGTGTCCGGGGCCAGCGCGGTCTTGCAGGGCGGCCTGGTGACCTACAACGAGGACACCAAGATCTGGCTGGCGGGGGTGGCCCCTCAGGTGCTCGACGCGGTCGGTCCGGTCGCGGCTCCCACCGCGCGGGCGCTGGCCGTCGGGGCCAGGCAGCGTTGCGCGGCTACCTGGGGCGTCGGCCTGACCGGCGTGGCCGGACCGGAACCGCACGGTGGACACCCGGTGGGCACGGTGTTCATCGGTCTCGCCGGCCCGGTCGACACCGAAGTCGTCGAGCTGTCGTTGTCCGGCTCACGCTGGGACATTCGTCGCGCCGCCGTCGATGAGGCGATCGCCCGGCTGCGTTTCCTGGTCGAGAACCAGTAACCGAGATCTTCCTTGATCGTTCTCCTCGGGAACCTTGTGGTGACCGGCGGCGTTGGTGTTTTAGCGAACCTGTGACAGGCGAGGCGAAGGAGAGCGCGATGACGACATTGCTGCGCGAGGTGATCGGCGACGTACTGCGTAACGCCCGCACCGAGCAGGGGCGCACCTTGCGTGAAGTCTCCGACGCTGCCCGCGTGAGCCTCGGATACCTCTCCGAGGTGGAGCGGGGCCGCAAAGAAGCCTCGAGCGAACTGCTCAGCGCCATTTGTGACGCCCTGGACGTGCCGCTGTCGCGGGTACTCACCGATGCGGGGGAGAACATGGCCGAGCGTGAGCACGCCGACAGCGTCGATCTGACCGCCAACGTCGCCCACATCGATGCGGCCACCAAGGTGGTCATTCCGCACGCCGTGTCGATGGCCGTCGCCTGACCTGTTGACGGCGCCGACACCGGTCTGATTGCGCTGCTCGTGCCCGCGGTGCGAATTTTCGCAAAACACCCACGCGAACAGCGTGCGGGGCTGTGGCTGCCTGTCCGGAACCGATAAGTTGGCATAAGAGGAATTGCGGCAACCTGAAGCAGTAGGACCCGAGCGCCGGCTTGAACTCTGAGCCGGACAAGCCCGATAGATAAGGCGGAACGAACCAATGGCCAATCCGTTCGTCAAGGCGTGGAAGTACCTGATGGCGCTGTTCAGCTCCAAGGTGGACGAATACGCCGATCCGAAGGTGCAGATCCAGCAGGCCATCGAGGACGCGCAGCGTCAGCACCAGGCCCTCACCCAGCAGGCCGCCCAGGTGATCGGCAACCAGCGCCAGCTGGAGATGCGGCTCAGCCGCCAGCTGGCCGACATCGAGAAGCTGCAGGTCAACGTCCGTCAAGCACTGACGCTCGCTGATCAGGCCACGGCTGCCGGTGACGCGGCCAAGGCCACCGAGTACAACAACGCCGCCGAGGCGTTCGCGGCCCAGCTCGTCACCGCCGAGCAGAGCGTCGAGGACCTGAAGGGTCTGCACGATCAGGCCCTGCAGGCCGCCGCGCAGGCCAAGAAGGCCGTCGAGCAGAACGCGATGATGCTGCAGCAGAAGATCGCCGAGCGCACCAAGCTGCTGTCCCAGCTGGAGCAGGCCAAGATGCAGGAGCAGGTCAGCGCCTCGCTCCGGTCGATGAGCGAGGTCGCCGCGCCCGGTAACACCCCGAGCCTCGACGAGGTGCGGGACAAGATCGAGCGTCGCTACGCCAACGCGATCGGCCAGGCCGAGCTGGCCCAGAACTCCGTGCAGGGCCGCATGATGGAGGTCCAGCAGGCCAGCGTCCAGATGGCGGGCCACTCCCGGCTCGAGCAGATCCGTGCTTCGATGCGCGGCGACGCCCTGCCCAGCGGCGACGCGTCGCCGGCCACGCCGGCCTCCCCGGCGACCAACCAGACGCCTGCCACCCCCGAAAACCCGCTCGGCCAATAGCGATTCGAGTGTTTTAGATCATGGCTACCAAGACCGGTCGACCGGAGGCCTGGAGATCGCTGGCACAGCGGGCTATCGACACCGCGGCCGATCTGTCCGGTGCGCTGACCGAAAAGCTCAGTGCCGCCGCCGATCCGCGCGCCAAGCTGTTGCGCAAGCGGCGGTGGGCACTGCGCTTCGGGGTGTTCTTCACCCTGTCCAGCGTGTTCTGGGTGCTCGTGACGGCGCTGCTGGCGTCGTGGAGCACACCGGTCTGGGGCCTGATCATCAGTGGCGTTCTCGCGGCCGGGGCGGCTTTCCCCGCCACGCTGTTCTGGCTGCGTTACCGATGGCTACGCGCGGAACCGCTTCCGGCGCAACGGCCGATCGCCGGACGCCGGCTGCCGCCATGGGGTTCGGCGGCTCGGCAGCCCATGGCGGCGCTGATGGCTTCCGAGCGGGGCATGTTCTCGCTGCTCGGCGTGCTGGAGCGCGGCCGGATGCTTCCGGCCGACGAACTGCGTGAGCTGACCGCGGTGGCCAATCAGACGGCGCGGACGATGGCGGCCACCGCCACCGAGGTGGTGTCGATGGAGCGGGCGATCAGCAACGCCCCGCAGTCGCGTCAGCATCTCGTGCCCACCATCAACGCGTTCACCGCTCAGCTCGGGCAGGGTGTGCGGCAGTACAACGAGATGGTCACCGCCGCAGCGCAACTGGTGTCGACGGTGAACAGCGGCCAGGGCGCGGCATCGCCGTTGGCACAGCAGCGCTACCGCAGCGAGCTGACGGGCGCCACCGATCGTCTGCTCGGCTGGGCGCAGGCGTTCGACGAACTGGGCCAGCTGCGCCGCGCCTGAACCGCGGTTACAGCGACGTGCGCAGGGACGGCACGACCACGCCGACGAGGCCGCGCACCGTCGCCTTGACCATGTCGAACATGTCGAAGTAGTCCCGCCACAGCGTGATTCGGCCTTCGTGCACCTCGAACACCCCGCACACCCAGAACTGCAGGCGCATCGGCCCGAACACCAGCGCATCGGTGCGTTCGGTCAGCACGGCCGCGCCGTCGGCGGCGATCCGGTGGATCTTCACCTCGAAGCCCATCCGGCCCGGCATCGACCGGAACAGCTTCATCGCGCGGTTGCGACCGTAAATGGTCGGAAAACCGACGTTCTGGTACACCAGGTTCTGCGCCAGCGCGCTCTCGGCTGTGTCGAAGTCCTGCTCCTGCAGTGCGTTGAGGAAGGTCTCGACCGTGCTGGTCTGGGACGCAGCTGCGGTGGTGGATTGGTCAGCCATGCCCGCAGCCTAGTGGGGGACGGCTATGGCAGGGTAGGCCGGTGCGCGTAGCTGTGGTCGCCGGACCCGATCCCGGACATGCCTTCCCGGCCCTTGCGTTGTGCCTGAAGTTCCTGGCCGCGGGGGATGTCCCGACGCTGTTGACCGGCGTCGAATGGCTCGAAACCGCGCGGGCGGCGGGTGTCGACGCGGTCGAACTGGTCGGCCTCGATGCCACCGATGACGATGACGATGCCGACGCCGGGGCCAAGATCCACCAGCGCGCCGGGCGGATGGCGCGACTCAACGTGCCGGTATTGGAGCAGTTGCAACCGGATCTCGTGGTCTCCGACGTGATCACGGCCTGCGGCGGGCTGGCCGCCGAGCTGCTCGGGCTGCCGTGGGTCGAGCTCAACCCGCATCCGCTGTACCTGCCGTCGAAGGGCCTGCCGCCGATCGGCAGCGGGCTGGCGCCCGGGGTCGGCCTGCGCGGACGCCTGCGTGACACCGTCATGCGCGCCCTGACCGCTCGATCATGGCGCGCCGGCCTGGCCCAGCGGGCCGCGGTGCGGGCCGACATCGGCCTTCCGCCGGTCGATCCGGGCCCGCTGCGGCGGTTGATCGCCACCCTGCCCGCATTGGAGGTGCCGCGCCCGGACTGGCCGGCCGAGGCCATCGTGGTGGGTCCATTGCACTTCGAGCCCACCGACGCGGTGCTTGCCGTGCCGCCGGGATCGGGGCCGGTGGTGATGGTGGCGCCGTCCACCGCGACCACCGGGACACAGGGCATGGCCGAACTGGTGCTCGAGTCGCTGCGCCCGGGCGACACGCTGCCCGACGGGGCCCGTGTGGTGGTGTCGCGACTGGGCGGTGCCGACGTCGAGGTGCCCCCATGGGCGGCGGTGGGCCTGGGCCGCCAGGACGAGCTGCTGTCGCACGCCGATCTGGTGATCTGCGGCGGTGGGCACGGGTTCGTATCCAAGGCGTTGTTGGCCGGTGTGCCGATGGTGGTGGTGCCGGGTGGCGGTGACCAGTGGGAGATCGCCAATCGTGTTGTGCGCCAGGGCAGTGGACACCTGGTGCGGCCACTTTCGGGCGAGGCGTTGACGGCGGCGGTCGGTACCGTTCTCGGTTCACCCGCATACCGCGCTGCCGCCCGGCGGGCGGGTGCCTCGGCGGCCGAGGTGGCAGATCCGGTACGGGTGTGCCATGACGCCCTCGCGGGCACTGGGTAGGTTGAGCCCGTGCGGTTGACGGAATTCAATGAGCTCGTGGACGGCCAGTTCGGCACCATTCGGGGCCGTTCGCTGCTCGTCGACCACGTGCTCACCGCCCTCGACGGGCGCACGGCCGCCCAGGCCATCGAGGACGGCGAGGAGCCGCGCAACGTGTGGCGGGCGCTGTGCGCGGACTTCGACGTCCCCCGCGACCAGTGGTGAACGACCAGCGGCGATATCGGGGTGGGTCTGCGGCGATTTACACCGCTTCCCCTGCGCACATTTTCGGCGTATACCGGAGTCATGGGTCTCGGTGACCACCCGATGCGAACACCCCTCTACGGAGTGTTGCTGGTGATCGCAGCAGTTCTGCTGTGCTGGCTGGTCGCGTCAACTCTGAGTGGCTGGCAGGCCGCCCTCGGATATTTCCTGGCCGTCGCCGTCGGCGCATTCGGCTTCGTCCTGACATTGCGGGATCTCGACAACTTCCCGAACTGGCGTCACTGACCGAGACCATCTCCGGCGTGTCCACTTGAGTCGAACAGATGTTCGTCTAGTGTGGGCGGTGTTCGACCGATTTGTCGGTGCCCTGGCCTAGCGTCACGGCCAACCGATCGGAACACCGGTCAACACGACTACTTGGAGAGGCACCATCATGGCGCAGCAGGCCCCTGATCGCGAAAAAGCGCTCGAACTGGCGATGGCCCAGATCGACAAGAACTTCGGTAAAGGCTCGGTGATGCGCCTCGGCGAGGAGGTGCGTCAGCCGATCTCGGTGATCCCCACCGGCTCGATCTCCCTGGACGTTGCCCTCGGCATCGGCGGGCTCCCGCGTGGCCGCGTGGTCGAGATCTACGGCCCGGAATCCTCGGGTAAGACCACTGTGGCGCTGCACGCGGTGGCCAACGCCCAGGCCGCAGGCGGCATCGCGGCGTTCATCGACGCCGAGCACGCCCTGGATCCCGAGTACGCCAAGAAGCTCGGGGTGGACACCGATTCCCTGCTGGTGAGCCAGCCGGACACCGGTGAGCAGGCACTGGAGATCGCCGACATGCTGGTGCGCTCGGGCGCGCTGGACATCTTGGTGATCGACTCGGTGGCGGCCCTGGTGCCGCGTGCCGAGATCGAGGGCGAGATGGGTGACAGCCACGTCGGTCTGCAGGCCCGCCTGATGAGCCAGGCGCTGCGCAAGATGACCGGTGCGCTGAACAACTCGGGCACCACCGCGATCTTCATCAACCAGCTTCGCGAGAAGATCGGCGTGATGTTCGGCTCGCCCGAAACCACCACGGGCGGTAAGGCTTTGAAGTTCTACGCCTCGGTCCGCCTGGACGTGCGCCGTATCGAGACGCTCAAGGACGGCACCGACGCGGTCGGTAACCGCACCCGCGTCAAGGTCGTCAAGAACAAGGTCTCGCCCCCGTTCAAGCAGGCCGAGTTCGACATCCTGTACGGCCAGGGCATCAGCCGCGAAGGCTCGCTCATCGACATGGGTGTCGAGCACGGCTTCATCCGTAAGTCCGGGTCCTGGTTCACCTACGAGGGTGAGCAACTGGGCCAGGGCAAGGAGAACGCCCGCAAGTTCCTGCTGGAGAACGTCGACGTCGCCAACGAGATCGAGAAGAAGATCAAGGAAAAGCTCGGTATCGGTGCCGTCGTGACCGCCGAGGCGAAGGCTGATGACGTCCTTCCCGCCCCGGTTGACTTCTGAGCCGTCGGGTACGCCCGAGGGGGAGCAGGCGCAGGATCCTCGCAAACGCGAGGAGCAGGCCAAGAATGTCTGCCTGCGCCTGCTCACCGTGCGGGCCCGCACCCGTGCCGAACTGACCGAGCAGCTCACCAAACGAGGTTACGAAGAGGACCTCAGTGCCAGGGTGCTCAACCGGCTCACCGAGGTCGGGCTGATCGACGATGAGGACTTTGCCGAGCAATGGGTGCGGTCCCGTCACGCCAATGCGGGAAAAGGCAAGCGCGCCTTGGCTGTCGAGCTCCGCAAGAAGGGCGTCGACAACGACGTCATCGACGCCGCGCTGGCCGATCTGGATCCGGCGGCCGAGCGGCAACGGGCCGAGCAGCTGGTCCGCGACAAGCTACGCCGTGAACGGCTCGATGACGATGACGGTGACGTGAAGGTGACTCGCCGGCTGGTCGGCATGCTGGCCCGCCGCGGGTACAACCAATCGATGGCCTTCGACGTCGTCAGTGTCGAGCTTGCCGGCGAACGCGAACGGCGGCGGGTCTGATCAGTCCCGTTGCGTGTGCAAAACCTGCGCGCCCGGGGCGCCTTCCTGCTCGACGGCCTCGGCCTCCAGCGGGGCGGGTCCGCGGCTGGAGCGACGCAGGCGCTGCTCGATCCTGGTGGCCAGCGACGACAATGCCATGTTGACGCTGATCATCAAGATCGCGATGACGATCAGGGCGGGCAGGATGTTGGCGTAGGCCGACCCGATGTTCGTGCCCTGACGGACCATCTCCACGAACGTGATCTGGTAGCCGATCGCGGTGTCCTTGAGCACCACGACCAGCTGCGAAACCAGCACCGGCAGCATCGCGGTGATCGCCTGCGGCAACAGGATCAGGCGCATCGTTTGCGTCCACGTCATCCCGAGTGACCATGCGGCCTCCTGCTGGCCGCGGGGAAGGGAATGGACGCCGGCTCGGACGATTTCGGCGATGACCGCACCGTTGTAGAGCGTCAGTCCGGTCACCACACCGGCCAGGGCGATGTACTTGGACGGGAACACGTCGTACATGCCGTAGAGGAAGAACGCGAACAGCATCATGATCAGCACCGGCACCGCGCGGAAGAACTCCACGATGACCGCGCAGATCCATCGGATCGGTGCGACAGGCGCCAGTCGGCCGACGCCGAGCACCATGCCCAGCGCCAGCGCCAGCACGATCGACACCGCTGCCGCGGTGAGCGTCCCCTGCACACCGGGAAGGACGTAGGTGATCCACAGATCCGAGGTGAGGAACGGTTTCCACTTCTCGGGCTGGAGTTGATCCTTTTCCCACAACCGGACCACGACGAAGGCGATCAGTGCCACCGCGGCGACTGCGGTGAGCACCGTCAGGATGTTGTTGCGTACCCGCGCCCGCGGACCCGGGGCGTCGAACAGGACCGATGCACTCATCAGCGTGCCACCGCCAGGCGCTTACCCAACCACCCGAACAGCAACCCCAGCGGCAATGTCAGCAGGATGAACCCGGCAGCCATGATGGCACCGACGGTGAGCACCGCGGCAGTCGACTCGATCATCGCCTTCATCAACAACGCCGCCTCCGCCACGCCGATCGCCGACGCGATCGTGGTGTTCTTCGTCAATGCGATCAACACCGATCCGAGCGGGATGAGCACCGCGCGAAATGCCTGCGGCAGCAGGATCAATCGCAGATTCTGACCGAAGGTCAGTCCCAGCGACCGGGCGGCCTCGGCCTGACCCATCGGAACAGTGTTGACCCCGGAGCGCACCGTCTCGCACACGAAAGACGCGGTATAGATCGTCAATCCGAGTACCGCCAAGCGAAAGTTGCTGTCGGCGATCGATGTCGGTGAATGCGGGTCGACCAGGGTGATCCGCAGCGTCTGCCCGACCCCGAGCGCACAGAACACGATGATCAGGGTCAGCGGAGTGTTGCGGATGATGTTCACGTACGCGGCACCGAGCCAATTGAGCACCGGCACCGGGGCCAGCCGCATTGCGGCCAGCACCGTGCCCAGGATCAGCGCACCGATCGCGGAATACACCGTCAGCTGGATCGTGGTCCAGAACGCCGCGAATATCTGGTCGCGGTATGCGTCGAATATCTCCACGGTCGGTGGGCTGTCTCCGGATCAGTTGCGGTCGACGGCGGGCGGTGCCGGGGTGGGGATACCGGCGGGCCCGAGGTTGCGCTCGAACGCTTCCTTCCAGGCGCCGCTGGACTCCATCTTCTCGAGCGCGGCGTTGATCTTGGTGCGCAACTCGGTGTCGCCCTTCTTCAGGCCGATGCCGTAGCGCTCCTCGGAGAAGGGTTCACCGGCGATCTTGAACGTGCCCGGGCTCTGCGCGGCGTATCCGGCCAGAATCACCTCATCGGTGGTCAGCGCGTCCACGGCCCCGCTCTTGAGCGCATCCAGACACAGCGTGTACGTGTCGTACTGCTGCAACTGGACCTTCGGGTACTCGTCCTTGATCCGCTGCGCCGGGGTCGATCCCGAAACCGAGCACAGCTTCTTGTTGTTCTCCAGGGAGGCTGCCCCGGTGATGTCGGTGTTGTCCGCGCGGACCAGCAGGCTCTGCCCGGTGAGCAGGTACGGTCCGGCGAAGTCGACCTTCTCCTTGCGCGCATCCGTGATCGAGTAGGTACCCACGATGTACTCGACCTGGCCGTTCTGGATCAGCGTCTCGCGCTGCGGCGAGGGTGCTTCCTTCCATTCGATCTTGTCCTCGGGGTAGCCGAGTTCGTTGGCCACGTACTTGGCCACGTCGACGTCGAATCCGGACATGGAACCGTCGGGCTTCTTCAGACCGAGTCCGGGCTGGTCGTATTTGGTGCCGATGACGATCTTGCTGGAGTCGCCACCGCCGCCGCCACAGGCCGTCGCGGCGAAGGGAAGGGCGATCGCGAGCGCGAGGGTACCGACCAACTTGAACGGCACGGATGGCATGTTCGGGTTCCTTTCGGGTGCAGCGTCAGTGCGGGGCGTCAGTGGTGAAGGATTTTGCCGAGAAAATCTTTGGCACGATCGGATTTCGGATTTTCGAAGAACTCGGCAGGCGCTGAGTCCTCGACGATGGCGCCGTCGGACATGAACACCACGCGGTGAGACGCCCGGCGGGCGAACCCCATCTCGTGGGTGATCACGACCATCGTCATGCCCTCTGAAGCCAACGAGGTCATCACCGCCAGCACCTCATTGATCATCTCGGGGTCCAAGGCGCTGGTGGGTTCGTCGAACAGCATGACCTTCGGGTCCATCGCCAGCGAGCGCGCGATGGCGACGCGTTGCTGCTGGCCGCCGGACAGCTGCGCCGGGTACTTGTCGGCCTGATTGGCCACCCCGACGCGGTCCAGCAGGGCCATCGCCTTCTCCCTGGCATCGGCCTTGGACTTCCGGCGCACCTTCACCGGGGCGAGCGTGACGTTCTCCAGGATCGTCTTGTGCGCGAACAGGTTGAAGGACTGGAACACCATGCCGACATCCGAACGCAACTGGGCCAGCTTGCGCCCTTCGGCGGGCAGCTCCTGGCCGTCGATCGCGATGCTGCCTGAGTCGATGGTCTCCAGCCGATTGATCGTGCGGCACAGCGTCGACTTGCCCGAACCTGACGGTCCGAGCACGACCACGACCTCGCCGCGGCCCACGTCGAGATTGATGTCATTGAGTACGTGCAGGGATCCGAAGTGTTTGTTCACCCCCGAGAGTGAGATCATCGGCACATCTTCTGGTGCTGCGTCATCGACCTGCGGCTGCTCGCCGGGGCTCCCCATGGCAGGTGACCTTACCCAGGGAACGTCCAGCCTGCCCGGATCTCGTGAATCCGCCGCGTTAACGTTTCGGACGCCTCCGTACCATTGAGGCCGTGACGACGATGGTGAACCGGGGAGCGGCTGCCGGTGAGCGCTCGCGCACGTATCAGGTCCGCACCTACGGCTGCCAGATGAACGTGCATGACTCCGAGCGGCTGTCGGGCCTGCTGGAGGACGCCGGCTACCGGCGGGCCGCCGACGGCACCGACGCCGACATCGTGGTGTTCAACACCTGTGCGGTGCGCGAGAACGCGGACAACAAGCTGTACGGCAACCTCAGCCACCTGGCCCCCCGCAAGCAGGCCGACCCGAACATGCAGATCGCGGTCGGCGGTTGCCTGGCTCAGAAGGACCGCGACTCGGTGCTGCGCCGCGCGCCGTGGGTCGACGTGGTGTTCGGCACCCACAACATCGGATCCCTGCCCGTGCTGCTGGAGCGGGCCCGGCACAACCGCACCGCCCAGGTCGAGATCGTCGAGGCTCTGCAGGAGTTTCCGTCCACCCTTCCCGCGACGCGCGAATCCGCCTACGCGGCCTGGGTGTCGATCTCGGTGGGCTGCAACAACACCTGCACGTTCTGCATCGTGCCCTCGCTGCGCGGCAAAGAGGTCGATCGCCGGCCCGGTGACATCCTGGCCGAGGTGCAGACCCTGGCCGACCAGGGCGTGCTCGAGGTGACGCTGCTGGGACAGAACGTCAACGCCTATGGCGTCTCGTTTTCGGACGAGCGCTTGCGCGAGGACCCGGCGAATTGGGACCCCGAACTGCCGCGCGACCGCAGCGCGTTCGCCAAGCTGCTGCGCGCCTGCGGTGACATCGACGGACTGGAGCGGGTCCGGTTCACCTCGCCGCACCCGGCCGAGTTCACCGACGACGTGATCGAGGCGATGGCGCAGACCCCCAACGTGTGCCCGACGCTGCACATGCCGCTGCAGTCCGGTTCGGACCGCGTCCTCAAGGCGATGCGCCGCTCGTACCGGGCCGAGCGCTACCTGGGCATCATCGACAAGGTCCGGGCCGCGATCCCGGATGCCGCGATCACCACCGACCTCATCGTCGGATTCCCGGGGGAGACCGAAGAAGACTTCCAGGCCACCCTGGACGTGGTCGAACGGTCGCGATTCGCGAGCGCGTTCACCTTCCAGTACTCGATCCGCCCCGGAACCCCGGCGGCGGACATGCCCGACCAAGTGCCGAAAGCTGTTGTCACCGAACGCTATCAGCGGCTGATCGAGCTGCAGGAGCGAATCTCCCTGCAGGAGAACCAGGCTCAGATCGGGCAGACGGTCGAACTGCTGGTCGCGACAGGTGAGGGGCGTAAAGACGCCGCCACTGCCCGCATGTCGGGCCGGGCCCGCGACGGCAGGCTGGTGCACTTCAGCCCTGGGCCTGCTGCCGAGAGCATCCGGCCCGGCGACATCGTGACCACCACGGTGACCGGCGCCGCGCCGCATCATCTGATCGCCGACGCTCCGTTGGCCACCCATCGGCGCACCCGCGCCGGTGACGCCCACGCGGCCGGGCAGCGCCCCCGTACCGGCGTCGGCCTGGGGTTGCCGCGCATCGGCGCGCCGGAGACTGCGCCGTCATCAGAAGGATGTGGCTGTTGAGCAAGGAAAGCGACTTCGAGCCGTTCAAGGACGACCTCGCCGCGGTCGAACGCAAGGTCACCCGGGAGTTCGACTCGGGTCCGCGCGCCATGGTCGTCGCGATCCTGGTGTTCGTGGTGCTGCTGTCGTTCGTGCTGCCGCACACCGGTTCCAGCAAGGGTTTCGACGTTCTCGTGGGTGACGCCACGGCCGTCGCCGACGGCATCTCACTGCCGTCGCGGGTCTTCACCTGGTTGGCTCTGGTGTTCTCGGTCGGATTCTCGACGCTGGCGCTGATCACCCGCCGCTGGGCGCTGGCCTGGGTGGCCCTGGCGGGTTCCGCAGTGGCCAGCGCGCTCGGGATGCTCGCCGTGTGGTCACGTCAGACCGCGGTGGACCACCCCGGCCCCGGCATCGGGCTGATCATCGGCTGGCTGGCGGTGATCGTGCTCACCTTCCACTGGGCGCGGGTGGTGTGGTCGCGCACCGCGCTGCAGTTGGCCGCGGAGGAGGACCGGCGTCGCCAGGCCGCGGAGCATCAGCAGCGCGGCGTGCTCGACATCCCCAAGACCGACGTGACCGAGAAAACCGACGTCAAGAAGACGGACCCCACCGACTCCGCCGGCGATCAGCCGGATCAGGCCTAGCTGCGCTCTCCGAGTTCAGGCTTACTTGTGCTCTCCGAGCGCGGCTGCGGCCGCGTCGGCCCACTGACGCCACTGCTCGGCGCTGGCCCTGGCCTCGGCCGCATCCTTGGTGCGCCCGGCCGCCTCGGCCTTCTCCGCCTGCCGCTCGAACTGCTCGGCACGTGAGCGGAACTGATCGGCACGCGCCTGGGCCTCGGGATCGACGCCACCGGCAGGAGCGTCACGGACCTTCTTCTCGATAGCGCGCAGACGTCGTTCCAGGTCAGCGGCGCGTTCACGGGGAACCTTGCCGATCGCGTCCCACTTGTCGCCGATGGTCCGCAACGCCGCGCGGGCGGCATCGAGATCGGTCGTGTCGATCTTCTCGGCCTCGGCCAGCAACGCCTCCTTGGCGGTGGCATTGGCCTTGAATTCGGCGTCACGCTCGGCGTTCGCGGCGTTGCGGGCCCCGAAGAACGTGTCCTGGGCGGCCTTGAACCGGTGCCACAACGCGTCGTCGACATCCTTGGCGGCCCGCCCCGCGGCCTTCCACTCGGTCAGCAGATCACGGAAGGCGGCCGCGGTGGCGCCCCAATCGGTAGAGCCGGACAGGTGCTCGGCCCGCTCGCACAGCGCCTCCTTGAGCTGGCGGGCGCCGGCGCGGCCGCGGTCGAGTTCGGCGAAGTGCGATCCGCGGCGACGATTGAACGTCTCGCGGGCGGTCGAGTAACGCTTCCACAGGGCGTCGTCGAGCTTGCGATCCAACCCGGTGATGGTGCGCCACTCGTCGAGAATCTCGCGCAGGCGGTCACCGGCGGACTTCCACTGCGTGGAGTTCGCGGCCAGATCCTCGGCCTCGGCGGCGAGCGCCTCCTTGCGCGCGGTCTGGGCGGCGCGGTGCTCGTCACGCTGGGCCCGCTCGGTCTTTGCTGCCTCGTCGGCATGCTCGAGGATGGCCGACAGTCGGGTGCTCAACGAATCGACGTCGCCGAGAACTGCTGCGGTGGGCAGACTTTCGGCCAGTGCGGCGGCTGCCGACTTGATCTTGCGGGCATCGCCGGTGCCGGAGGACAGCCTGCGTTCCAGTAGCGCCACCTCGGTGTGCAGATCATCGAAACGCCTGCCGAAGTGGGCGAACGCCGATTCGGTGTCGCCGGCCTGCCACGAACCGATGACACGTTCACCGGATCCGTTGATCAGCCACACCGTGCCGTCGTCGTCCACGCGCCCGAAGCGGTGCGGATCACTGGTCGGCGCCACCGCAACCACCGGGGCAACCCGGCTGGGGCGGGGAACGGGGCGGGGCGGCCCTGGCCTGGGTGCAGGCGTAGGAGTGGGCCTCGGCGTGGGCCCGGAAGTCTGCTGGGGGGTGGCTTCGCCTGGCTCACTGGTTGTCATATCCGCTCCTCGTACTCCGCACGGTTGCCCGTGCATCTACCGCGCGACGCGGCGCCTGATGCTGTCGCTGTGTCCGCTATTCAAGCAGGTCGTGCTGTGCCGTGCCCATGGCTTTAGGCGCAATGCCCCGACAAACTAGTTTGGTGACGTGCTGAGCGCCATAGCGATCGTCCCCGCCACGCCGGTTCTCGTGCCCCAACTCGTGGGTGCGGCCGCGGTCGAGGTGGCCGGGTTGCGCGCCGCCGCGCTGGCCGCAACAGCGTCGTTACCGCCGCACTGGCTGGCTGTCGGCGTCGGCCCCCGGGACGAGGTGTTCGGATCTGACTGCGTCGGGACCTTCGCCGGCTACGGCGTCGACGTCCCGGTGGCGCTCGGTCCTCGACCGGTCGGCGAGCCGGCCGAACTGCCGCTGTGTGCCCTGGTCGCGGCATGGATCCGCGGCCAGGCCGCTCCCGATGCCGGCATCGAGGTGCACGCTTATGCCGCATCGCACCAGACCGAGGCCGCGGTGGGGCTGGGCCGGACGCTTCGCTCCCAGGTCGACGAGACCCCGGACCCGGTCGGTGTGCTGATCGCCGCCGACGGCCTGCACACCCTCACGCCGGCAGCCCCGGGCGGTTACCTGCCGGACTCGGTGGCCACCCAGCAGGACCTGGATGACGCGTTGGCCACCGGAGACGTGGCGGCACTGGCCGAGCTGCCCGAGCCCGTGCTCGGCCGGGTGGCCTATCAGGTGCTGGCCGGGCTGACCTGGCCAGCGCCCGGCACCGCCCGCGAGCTGTACCGCGGCGCGCCCTACGGGGTCGGCTACTTCGTCGGCGAATGGCTGCCATGACGCGGCCCATCGCGGTGATCGGGCCGACCGGCACCGGCAAATCGGCCCTGGCGCTGGCGATCGCCGAGGAGTTGGGCGGCGAGATAGTCAACGCCGACGCGATGCAGCTCTACCGCGGCATGGACATCGGTACCGCCAAACTGCCCTTCGCCGACCGGCGCGGCATCCCGCACCACCAGCTCGATGTCCTCGAGGTCACCGAGACCGCCACGGTGGCCCGCTATCAGCAGGACGCCGCGGCCGACGTGGAGGCCATCGCCGCCCGTGGCGCGGTACCGGTGATCGTCGGCGGCTCGATGCTCTACATCCAGTCGCTGCTCGACGAGTGGACGTTCCCGGCGACCGATCCGGCGGTGCGGGCCCGGTGGGAGGACCGGCTGGCCGAGGTGGGGGTCGCGGCGTTGCATGCCGAGCTGACCCGGGTCGACCCGGCCGCGGGCGCGTCGATCCTGCCGACCGACGGCCGGCGGATCGTGCGGGCCCTGGAGGTCGTGGAGCTCACCGGCCGGCCGTTCGCCGCTTCGGCACCGACCATCGGTGCCCCTCGATGGGACACCGCGATCATCGGATTGGATTGGGAGACATCCATTCTCGACGAGCGTCTGGAGCAACGCACCAACCTCATGTTCGCCGACGGCCTGGTGGGCGAGGTGCAGACCTTGATCGGCCGGGGGTTGCGGGACGGGGTCACCGCGGCGCGGGCGCTCGGCTACGCGCAGGTGCTGGCCGACCTCGACGCCGGGGGAGACGGGAGCGCGGCGCGAGAGCCCACGTTCATCGGTACCCGCCGCTATGTCCGTCGGCAGCGGTCGTGGTTCCGGCGCGACCATCGGGTGGTGTGGCTGGACGGTGCCGCCGACGGACTGGTGCACGACGCGCTGCGCGCCTGGCGGCACGTATCCTGATCAGGTGATCTTCGGCTCGATCCCTTTCGCGAAGGGACATGGCACCCAGAACGATTTCGTGGTGCTGCCCGACGTCGACGCCGCGCTGTCGTTGACGCCGGCCGCCGTGGCCGCGCTGTGCGACCGTCGCCGCGGCCTCGGCGCCGATGGTGTGCTCCGGGTGACGACCGCGGGCGCTGCGCAGGCCGCCGGTGTTTTCGACCGGCTGCCCGACGGGGTCGCGGCCTCCGACTGGTACATGGACTACCGCAACGCCGACGGCTCGATCGCGCAGATGTGCGGCAACGGGGTCCGGGTCTTCGCGCATTACCTGCGTGCCTCCGGCCTGGAATCCGCCGATGAGTTCGTGGTGGGCTCGCTGGCCGGGCCACGGCCCGTGGTGCTGCACAGCGTCGACGCGACCACCGCCGACGTCACCGTCGAGATGGGCAAGGCCAACCGGTTCGGCACGGGGACCGCGGTGGTCGGTGGCCGTAGCGTCAGCGGGGTGGCCGTCGACGTGGGCAATCCGCATCTGGCCTGCGTCGGGCTGACCGAGAGTGAGCTGGCGGCCCTCGATGTGGGTGCGCCGGTGAGCTTCGACGCGCAGCTGTTCCCCGACGGCGTCAACGTCGAGGTCCTCACCGTCCCGGCCGACGGCGCGGTGTCCATGCGCGTGCACGAGCGCGGTGTGGGCGAGACCCGCTCCTGCGGTACGGGCACCGTCGCGGCCACCCTGGCGGCCCTGGCCCATCAGGGCGCGGACACCGGGACGTTGCGGGTCCGTATCCCGGGCGGGGAGGTCACCGTGACGATCACCGAGTCCACCAGCTACCTGCGGGGACCGTCTGTGCTGGTCGCCCGGGGTGAGCTGGCCGAGCAGTGGTGGAACGCTGCCCACGGGTAATTGGGGTGCGCGCGGCCCGATGCACGTGACAACCTGTAAGTACATATGACTCATCCAGAACATCCCGTCACTCCCAGCACCGGTGAGCTGGCCCTCGAAGACCGCGCCTCGTTGCGCCGCGTCGCCGGGTTGTCCACCGAGCTCACCGACGTCACCGAGGTCGAATACCGCCAGCTGAGGCTGGAGCGCGTGGTCCTGGTCGGCGTCTGGACCGAGGGCAGCGCGGCCGATGCCGATGCCAGCCTGACCGAGCTGGCGGCCCTGGCCGAGACCGCGGGCTCGGAAGTACTCGAGGGGCTCATCCAGCGTCGCGACAAGCCCGACCCGTCGACCTACATCGGCTCGGGCAAAGCCCAGGAGCTGCGTGAGATCGTGCTGGCCACCGGTGCCGACACCGTGATCTGCGACGGTGAACTCTCACCCGCGCAGCTCAACTCGCTGGAGAAAGTGGTCAAGGTCAAGGTCATCGACCGCACCGCGCTGATCCTGGACATCTTCGCCCAGCACGCCACCAGCCGGGAAGGCAAGGCGCAGGTGTCGCTGGCCCAGATGGAGTACATGCTGCCCAGGTTGCGTGGCTGGGGTGAATCGATGTCGCGTCAGGCCGGCGGTCGCGCCGGCGGGGCCGGTGGTGGAGTCGGTACCCGCGGACCCGGCGAGACCAAGATCGAGACCGACCGCCGCCGCATCCGTGAGCGGATGGCCAAGCTGCGCCGCGAGATTCGCGACATGAAGAAGATCCGCGACACCCAGCGCAGCCGGCGGCTGTCGTCGGACGCCGCGTCGGTGGCCATCGTCGGTTACACCAACGCCGGCAAGTCCAGCCTGCTCAACGCCCTGACCGGCGCCGGTGTGCTGGTAGAGAACGCCCTGTTCGCGACCCTCGAACCCACCACGCGCCGTGGGGAATTCGATGACGGACGCCCCTTCGTGCTGACCGATACCGTCGGCTTCGTCCGGCACCTGCCCACCCAGCTGGTCGAGGCGTTCCGGTCCACCCTGGAAGAAGTGGTCGACGCCGACCTGCTGGTGCACGTCGTGGACGGATCTGACGACCATCCGCTGGCACAGATCAACGCGGTCCGCCAGGTGGTCAACGATGTGGTCGCCGAATACGACATCGCCCCGCCGCCGGAACTGCTGGTGGTCAACAAGATCGACGCGGCCACCGACCTCGGGCTGGCCACGCTGCGGCGTGCGCTACCCGACGCGGTGTTCGTCTCGGCACACACCGGCGACGGACTGGACCGGCTGCGCGCCCGCATGGCGGAGATGATCCCGCCGACCGACGCGACGGTGGACGTGACGATTCCCTACGACCGTGGCGAACTGGTGGCGCGGGTGCACGCCGAAGGCCGGGTGGACGCCACCGAACACACCGCCGACGGAACCCGTATCAAGGCGCGGGTACCGATGGCGCTGGCCGCGACCCTGAGCGAGTTCGCCACCTTCTGAGCGCCTGCCGGCCGGAGCTCAGGCCGCGGGCTTCTTCTCGGTGGCGCCGGACGGCTTGGCCTTTTCCTTGCCGGTGTCCTGTCCGCCGAGCGCCTTACGCACGGTGCTGCGGATCGACTTGGCCACCTCACGCACCGGGTGGGCTCCGCCGGTCCGCAGTTTGGGACCTTTGGTGTCGGTGACCGATGTGTCTTCCGCCGCGGTGGTCGCCTTGGCCTGCGGGTTCGCCTTGAGCACGCTGAGCTTGGGCAACACGGGCAGCTCAGGGACTTCGGGCGTCTCGGGTTCCGCGGCGGCGGTGGTGGCCGAAACCTTCACGGTGTCCTGCGCTTTGGCGGAATCGGCGGATTCGGTCGGGTCGGTCCATCCCGGCAGTGGGTCGAGGCCGGGGTTGCGCGCTGCCTCGATCCCCTCGGGGATGTCGTTGATGAGGTCGCCGACCAGTTTCACCGGGTTGACCCTGGGCACCAGCTGGAATGGCGTGGGGTTGCCGTAATCGCCACGGTCATAGCCGGTTTCGATCAACGTCTGCATCGCCGGTGACACCAGGTCGACCAGCGGTATCACGATGGCCGAGGTCCCGGTCGCCGCGCCGAGGTCGATCAGCGGCTGCATGAGCGGCAGGTACTTCGCCGGCAGCGTGATGTAGCGGGTGTCGCCGTGCACTTGGCAGTGGGTGGCCTCCGAGCAGTTTGCCTGGGCGTTGGCGACCGCGGCCTGCACCTGCTCGGGCGTGTATCCATACGGTGTCGCGCCGGCCTCGTCACCACCTTTCGGGGCGAGATAGGTGCCGTGCACGTATTCGAACCCGGCGAGAGCATTCGCCAGAGCCAGCGGATTGAGCACCCAGGACGGTGCGTCGGCGACGCCGTCGTACTGCAGCGCGATGTCATCGGTGTTGATCACCCCGTCGGGCGCGGTATCGGTGGGCGTCGGGTTGCCGAATGTCGCATCGAGAATGGGCACGGTGCCCAGCGCAGCGAGACGCTCGAACAAGCCGCCGTTGGGCCGGTTCGGGTTGCCGATCAACACGAATGAGACGTTGCTGGGCAACGTCGGGTCGGCGGGGTTGTTGAGATACGCGAGATCGCGCTTGTAGATCCCCGCGACGGTGGCGCCCTGCGAATAGCCGAAGATCACGACCTCGTGGTCGGGGTTGTAGTTCTGCTCCTGTCCGGGACCCGGCGGGGTCAGCTGGGCACCGTAGGCGGTGGCCAGACTCGAGACGCCGCTCTGCACCGAGACGTTCCACTTGGCGCCCTCGAGCCCGCCCCACCCGGCGAACGGGAACGGCCAGAACTGGGCGATGTAGGGAACGCCGACGCACGTCACGTCGGTGCAGGTGCTGCCGGGTGCCACGTAGTACTGGACCGCGTGGTCCTCGTAGTTCGGTGACAACGCCGGATTCGGGGTGCCGGTGCCCGGAACCACCAGCACCGTCGCACTAAGCACCACCTCGGCAGTCAGCGTCGTGGTGACGCCGATCGCGGCAGAGCCGGACACCGCGACAGCGGCGACCAGCAGCGACCTGGCAGCAGCACGGGGTGAGAATCGCATCGGCCAGGATCTCCTTCTGCTGACGCCACCGTCAGCGCTGAAGGGATCTTTGCACCGGCACGCAATCGCTACCGGGCAAACGGCCGAAGTGGTGACCGCCCAACGGTTTCAGCGTTGCCGGATCACCGGTGGCTCGTGTGCCCGCACCGGCGGCAGCGCACCGTCGTACTTCTCCACCTGCACCAAAACGTGGGCCCCGGTGCAACCGCGGGCCAACGAAGAGGTGCCGATGTCCTCGGTGAGCACGTTGGGATTGCCGTGCACGCACATCGAATCGGGGTCCGCCGGAGCGGCCGGATCGAACCAGGCCCCGGTCGACAGCTGCACCACCGCCGGGCGCAGCCGATCGTCGATCACCACGCCGGCCAGGCATGCGCCGCGGTCATTGAACACCCGCACCACGTCTCCGTCAGTGAGACCGCGTGCCGCCGCATCCTCCGGGTTGATCCGGATCGGTTCGCGCCCATGGACTTTCGACGCCTGGCTGGTGGCACCGCCGTCGAGTTGGCTGTGCAGCCGGGTCGCGGGCTGGTTGGCCAGCAGATGCAGCGGATACGTGCGGGCCCGCGCTCCGCCGAGCCACTCCGTCGGCTCGTACCACCGCGGATGGCCGGCGCAGTCGTCATAGCCGAATCGGTCGATGTCGGCGGAGAAGATCTCGATACGACCGCTCGGGGTACCCAGCCTGCGTCCGATCGGGTCGGCCCGGAAGTCGGCGAGCAGCGTCAGTCCTGGTTCGGTGGGTAGCCGGACGCTTCCCGCGGCCCAGAACTCGTCGAACTCGGGGACCTCGAAATCCAGCCCGGCAGACCACTTTTCATACATGTGCACCAGCCACTGCCGCGCCGTGCGGCCCTCGGTGAACTGCAGACCGAAACCGAGCCGCTCGGCCAGCGCCGAGAACGTGGTGTAGTCGTCACGCGAGTCGGCATATGGCGGCGCCAGCGCGGGCATCGCCACCAGTAGCGGGTCATTGCGTGATCCCGAGTAGTCCTCGCGCTCGTATGCGGTGGTCGAGGGCACCACGATGTCGGCATGTTTGGCCATCGCCGTCCAGTACGGGTCGTGCACCACGATCGTGTCGACCCGGGCCAGGGCCCGGCGCAGCCGGGGAATGTTCTGGTGGTGATGGAACGGATTGCCGCCGGCCCAGTACACGCACTTGATGTCGGGGTAGGTCAGCTGCAGGCCGTTGTAGTCGAACGGCTGCCCTGGATGCAGCAACATGTCGGTGACCGCCGCGACCGGGATGAACGTCTGCACCGGGTTGGGCCCCTGTGGCAGAGCAGGCAGGGGGCAGCGCAACGGCGGCAGCCCCGGCTCGTTCATCGACCCGTAGCCGTGCCCGAAACCGCCTCCGGGGATGCCGATCTGGCCGAGCATCGCCGCCAGGGTCAGCCCCATCCACGGAGCCTGCTCGCCGTGCCGGACCCGTTGCAGCGACCAGCTGACGGTGACCAGGGTGCGTGAGGCCGCCATCCGCCGGGCCAGTGCGGTCAGCTCCTCGGCAGGCAGGCCGCTGAGCGCCGACGCCCACTGTGGGCTCTTGGCGACGCCGTCGTCGCGGCCCAGCAGGTACCGCTCGAACCGCTGATACCCGGTGCAGTGCGTGTCGAGAAAGTCGAGATCGGCCAGGCCCTCGGTGGCCAGGACGTAGGCCAGCGCGAGCATCACCGCCACGTCGGTGCCGGGGACCGGGGCCAGCCACTGGCAGTCGCCGTCGACATCGTCGCGCAGCGGGCTCACGGATACGATCTGTCCGCCGCGGTCACGCATCCGCCGGAGCGCGTCGCGGGCCGGATGTGCCGTGGTACCACCGTGATTGATGCCGGTGTTCTTCAGCGCGACACCGCCGAAACACACCAGCAGGTCGGTGTGTTCGACGATGACGTTCCAGTCGGTGGACCGTTTGAACAGGTCGTCGTGGGTGCCGACCACCCGGGGCATGATCACCCCGGTCGCGCCCAGGCTGTAGGAATGACGGGAAAACGTATAGCCGCCAAGCATTTTCAGAAAGCGGTGCACCTGACTCTGGGCATGGTGGAACCGTCCGGCGCTGGACCAGCCGTAGGAGCCGCCGTAGATCGCTTCGTTGCCGTATGTGTCGACGACCCGGCGCAGCTCGTCGGCGAGCAATTCGGTGAGCTCGTCCCAGGACACTCCCACGTACTCGTCGGCGCCCCGCGCGGTACTCGGGCCGGGGCCGTCCCGCAGCCAGCCGCGCCGGACCGCGGGCCCGGCGATGCGGGACCGGTGCCGGATCGAACCGGGGAGGTTGCCGAGCAAAGGTGACGGGTCGGCGTCGTCGGCCCGCGGCGCGATGGCGGCGATGTCTCCGTCCGCGATGGCGGCGGTGAAGGCGCCCCAGTGCGCGAGGCTCGCGGGGGACTGGGGCATGGCCCGAGTTTACGGGCGGTACGCCCCCTCCCCGGGACTGACCAACCACCCGGTTGGTATAGGTTGGCCCCAAATCCGTAACCAGTACCGGAGGTCACACCATGGGCAGTGCTGTGAAGTACGACCGCACGTTGTTCGAGCCGGAGCACGAGCTGTTCCGCGAGTCGTACCGGGCGTTCCTCGACAAGCATGTCGCGCCCTTCCACGACCAGTGGGAGAAGGACAAGATCGTCGACCGCGGGGTCTGGCTCGAGGCGGGTAAGCAGGGCTTTCTCGGGATGGCCGTGCCGGAGGAGTACGGCGGCGGCGGTAACGACGACTTCCGGTACAACACGATCGTCTGCGAGGAGACCGTGGCCGGCCGCTACAGCGGCATCGGCTTCAGCCTGCACAACGACGTCGTCGCGCCCTATCTGCTGCGGCTGGCCAACGAGGAGCAGAAGCAGCGCTGGCTGCCCAAGTTCTGCACCGGTGAATCGATCACGGCGATCGCAATGACCGAACCCGGTACGGGCAGCGACCTGCAGGGCATCAAGACCCGTGCGGTCCGCGACGGCGACCACTACGTGCTCAACGGGTCGAAGACCTTCATCACCAACGGCATCAACTCCGACCTGGTGATCGTCGTCGCCCAGACCGACCCGGAGAAGGGCGCGTTGGGCTTCTCGCTGCTGGTCGTGGAGCGTGGCATGGAGGGCTTCGAGCGCGGCAGGCACCTCGACAAGATCGGCCTGGACGCCCAGGACACCGCCGAGCTGTCGTTCACCGACGTCAAGGTCCCCGTCGAGAACCTGCTCGGCGAGGAAGGCCAGGGATTCGTCTACCTGATGCAGAACCTGCCGCAGGAACGCATCTCGATCGCCATCATGGCCGCCGCGGCGATGGAGGCGGTGCTGGACCAGACCGTGCAGTACACCAAGGAGCGCAAGGCGTTCGGCAAGCCCATCGGCAGCTTCCAGAACAGCCGGTTCCTGTTGGCCGAACTGGCGACCGAGGCCACCGTGGTGCGGATGATGGTCGACGAGTTCATCCGGTTGCACCTCGACGAGAAGCTCACCGTCGAGCAGGCCGCGATGGCCAAGTGGTACTCGACCGAGAAGCAGGTCGAGCTCATCGACCGCTGCCTGCAGCTGCACGGCGGCTACGGCTACATGCGGGAGTACCCGGTTGCCCGGGCCTACCTGGATGCCCGGGTGCAGACCATTTACGGCGGTACGACCGAGATCATGAAGGAGATCATCGGACGCAGTCTGGGGGTCTAGCGGACCGATCGACCCCCGGATTCATCCGGTATCACGCCCCGAGAAGCCCAATTCTGGGTCGCCAGACCCAGATATTGGGGCTTTTTTGGTCATGATCGGCCACGTTCCTTGGTTATCGTCACGTGCTGAAGCAAAGTTGTCGGGGCGGGACATTTCTGAGGAAACTTTGCCGAACGAGCGGGGAGAGCGCATGACTAGGCCTGGAGCGAGGCTGAACGCGGCCGTGTGGCGGTTGGCGGTCGGCCTGCTCGCACTCGTGGTCGCTGCTTTGACGGTTCCGGCGGTGGCGTCGGCCACCCCTGAATCGGATGCCGATGCGGCGGTCACCGCCGCCTGGGAGGCCAGCGGCGGTGACGGCGGGCCACTGGGTCCCCGTCAGGGCGGCGTCTACGCGGTGGGTTCGGGCTTCGCGCAGAACTTCGCCGGCGGCAAGATGTTCTTCACTCCGGCAACCGGCGCGCATTTCATGCAGGGCGCGATTCTGGACAAGTACGAGTCCCTCGGCGGCGCGGCCGACGGCGATCTGGGATTCCCCACCATCGACGAGGGCGCCGGACGTGCCCCCGACAGCCGCAACTCCACGTTGAGCGCGCCTGACAACCCGGTCATCTTCTGGACGCCGGCCACCGGTGCCCGGGTGGTCCGGGGCGCCATCAACGCCGCCTGGGACAAGCTCGGCGGTTCTGCCGGAGTGCTGGGCGTTCCGTCCGACGACGAGTCGTTCGACGGCGATGTGATCTCCCAGAAGTTCACCGGCGGTGAGATCTCCTGGAACCGCAAGACCAAGGCGTTCACCACGGTGCCGCCGGACCTGGCCGATCAACTCGCCGGCCTGGACGTCCCGTCGGATCCCGCGGCGGCGATCGCCGCGGCACGCCGGGCCGCGGGTGGGCCGATGGGTCCGCTGGGCGCCAAGGACGGCGATCAGTACCCGGTCGGCGACGGTGGGCTGGGCCAGAACTACGCGGGCGGCAAGATCTTCTACAGCCAGGCCACGGGTGCCAACGCGATCACCGGTCAACTGCTGGAGAAGTACGAAAGCGTCGGCGGCCCCGAAGGCGATCTGGGCTTCCCGACCGCCAGCGAGGCCGAGGGCGGGCTCGGCCCGAACAGCCGGATCAGCACCTTCGCCGCGGCCGACAACCCCGTCATCTTCTGGACACCCGACTACGGCGCAGTGATCGTGCGTGGCGCCATGAAGGCGGCCTGGGACAAGCTCGGCGGGGCCAAGGGCGCACTGGGCGCTCCGATGGCCGACCAGACCGAAGACGGCTCCGTCATCACCCAGCGGTTCAGCGGGGGAGCGATCTCATGGGACCGCGAGGCCAACAAGTTCACCACGGAGCCGTCCAAACTCGCTTCCGAGTTGAGCGGGCTGCAGGTTCCGGGTGTCGGGCAACCTCATGCCGGTGGTCCCCAGCCGTCGGCAGCGGATACCAAGAAGCCGTTCTCCTGGCATTGGAGCTGGTGGTGGCTGATCGCGGTCATCCCGGTGCTCCTGCTCGCAGGTCTGATCGTGGGAGCGGCACTGTGGCACCGCCGTAGGGGCGGTGGCGATGACGACTTCGACCACGATCCGTTCGACGACGACTACGACGGTGGGCCCGGTGAAGCGCGCTACGACGACGGCCGCTACGACGAGGCGCACTACGAATCGCGGGGATACGACGACGACGAGTTCGTGGACGACCGCGGTGCCGAGGCGCCGAGTTACGCGCCCGCAAGCGCCTATGGTGCCGGCGAAGCCACGACGGCGCGATTCGCCGAGGCGGGTGAGGACTCGGCCGGCGGCGCGGCGTCGCCGTACGACGGTCCCACCGATATCGCGATGCCGGTGAGCCAGTGGGCGGCTCCCCACCGACCGTCCGGCGGGTACGGATCCCCGGACGATGACGACGAGCCGCCGGAAGATGCCGCGCGGCTGGCCGGCCCGGAGTCGGAACGGGGCTTCGAGGATTACGACGACGGCTATCAAGACGACGACGATTACGAGGACGACGATTTCGAAGAGGACGACTTCGACGACGACGATTTCGATGAGGACGACGATCTCAACACGCCGATCGATGCGGACTTCGAGGAAGTAGCCGAGGGCGAAGACACCGAGGACGAGATCGAAGCGGAACTCGCAGACGACGCGGCCGATACCGCGGCGTTCGGTGGTGCGGCGGGCGGCGCGTCTCCGCAAGGGTTCGCGGCCCTCGGCGGGCTGGCGGTGCCGAGCGGCCTGGCTGTGCCGAGCGATCAGGACAACGTCGACACCGCGCCGACCCGGGTGATCACCGAGGCCGAGGCCTACGGCAGCGAGTCCCACAGCGGCCGCCATGCTGCCATCGAACTCGACGAGATCCCCAGTGCCACCGCGATCCACCTGCCGCTGGACGACCCGAACCGCGCGCCGGAGGGATACCCGATCAAGGCCGACACGAAGTCCGGCCGGTACTGGGCACCCGACAGCAGTGAGTACGACGACGCGGTGGCCGAGATCTGGTTCGCCAGTGAGGAATTCGCCCGCACCAACGGATTCGTGCGCACCGACTGAACTTGAGTCGGAAGGACCCGGCCACATCTCGATGCGGCCGGGTCTTGTCTGGGTTCGTCAGATCTTGCGGATCACGGTGACGACCTTGCCGAGCACCGCCGCGTCGTTGCCCGGGATCGGGTCGTATGCCGGATTGTGCGGCATGAGCCAGACCTGACCGCGGGTCCGCTTGAACGTCTTGACCGTGGCTTCGCCGTCGATCATGGCTGCCACGATGTCCCCGTTGTCGGCCACGCTCTGCTGGCGCACCACCACCCAGTCACCGTCGCAGATGGCGGCGTCGACCATCGAGTCCCCGACGACCTTGAGCAGGAACAGCGAGCCCTCGCCGACCAGTTCGCGAGGCAGCGGGAAGACATCCTCGACGGCCTGCTCGGCCAGGATGGGCCCGCCCGCGGCGATCCGCCCGAGCACCGGGACGAACGTCGGCTCGGGCAGTGCATCGGAGCCGGCCACATCGGTCGACACCACCGCGGCCGCCGGATCGTCGGCGCCGCGCACGTCGACGGCGCGGGGTCGGTTGGGGTCGCGCCGCAGGTAGCCCTTGCGCTCCAAGGTGCGCAGCTGATGGGCGACCGACGACGTCGAGGTCAAGCCGACCGCGTCGCCGATCTCGCGGATGCTGGGCGGGTAGCCGCGGCTGGTCACCGATGCCCGGATGACATCGAGAATCGTCCGTTGCCGGTCGGTGAGGCCGCCCTCGGCCCGGCGTGGGCCCGCGCCGTCCGATCCGGCCGGGGTGTCGGTGCTGCCGTCCCTGCTGCGGTCGTCGCTCATGAGGGCGAATGTAGTCGCTGGTCGAACATTAATCAAACATGTGTTCGACGCGTGTTGCGGGCGTGTCTGCAGGTGGGTGGTGCGCGGTGCCGCGTCGCGGGCGTCGGCGGACTCGGCCGCCCGAACTTGTCGGTGCCCTGTTCTATCGTTTGGCAACAGTTCGATCACATGTTCTATCCATCGAACACTTGAGCGACTATGTTCGAACACAAGAGCGAATACGTCTCACCGAAAGGCAGTCAGATGGCGATCATCGATATCCCCGCCGATAGCCGTTCCCGCGCTGTTCGGGCCACTCCGCGGTCGCAGTCGCCCCGCGCCCAGTTCGGTGCCGGTGCGCCCAGGCCGTTGCGCCGGGTCCAGCGGCCGGCGCCGTCCCGGCCGTCCGCCGGCTCGGTCCGATACCGCGGAACCGGAGTGCTGATGTCGCGGGCATCTCATCGCAGCCGCCCCATCACGCCGTTGACCACCGTCTTGTTGGCCCTGGTCGCCGCGGGCATCACCGTGTGGCTGGGCCTGGTGGCCCAACTCGGCGGGGTCGTCGGGACCGAGACGCCCACGCCGACCGAACTGGCGGTGGTCCAGGTGAAGTCGGGCGAAACGCTGCAGCAGGTGGCCCGGCGGGTCGCGCCGGACGCCCCGGTGGCCCGGGTCGTCGAGCAGATCCGTGATCTCAACCAGCTCGACTCCGCCGCCGTCGACGCGGGACAGACGCTGCTCGCCCCGGTTGGCTGAGCAGCGCGATGACCGCTGAATCGTCCTGGCTGCCAGTCACACTGGTCGGCGTCGGCGTGGGCACCTACACCCCACTGGACCCGGCGGTGAGTCTGCCGCGGGCAACGCGGGTACGCTCAAGGGCGCTCGAGCTAGTTGTCCGGCGGCATGACGAAGGAGCGGTAATGCATTGTCCGTTCTGCCGTCACCCTGATTCGCGTGTGGTCGATTCCCGCGAGACCGACGAGGGCCAGGCCATCCGGCGCCGGCGGTCCTGCCCGGAATGCGGACGCCGATTCACCACCGTCGAGACGGCCGTGCTGGCCGTGGTGAAGCGCAGCGGGGTGACCGAGCCGTTCAGTCGGGAGAAGGTCATTCGCGGCGTACGCCGGTCCTGTCAGGGCAGGCAGGTCGATGACGACGCCCTCAACGTTCTGGCGCAGAAGGTCGAGGACGCGGTCCGCGGGCTCGGCACGCCCGAGATCCCCAGCCACGAGGTCGGGTTGGCGATTCTGGGACCGCTGCGCGAACTGGACGAGGTGGCCTATCTGAGGTTCGCCTCGGTGTACCGGTCATTTTCATCAGCCGAAGACTTCGAACGCGAGATCGAGGCGCTGCGGGCCCACCGCGCCGAGGCGTAGTCCAGGTTCAGTCCAGCCGTGTGGTGCCGTCGGCGACGACGCGGCCGGCCAGGCGAACCCAACCTTCCGGACTCCAACGGGTCTCGATCACCGAGCCCTTGCCCTGGACGATCGTCAGATCGCGGCTGAGATAGTCGGTCATCCGCACTGCCGCCGCCCCCGTGGCCTCGTCTTCGGGAATCCCCAGGTGCGAGGCGAAGGACCGGGATCGCAGCGTGCCGTTCGGCTCATCGATCCAGGCCCATAGGTAGGCATCGTCGAAATCGTCGGGATCGGCGGCGAGTACCTCGTCGACCGAGGCCAGGTCGTAGATGGCGAACTCCGGTGCCCATTCCGAACGGGCGTTGACCACGGCGCGATCTTCGTCGTACTCGACCTGGAGAATCCCCGCGGGCACCCGCAGGGTGTGGACCGGCAGTCCGAGTTCGCGCAGCCACCACGACGCACCGACCGTCGGGTGTCCGGCAAAAGGTAGCTCGGCGACCGGGGTGAAGATGTGCGCGCCGGCCGAATTGCCGCCGGGCTGCGGTAGATCGATGAATACGGTTTCGCTGTAACCCAATTCGGTGGCGATCCGCTGTCGGTCGCCCGGGGCGACGGTGCTGTTGTCGACCACTCCCAGCGGATTGCCGTGCTTGCCCTCGGAGTCGGTGAACACCCGCAACACAGTGACGTCGATGGCCATAGACCGATGCTACGTCGCGGCCCACGCCGTCCGGGCGGTCCGCTCGGGAACCCCGTGGGGGATCGGTCAGGTGGCGCTGCGCTCGTCGGCGTCCATCGCGTCGAGCACCGCGATCTGGGTATCGAACGGCCCGGTGATCGTCGCTTCGGTTCGCCCGCTGCGCAGCAGGCTCCGGAGCCGATCCTGGTCGTAGACCGACGGTTCGGTCGTGTCGATGAAGCGTTCGACCACCTCGACGAAGCGGTCGGGATCGTCGTGGAACGGGAAATGCCCGGATCCCTTGAAGATCTCCAACTGGGAACCGGGCATCGCGGCGTGGGCCATCCGGGCGTGGCTGACGGGGATCACCGAGTCGGAGTCGCCCCAGATCAGTTGCACGGGAACGGATTCGGTCAAGTAACAGCGGTCCAGCATGGTGACGACCTGGCCACGCCAGTCCACCACGGCGCGCAGGGTCCGCGCGAAGGCCGACGATGCCGTCGGCTCCGGCAGGTCGGCCAGGATGCGCAACATATCCGGGATGTCATGCCCGAGACCGGTTGAGCCCAACACCGTGCCCGCGGCGCGGCCGGCGAGTTGCAGTGCCGGCAGCACCAGGGGTAGGCGCAGCAGTGCCAGTGCTTCGCTGCCCAGCGGCAGGGAGGCGACCCGCAACGCCATGTTGACGTCCTTGGTGACGCCACCGGCACCGACGAGGATCAGACGGTCCACCAACTGCGGGAACTGGTAGGCGAACTGCATCGCCACACCGCCGCCCAGCGAATGCCCGACCACGGTGACCCGGTCGATGTCGAGCACGCTGAGCAGGTCGCGCATGCCGTTGGCGTAGGCGGCCACCGAATAGTCCGCCCGCGGCTTGTCGGAGCTGCCGTGGCCGAGCAGGTCCGGGGCGATCACCGTGAACCGCTGCGCCAGTGCCGA
This sequence comes from Mycolicibacterium boenickei, assembly GCF_010731295.1. Classification (NCBI taxonomy): domain Bacteria; kingdom Bacillati; phylum Actinomycetota; class Actinomycetes; order Mycobacteriales; family Mycobacteriaceae; genus Mycobacterium; species Mycolicibacterium boenickei. The sequence goes on along the minus strand of NZ_AP022579.1, from coordinate 5,056,021 downwards.
CTGCACGGTGTGCCAGGTGGTGGAGTTGTCACCGATGCCGTGGATCAGGAGGACCGCAGGCCCGGATCCGGCCACCCGGAAGGCCCGTCGGTATCCGTGGATCGTGCGGTATTCGAGTGTCGGGGTGAGCTCGCGGACGGTCCGCAGATGGGGTTTGCGCTCGGTCATGCTGGTCAACCTCGCTCTCGGCCCGTCATCGGGCTGCTAGGAGTCGGTGTCGCCGTTCGGGAATCCGTCGCCGAAGCCATCCCGTCCGTCCCGGTACCTGTCGTCCTTGTTCTTGTCACCGGTCTGCTGCGCGAGGAACCGTTCGAACTCGGCGCCCAACTCGTCACCGCTGGGCAGTTCCTCGTCGTTCGCCAGCAGGGACCGATTCTCCTGTGCGGCAACGAACGCATCGTACTGGCGCTCCAACCCGGTCACCACTTGGGCGACCTCGGCACTAGCCTCTACCTGCTCGTTGATCTTGCTGTACACCTCGGCGCCGGCCTCGGACAGTTTCTCCAACGGCAGTTGTAGCGAACCGGTCCGGGCCACCTCGGCCAGCAATGCCTCGGCGGCGGGCGGATACGCGGTCTGGGCCAGGTAGTGCGGGACGTGCACGGTGTAGCCCACCACCTCGTGGCCGTGCTGAGCCATGCGGAACTCGAGCAGATTGGAGACGCTCGCCGGGACCTGAACCTCACCGACCCAGGGCGTGTGGTCGGCGATCAGTTCCTTGTCGTTGGCGTGCGCGGTCAGCATCACCGGCCGGGTGTGCGGCACCGCCATGGGGATGGTGCCCAGCCCGATCACCCGGCGCACCCCGAGCTGCTCGGAGAGCAGCCGCACCGCGGTGATGAAGCGCTCCCACCGCAGGTCCGGCTCCAGCCCGGCCAGCAGCAGGAAGGGGGTGCCCACCCCGTCGTGCAGCGCGTACAGGTTCAGCTCGGGTTCTTCGTAGCTGGTGAAATGGTCGGTCTTGAACGTCATCAGAGGCCGGCGGGACCGGTAGTCGAGCAGCTCATCGATGGCGAAGGAGGCCACCAGCTCGGTGTCGAGGGTGTCCTTGAGGTGCTCGGCGGCGAGCCTGATCGCGTGACCGGCGTCGGAGAAACCCTCCAAGGCGTGGATCAGCACCGGACCGCGGCCATCCGAGGACGACAGCTGCGGAGCCGGGAACTCAAGCTCGTACATGCCGCTCTGATCGGGCTGGTAGTGCTGGTCGGGGGTGTCGCTGCTGTCGGTCATCTCGCTTCGTCTCCTCGCTGCGGTAGGACGCGGTGACGGCCTACCACCGTGCCATCTAGTGTCCCGCATACCCGGGCCAGGGGTTCGTTCCGCCCCGCTTCTGCGTGCGAACGCACCGGGGTGGGGTCGGCATTCCGGCGGTAGTCCCTGCGATCAGGCAAAATCGTGATGATGCAGGTGACCCGGATGGTGAAGCTCACAGGAGCGGCGGCGACGATGACCGCCTTGGCTGCGGCATGCACCGGGCCGGTCACGCGGACCGCCGGCGCCGGGTCTGCCGGCCCCATGACGGCCCCGGCGACCAGCCCACCGGTCGTGGTCAGCCCGTTGTCGCAGGCCGGGGCCGAGACCGTGATGCCGGACCGGCGAGTGGGCGCGTTGTTCCTCGGCGACACCACGACACACACCTGTAGTGGATCGGTCCTGGCCAGCACATCCGGCGATCTGATCCTGACGGCTGCGCACTGCCTCCTCGACGGTGTCGACACCAGCTTCGTTCCCGGCTTCGGCGAGGGCGGCGGTGATACCTGGCACGTCGATGCGGCGTACCTGGACCCGCGCTGGATCGCCGAACAGGATCCGCAGGCCGACTACGCGATCGTGCGGGTCACCGGCGGGTCCGGGGCGAGCCTGCTGGCAACCGCAGGCGGCGGGTTGACCTTGGGGTCGGCGCCCCCGCAGGGAAGCCCGGTGACGGTGACCGGCTACCCCATGGGTGAGGGCGGCAGCCCGCTGGCCTGCCGGGGCGCGACGACCTGGTCGTCCCAGGGGTTCCCGTCGCTGGCCTGCGGGGGCCTGACCGACGGCTTCAGCGGCGCCCCGTGGGTCTCGGGATCGACGGTGACCGGTTTGGTCGGTGGGCTCGATGGCGGCGGGTGCGACGACGACCTGTCCTACTCGCCGCGGTTCGACGACCGCATCGGCCGGTTGCTGGCCCGAGCCGAGGCAGGCGGCCCCGGCGACGCGGCCCCCGCGGCCCTCGAATCCGACTGCTAGTAGCGGAACTGGTTGAGCGCGCGCAGCTTGTTCATCACGTCCAACGCCGCGACCTTGTAGGCCTCGGAGAACGTCGGATAGTTGAACACCGCGTCGACGAGGTATTCGACGGTGCCGCCACACCCCATCACGGCCTGCCCGATGTGGACCATCTCGGTCGCGTTCGTGCCGAAGATGTGCACCCCCAGCACCCGTAGGTCCTCGGTCGACACCAGCAGTTTGAGCATCCCGTAGGAGTCCCCGGCGATCTGGCCGCGGGCCAGTTCGCGGTACCGGGACACGCCGACCTCATAGGGAATCGAGTCCTTGGTCAGTTCGACCTCGGTGGCGCCGACGAAGGACACCTCGGGGATCGAGTAGATGCCGATGGGTTGCAGGCTCATCATGGCCTTGGTGGGTTCGCCGAAGGCGTGGTAGGCGGCCAGCCGGCCCTGCTCCATGGATGTGGCCGCCAGCGCCGGGAATCCGATGACGTCGCCCACCGCGTAGATGTGGTCCACCTTGGTGGTGAAGTTGTCGTCGACGTAGATGCGGCCGCGGGCGTCGGCTTCCAGGCCGGCGTTGGCCAGGTCGAGGTGATCGGTCTGGCCTTGGCGCCCAGCCGAATACATCACGGTCTCGGCCGGGATCTGCTTGCCGCTGGCCAGCGTGGTCACGGTGCCCGAGGTGCCGATGTCCACCGCGGTCACCTCTTCGCCGAACCGGAACGTCACCGCGAGGTCCCGTAGGTGGAAGCGCAGGGACTCGATGATCTCGGGATCGCAGAACTCCAGCATGTCGTCGCGTTTCTCGACGACGGTGACCTTGGTGCCCAGCGCCGCGAACATCGAGGCGTATTCGATGCCGATGACGCCGGCGCCGACCACGACCATCGAGGTGGGCAGGGTCGCGAGGTTGAGGATGCCGTCGGAATCGAGCACGCGCGCCTCGTCGAACGTCACGCCCGCTGGCCGGGCAGGTTTGGTCCCGGTGGCGATGACGATGAAACGGCCACGGACGGTGACCAATTCGGCACGGCTGGGGTCCTCGACGACGATCGTGTGGTCGTCCGCGAACCGGCCGTGCCCGGTGTAGAGCTCGATGCGGTTGCGCATCAGCTGCGACCGCACCACGTCGATCTCCTTGCCGATGACGTGTTGGGTCCGCGCCAGCAGGTCGGCGGGCGTGATCTTGTCCTTGACGCGGTAGCTCGCGCCGTAGAGTTCGCGCTGGCTCATGCCGGTCAGGTAGACCACCGCCTCGCGCAGCGTCTTGGACGGGATGGTGCCGGTGTTGACGCACACGCCGCCGAGCATCATGCCCCGCTCGATCACCGCGACGGACTTGCCGAGCTTCGCCGCGGCGATCGCGGCGCGTTGACCGCCGGGGCCGGAACCGATGACGACGAGGTCGTACTCCTGCATCGAACCCATGGGAAAACTGTTTACGCCGGTTGCCGGCGTCTCGCATGTCGGCGAGGCCGAATACCGGATGAACATATGCCTCGGGTTATCCCCAGCGCAGAATCCATCCCCAGCCGGCGGCAACCGGCGGGTTCGGCGCCGGTTCGTGACGGCGCGGGTTGGCACGGTCGGGCCATGACAACACCATCGCCGTCCCCGTCAGAGTTCGACTTCCACCTCAACCGTCCCGGTGCGCTGATCGCCGCGCTGCCCGCGGTGCTCGGGTTCGTCCCGCACCGCAGCCTCGTGCTGGTCACCGTGGACCGGGGCGCGCTGGGTTGCGTCATGCGCGCCGATCTGGCCGAGGACATGACCGAGCGCGTCGAGCACCTGGCCGGACTGGCGGCCACAGCAGGCGCGGAGGCGGTGATCGCCGTCGTCGTGGACGACCACAGTAGGGACTGCCGGGTGTGCGACGACCGCTACCGCGAGTTGGCGGAGGTGCTGGACCAGACGCTGGCTGCCGACGGCATCGAGCTCTACGCCGCGCACGTGGTGGACAAGGTGGCCGCGGGCGGGTTCTGGCATTGCGCGGACGGCTGTGGCGAACAGGGCTGGGTGGACGATCCGGGTGCGTCGCCGCTGGCGGCCGCTGCGGTGCTAGACGGGCGGCGGCTCTATTCCAGCCGTGACGAACTACTGCGGGTGATCCGGCCCGATCCGGTAGCCGCCGACGCGATGAAGCGTCGGTTGGCGCTCGAAGCGCAGCGGCCCGGGCGCCCGGATACCCGGGCCGATGCCGAGGTGCGCGGTGACGTGGAGGCCGCGATGACGACGGCCCTGCGGCTGGCCGAGGGCACTGCGCCCGGCCCTGCCGAGTTGGCCCGGCTGGCCGTGGCATTGTCCGATCCCCGGGTCCGCGACACCCTCTACGCGCTGGCGGTGGGGGAGTGCTCCGAACAGGCCGAAGCCTTGTGGGCGCTGTCCGCCCGCAACCTACCGGACCCGTGGCGTGTGGAAGCTCTTGTCCTGCTGGCCTTTTCGGCGTACACGCGCGGTGATGGCCCGCTGGCCGGGGTCTCGCTGGATGCCGCGCTGCAGGCGAGGCCGACCCACCGGATGGCCGGCATGCTCGACACCGCACTGCAATCCGGCATGCACCCTGAGCGGATCCGGGAGCTGGCGGTCACCGGTTATCGGTTGGCTGAACAGCTGGGTGTGCAGCTGCCCCGGCGCAGGGCGTGGGGGCGTAGGGCCGGTTGAGGTGGCTAGACCTTCTCGACGCGGACCGCGTGCGCCATGTGATGGGGCAACTCAACCTGCTCGTGCCCGGGGATCACGATCATCACGCCGCCGTGGTCGTTGGCCTCGACGGTGACCCGCGCGTTCGGCACCACACCGGCGTCCTTGAGCCGGCCGATGAGTTCGGTGTCGCCCTGAACGTGCTCGGTGAGCTGACGCACCACCACGGCGACCGGCAACCCGACCGGGAGCTCGGTGAGCCGGACCAGGCTGACATCGTCGAAGCCCGCCGCACCGACGCCGAGGTCGGACAGCCCCGGGATGGGGTTGCCGAACGGCGAGGTGGTGGGGTTGTCGAGCACCTGCACCAGGCGCCGCTCCACGTCTTCGCTCATCACGTGTTCCCAGCGGCATGCCTCGGCGTGGACGTCCTCCCACGGCAACCCGATCACATCGACGAGCAGCCGTTCGGCCAACCGGTGCTTGCGCATCACGGCGACCGCGAGAGCGCGTCCCTTGTCGGTCAGCTCCAGGTGGCGGTCACCGGCGACGTGCAACAGACCGTCGCGTTCCATGCGCGACACCGTCTGGCTGACCGTCGGACCGCTCTGGTCGAGCCGTTCGGCAATACGGGCACGCAGCGGCACCACGCCCTCTTCCTCGAGGTCGTAGATCGTCCGCAGGTACATCTCGGTGGTGTCGACCAGATCGTTCATGCGCGCCTTCCCAGCCCCAACGTCACCGGACAGTCTACCGTTTCCCGCGTTTGAACTGCGGCGCAACGTCGGGGCGTCGGGCAGGTCACATCCATGCCGAAAACCCCAGGCCATGAGCCCGGAACCGGCCGGATATGCGAGTGCCCCGCCGGAAACCGGCGGGGCACATCGGCAGGAGGGCTAGCTGGCGTACGAGCGGAGCCGATCGGCACGCTCGCCGTTGCGAAGCTTGGCCATCACCTCGCGCTCGATCTGGCGGACCCGCTCGCGGGACAGACCGAACAACTTGCCGATCTGGTCCAGGGTGCGGGGCTGGCCGTCGTCGAGGCCGAACCGCAACCGGATCACCTGCTGCTCGCGCTCATCGAGCGTGGCCAGCACGTGGCGGATGTCGGTGTGCAGCAGCTCGGAGATGACGGCGTTCTCGGCCGACATCGCCTCGGAATCCTCGATGAAGTCGCCGAGGGGAGCTTCCTCGTCGGTGCCGACCGGCATGTCCAGGCTCACCGGATCGCGGCTGTGCTCCAGCAGGTCGTTGATCTTCTCGACCGGGATGCCGGACTCCTCGGCCAGTTCCTCGTCGGTGGCCTCGCGGCCCAGGTTCTGGTGCATCTCGCGCTTGATCCGTGCCAGCTTGTTGACCTGCTCGACCAGGTGGACGGGGAGGCGGATGGTGCGGCTCTGGTCGGCCATCCCGCGGGTGATGGCCTGACGGATCCACCACGTGGCGTACGTGGAGAACTTGAAGCCCTTGGTGTAGTCGAACTTCTCCATCGCGCGGATCAGACCCAGGTTGCCTTCCTGGATCAGGTCCAGCAGCGGCATGCCGCGGCCGGTGTAGCGCTTGGCCAGCGACACCACCAGACGCAGGTTGGCTTCCAGCAGATGCCGGCGGGCTGCTTCACCATCGCGGACGACGGTAGCCAGGTCGCGTTTGCGGTTCTCGCCCAGGCGCTTCTTGGTGTCCAGCACGTGCTGGGCGTACAAGCCTGCCTCGATGCGCTTTGCGAGCTCTACTTCATCGGCGGCGTTGAGCAACGCCGTTTTGCCGATGCCGTTCAGATACACGCGCACGAGGTCGGCGGCAGGGCTCTGGGCGTCCAGATCACTGTCGACGCGGCTTGTGGTGGCATTTGCCATGACGGCCTCCTGATCGGCTCGAACTGTCATGATCTACAACGTCGTAGGCGTCATGAGAGTTCCCGCGGATCTCCGGATTCATGCCCGTTGAGCTGCAGTTTTTCCGAACCGACCTGAGAATGTCCTAAGAATAGCTAAAGAAGCCGCTCAGCTGGGAGCATCGCCGTCGGGCGGCGCGGTGTCCCGTTGCGGTGCCACGTACGGTTCCTTCTGTAACGCAGGCCGCTCCGCGGTGGGGAACAGTGGAATCCGCTCGCCGCGGCCGGCGTAACGCCGTGGCTCCTCGGCGCTGCGCGGGGGACGATCGTTGGCGATCAGTACCGCCATCCAGGGCAGCGGGATCGACGCCACGATGATCGCGAGCGAGATGAGCCCGTTCTGCCAGATGTTGTAGGCGACCGCCGCGAGGATGAGCGCCGGTATGCGGAAGGCCATCAACGTCAGGTACTTCCGTACGCGCTGGCGATGCTGCACTTCGTAGGAGGGTGCGGCTTTGGTGATGAGAACCGGGCGGGCTTCCTTGCCGAAATCGTCGCCGAAATCGTCGTCGAAACTCAGCTCGTGGCTTTGTTTCATGCCTCTACTGTTCCACACCCGGCGCGCGCGGTGGCAGGTGGATTTCCCTACGGCCCACACCCAGGCACAATGAAGCCCGCGGACGTGAGGAGCACAATAAGACCATGCAGACCCAGACCATCGAGCGCCCGGACACCGACGAACGCGTCGACGACGGGACCGACGACGACAGCCCCAAGTTCTTCCATTACGTCAAGAAGGACAAGATCGCCGAAAGTGCCGTCATGGGCACGCATGTGGTCGCGCTGTGCGGCGAGGTGTTCCCCGTGACGAAGTCGCCCAAGCCGGGCTCTCCGGTGTGCCCGGATTGCAAGAAGATCTACGAGCAGCTCAAGAAGTAGGCGGCACTACCGGCGGTTCGGCGGGCTCGGGCACACGGGTTTCGGCCGGTGCCTGGGCGCTGCCGTTGAGGCCGCCGTTGAGGGCTTTGTCCTCCAGCCATTCCCGCAGTCTCCTGGCGTGGGTGTCCGCCGCGGGCCACTCCTCTTGGATGGCCGCGTTGAGTTCGGCGCCCAGCATGATGGCGAAACCCAGGAAGAACGCGAACAACAAGAACGCGATCGGTGTGGCCAGCGCGCCGTAGGTGTAGCCGGTGCTGGTGATCCAGGTCAGGTAGATCCGCAGCCCGAACGTGGCGACCAGGAACACCACGGTGGCCAGTACCGCGCCCAGCATGAGGCGGTGCGTCGGGATCGGTGCCGGCAACGACACCCGGTACAGGATGGTCACGCCGACGAACACCGCCAGGAAGAGCGCCGGGTAATAGCCGTAGCGCAGCACGTTGTCCCAGCTGTCCGGGATGTGTTCGGAGACGGCCCGCGGCCCGAGGGCCAGCAGCGGCGCCATGCCGATCGCGGAGATCAGCATGATCACGTACAGGCCCAGCGCGTAGAAGCGCTGCCGCACCGGATGCCGAAGCGGCGTCTGATCGTGGGCCTCGACGATGGAGTCCACGAAGGCCGACACCGCGGAGGACCCGGCCCACAGCGAGATCACGAAACCCACCGACACCACCTCGCCCCGGGCGCCCCTGACGATGTCGCGGATCGTCGGTTCGATGATCTCGTTGACGACGTTGGGGGAGAAGAAGCTGTTCGCCGCGTTGATCAGCTGATCCTGGATCGTCGGCAGGGTGTCCGGCCCGAACAACGGTGCGATGTAGGCCAGGCTGCCGAGCATCCCCAGAAGCAGGGGAGGCAATGACAACGCGCACCAGAACGCCGCCTGTGCCGACTCCGAGAAGATGGAGTCGTCCCAGCTCTTCGACAATGTACGTCGAGTGATGTGCCAGATGTGGTGGCGTGATGGTGGTACTGGAAGCGGCTGGCCAGTCATGACCAGTCAAGCATTACTGACGAAACGTGCTCCTGCCCAGGCGGGTGGTGTCGGAGGTTGGCGATCAGGCGTCTGCCGTGCTGGTCTCCAGCACAGCGGCCAGCTCGACCAACTTGGCTTCGTGCTCATTGGCGTGGTGCTGGCAGAAGAGCAACTCGGCTCCTGAAGGCAGCTTCGCGCGTACGCGCGCGGCCGCACCGCAACGATCGCAGCGATCGGCTCTGGTTAGCTCCGGGCTTGTCAGAGTTGCGTTCATGGCTCCTCCGTCTTCTGCTCTGCGCATCTCGGCAAAGGCGCCTCGATTGCGTATGTCTACTCTGTCAGACGTTTTGGATTCCGGCCTTGTTCCCCAAGGGTTCACCGGTGTGTCGTGTCTCACTTGGCCGCCGTGTTGCTGGCCCGGCAAGCTGACGGTATGCATCCATCGCCGCGTGTCCTGGTTCACCTGTGCAGCGTCGAGGAGTGGCAGCTGGCCCAGCGCAGCGGTGAACATCGTCCCGACTCGCTGGGTGCGCAGGGCTTCGTCCATCTCTCGGCTCCCGAGCAGGTGCACCTGCCGGCCAACCGGCTCTACGCCGGGCGCGGCGACCTGGTGCTGCTGCACATCGATCCGGACAAGCTGACCGATCCGGTGCGCTGGGAGCCCGGGGTTCCAACGGACCCCGAGGCGATGCTGTTCCCGCATCTGTACGGTCCGCTGCCGGTCGGCGCTGTGACGACCACCACGGCGTACCCGCCCGATGATCAGGGCCGGTTCGCGCCGCTGGTCGGCGACACGCCGTCGGGGTAGAGCGCAGCTCAGCAGCCGGCGCGGCGCGTGCCATGCTCGTCAGGTGTCCGGCGCAGCCCAGAATCGGCAGGGCGCGGCCACCCGGCTGCGCCTGGTGAAGGCTGCCGAACGATTGTTCGCCGCCCAAGGGGTGGACGCGGTGTCGGTGCGGGCGGTCAATGCGGCCGCGGGGCTCGGCGCGGCCTCGGTGCACTACCACTTCGGTTCCAAAGATGAGCTGCTGCGCGCGGTGCTCACCGACGTCGGTGCGCCGGTGCGCGACGAGATCGCGGCCAACGTGGCGGTGCTCGCGGCCGATCCGGCGGCGCCGAGCCCCGACGCCCTCGTCCGCGCCGTCACCGAGCCGTATCTGAAACTGCTACTGCGCCACCGGGTCCGGGGCATGCGCTGGATCAAGATCATCGCGCAGATCTCGCAGGAGAACAATCCGGTGCTGCTGGACACCGAGCAGCATCTGCCAGACGAACTGTTCACCCAGGTGCAGCGGGCCTTCCCCGATTCCGACCCCGCGCGCCTGGAATTGCGCTGGGCCATCTCGATCATGAACTTCATCCAGGCGCTGAGCCGGGCCGACGAATGGCGCCGCAACGGCAGCCGGCTCGACGAGACCGAGCTGCACGACTTCTACGACGACCTGGTGTGTTTCGTCGTCGGTGGGGTCGAGCGCCTGCTCGGTTCCTGACCCATCCGTCCTTTTCAGCGGGAGCTTTCACGGCGAAAATTATTGGATCACTTGATCCAATCATGCGATCCAGATAACGTCCCGGGCATGTGGAATTCGAGTTCGATCAAGTTCGGGGCGTTCCTGGCGCCCTACCACCCCCTCAACGCCGACCCGGCACTGCAGCTGCGGCGTGACATCGACCTGATGGAGCATCTCGACCACCTCGGATTCGACGAGGCGTGGATGGGTGAGCATCACTCGACCGGGTCCGAGATCGTCCCTGCGCCGGACATGTTCATCGCGGCAGCGGCCGAGCGCACCGAGCGCATCAGGTTCGGCACCGGTGTGATGTCCTTGCCCTACCACCACCCGCTGGTCACCGCGGACCGCATCACCCAACTCGATCTGCAGACGCGCGGCCGGTTGATCGTGGGCACCGGGCCGGGCAAGATCCCGCTGGACGCGCACATGATGGGGATCAACCCCGTCGACCAGCGCCGCATGCAGGGCGAGGCGCTGGAGGCGGTACTTCGCCTGCTGCGTGGCGAGGTCGTCGACATGGAGACCGACTGGTTCACCCTTCGCGACGCCCGGGCCCAGCTGCCGACCTACGATCCGGCGGGCATCGAGGTGGCGACCGCGTCGACCATCTCGCCGAACGGGTCGGTGCTCGCCGGCACGCATGGGCTGTCGCTGCTGTCGCTGGCGGCCAGCTCGCCGACCGGATTCGACGTGCTCGACCGCAACTGGGGTGTCTACGAGAAGGTTTCGGCCGAACACGGGCACCTGGCCGACCGCTCCACCTGGCGCCTGGTCAATCCGATGTTCATCGCCGAGACCCGGGCCGAGGCCGAGCGCGCCGTCAGCCGCCGGATCCATGCCATCGCCGAGTACGTCAACCGGCAGCAGGGCATCAACCCCGACTGGGCGCAGACCCCCGCGGGCATCATCAACCAGTGGCGCACCGAAAACCTGGGCGAGTTCGGCCAGGTCATCATCGGCACCCCCGAGGATGCGATCGCTCAGATCGAGCGGCTCATCGAGAAGACCGGAGGATTCGGCACGCTGCTGATCATGCATGTGGACATGGCCAGCTGGGAGGACACGAAGCGCAGCTATGAGCTGTTCGCCTCGGAGGTCGTCCCGCACTTCAAGAAACGCAACGTGGGCCGGCAGGCCAGCCTGCAGTTCGCCGAGGACAACAGCCAGTACCTGCTCGGCGGCCTGATCGGCGCAATCACCAAGGCGCACACCGACTACTACGGCCAGCCTGCCGAGCAGCTCGCCGGACAGGGGGCGTGATGCGCGCCGCCGAGTACTTCGACGGTCAGTTCACCGTCGCCGATGTCACCGAACCGCCCGCCACCGGGCCCGGGCAGCTGCGCATCAAGGTCGCGGCCTGCGGCATCTGCGGCAGCGATCTGAGCATGTCGAAGGATCCGTGCCGGTTCGTCGAGGTGGCCGCCGGGGCGGGCTACCCGTTCGCGGTGTTCGATGCCACCCGGCCGGTGGTGCTGGGCCACGAGTGGGCCGGCACCGTCGTCGAAACCGGGCCGGGCGTCGAGGATTTCGCTGATGGTGACCGCGTCACCGGGCTCGGCATCACCACCGAGCAGGGCACCGGGCTGCCGACGATCATCGGCTACTCCAACCAGTACCACGGGGCCTTCGGCGAATTCATCGTCGTCGACGCCTTCTGGGTCCGGCACGTGCCCGACGGCCTGTCGCTGGAGCACGCCGCCCTGGCCGAACCGCTCCACGTCGGCGAGATGCACATGCAGCAGTCGGGCCTGACGCCCGCGGACACGGCATTGGTGATCGGGTGTGGATCGATCGGCCTCGGCACGATCCTGGCGGCGAAGGCGGCCGGCGCGCACACCGTGATCGCCTCGGAGCCGTCACCGAAACGGCGTGAGCTCGCCGCCAAGATGGGCGCCGACATCGTCGTCGACCCCAATGAGCAGGATCCGATCGCCCTCTACAACGAGCTGCTGGGCAGCGGCAGGACGGGTGGCGGCCTCCTGATCGCCTACGAGTGCAGCGGGCGCGTCGGCACACTGAACACGCTGACCCACACCCTGCCGTGGGGTTCGCGCATCCAGGTGGTGGCTTCGCCGTTCGCCGAGGAGACCATCATCCCGGTGGTCGCGCAGATGCGGCAGATCGCGATCAACTTCGGGCATGGGCCGTACGAGCAGGCCTACGAGAAGGTGCTGGCGCGGCTGGCGGCCGGCGAGATCGATGCCGAGGCGATCATCACGGGCCGGGTCGGCCTGGACGGCTTGGGCGACGCGTTCGAGTCGCTCCGTGACCCCGAGGCGCACGTCAAGATCCTGGTGTTGCCGGGACAGTGAGTGGGGTGGGCCGGTGTCAGAGCTCCGCGACCAATGCGGTGTGCAACCGCCGGCCCACCAGCCCCCGCGCCTGTCTGGACCACGTGAACCCCACGTGGCCGCTGTTGGTCCACTGAACTTCGCCGTCCTGCCAGGCCCGGTGCAGAGCGCGGGATTGGTCGACGGGGATGAGCCGGTCTCCGCGGGCGGCGAACAACGCCAGGCGATCGGCAGGCACCACCGCAGGCACCGACAGCGGGGATGCCACCCGGAATGTGTTGCGGGCGTCCGCCGAACGCAACAGCGAGTGGTACTCGGCGGGCGGCCCGTGGTGTTCCATCAACCCGAGCACATCGACGAACGGCAGCGCCGCGACGACCGCGTCCAGCGGTTCAAGGCCGGCCAGCATGGTGGCCAGGAAGCCGCCGAGCGACAACCCGTACACCCCGACCGGGGCGTCAGTGGTGGACCGGATCCAACTGACGAGACGCCGGACGTCCCAGAGCGCCTGGGTGATTCCGTGCAGCATCGACGTCAGGTCCAGGGACAGCAGCTGGTCGTCGTCCTCGGTGCGCCGCGGGCCGTGCAGCGGTGCCACCGGTACTGCGACGTTGAATCCCAACGTGGAATGCAGGTACGTCGCCCACAGCACGGCGAGGTCGAACCGGGATGAACCCATGCCGAACCCGTGCAGGCACACCACCCATGGAGCCTGGGGATCGCGGTGACGTAAGAGCCGGACGAACACCGTGTCGTTGCAGTCGTTCAGAGGCCATCGGTCCGCCCCGGGCTCACCCGCCCGGGGCGTGAATTCCGATGGGAACGTCATGGTTTCATGACGCAGCGGCCCGGTACGGGTGTGCAACTCGAGGAGATCAGAATCGCGCAGCGGCGGCGGGGTGCGATGGTAGCTCAGCGGTGCCGCCACCCAGCCGCGCTCCTCGAAAAGTGCAGCGGTGGCCGCCATCTCGGCGGCGGTCCGGTGCACTCCGGCCTCGGGGGATGCGTTCGGCTGCCGACTGCGCATGACAGCCAGCACCGCTTCGTCGATCGCGATGTGGGGGGCCAGGGCCAACCGCCGGCCGAGAGTCACACAGTCAGAACGCCGATTGTCGGACAACGGAATTCACGCTCGGGATCAGCCGGTGTGGACCGGCGTCACCGGAATCCGGCCGGCACTGGCGCCGCCGTCGACGGTCAGATCCGCGCCGGTGATGTAGGACGACGCGTCCGAGGCGAGGAATGCGACAACCTCGGCGACCTCTTCGGGGGTGCCGACCCGGGTGAGCGGGGCACCGGGATGACCGCCGAGTCCGCGTTCCACCTCGAGGTGGGCGATCATCGGCGTGTCGATCATGCCGGGATAGACGGTGTTGACGCGAATACCCAACGGGCCCAGCTCGATTGCCGCCACCTTCGACATACCACGCAGGCCCCACTTGGAGGCGCCGTACGCGGTGTAGCCCGCCAGTCCCTGCACGCCGGCCTGCGACGAGATGTTCACGATCGATCCGCCACCGGCGGCCCGCATGGGTTCCGTGACGGCCTGCATGCCGAGGAAGGCGCCGATCAGATTGACCCGCAGCATCTGCTCGAATCCCACGGTGTCCTGCTCGGCGAGCGGCACGACCTTGCAGATGGCCGCGTTGTTCACCAGCACGTCGACGCGGCCGAACTCGGCGACCGCGGTATCGACGGTGGTGCGCCAATCGGTTTCGCTGCCGACGTCGAGGCGGACGAAGCGAGCCGCCGGGCCGATGGACGCGGCGACCCGCTCACCGTCCTCGACGAGCACATCGGTCAGTACCACCTTGGCGCCGAGTGCGGCGAACAAGCGTGCTTCGGCTTCACCCTGCCCGCGGGCGGCGCCGGTGAGGATCGCGACCTTGCCGGACAGGTCGACGCCCGCCATCAGTCGTTGTCCTGGTCGATGCCGGTCAGCATGAGTTCGGAGATGCGGCGCGGGAACTCGGTGAACTTGGCCATCGGAACGATGTTGCGCGGCAGGATGACGTGGCGGCGGTTGTGCTCGATGGCCTCGGCGATGGCCACCGAAACGTCCACCGGCTCCAGCGATTCGCGCGGAATCATCCGCCACCGGATGGACCGCTCGATGGTGCGCCGCGCCGGGCCGAACGCGCGGATGTGGTCGATCATGTCGGTCTTGACCTCGCCGATCTGCACCAGCGTGGTGCCGACGGGCTTGCCCCGCAACTCACCGCGGATGCCCGCGGTGAAGTGGCTCAGCCCCGCCTTCGACGTGCCGTACAGGGTCAGTCCGGGGCCTTGCGAGATGGCGCCCATCGACGACACGTTGACGATGTGGCCGCGCCCGCGCTGCACCATCCGCGGGATCACCTGGCGACAGATCTCCATCGGGGCCGCCAGGTTGACCTGAAGCAGATTGCGAATCTGCTCGGGATCGACCTGATGGAACCGGCCGACGTGGTCGATGCCGGCGTTGTTGATCACGATGTCGATGGGACCGTCGGCCTCGACGCGATCGATGAGGCCCTCCACCGCGTCCGGGTCACCCAGGTCGGTCGGGTAGGCCTTGCCTTTCAGTTGCTTGGCGAGCAGGTTGAGCGACTCGGCGTCGCGCGCCACCACGGCGACCTCGACGCCGCGTGCGGCCAGCACCTCGGCGATGCTCTTGCCCAGGCCGCGGCTCGCGCCGGTGACCAGAGCGCGGGAGTTCCTCAGCTTCATGGGTTGCCTTTCAGTGGGTAACAGGTGTGGTCGTGCAATTGAGCGCGTCGCGGACGACGGCGCAGACGTCCTCGGTGGCCTCGGCGGCGGCGGGCAGATGATCGGCGAGGTTGAAGAAGCCGTGGAATCCGCGCTCGTAGCGCCGGACGCTGACGTTCGCGCCGCCGGCGGCGAGCATGCGGGCGTATTCCTCGCCCTCCTCGCACAACGGATCCAGGGCCCCGGTCAGCACGTGCCCATCCGGAAGCCCGGTCATGTCACCGAGAATCGGCGACGCCGACACCTCGGCCTGGGCGCCGCTGTCGCCGAGATACTGCGCGGTGAACCACTGCATGTGCTCGGCGGTCAGCACCCCACTCTTGGTGTGCGGGCTGGACAGCGACGATTTGCGGCGCTGGTCGACCACCGGGTAGATCAGCACCTGGAACGCGATCGGCGGGCCGCTGCGGTCCCGGGCCGTCATCGCGACCACGGCCGCCAGGTTGCCGCCCGCGCTGTCGCCCGCGACCACGAGCCGCGCCGGGTCGCCGCCGAGCTCGCCGGCGTGGGCGGCCACCCATTCGGTTGCCGCCCAGGCGTCCTCTACCGCGGCCGGGTACGGATGTTCGGGCGCCAGCCGATAGTCGACCGAAACCACAATGGCACCAATGCCGTTGGCGAGCCGGCGACAGCAGGAATCGTGCGAGTCGAGGTCGCACAGCACGAACCCGCCGCCGTGGAAGTAGACGAGTACGGGCAGGCCGGTGTCGGCCGTCGCGGGGTCGAGCGGGTGGTAGATCCGCACCGGAATCTCACCTGCGGGACCGGCAATGGTGCGGTCCTCGACGTTGCCCACCGGTACGGGCTTGGCGGGCCGGCGGCTGGCCTTGAGCCGGGCCCGGACCTCGGCCGCGGCGGCGATCGGCTCGAGGACGCCGTCGACGATCGGGGCGAACGCGTCGCCCATCCGGCCGGCGACCTCACGCTTCATGGTGTCGGAATCGCTCACTTGGCACCGCCGGTCAGCTCGCCGCGCAGCACCTTGCCGGTGGCGTTGCGGGGCAGCTTGGTCAAGAACTCGACGTCGCGGGGGATCTTGTACCGGGCCAGGTTCGCTCGCACGTAGTCCTTGATGTCGTCGGGGGCCAGGGTGGCACCGTCGACCAGGACCACGTAGGCATTGAGCCGTTGACCGAAATCCTCGTCGCTGACGCCGATCACGGCGACCTCGTCGACCTCTGGATGGCTGGTGATCAGGTTCTCGACCTCCAGCGGGTAGACGTTCTCGCCGCCGCAGATCACCATGTCGTCGTCGCGGCCGTCGATGTAGAGCCTGCCGGTGTCGTCGAAGTGACCGACGTCGCCGCTGCTCTGCAATCCGTCGATCGACTCCTTGGTGCGGCCGTCGGTGTAACCGGCGAAGCTCACGTCGCTGCCGGCGAAAACCCGTCCGATCACGCCCGGTTCGGTGATCTCCCTGCCGGCATCGTCGTACAGGCGCACGGCGCATCCGACCGGGGCACGGCCCGCGGTGCGCGGATCGTGCTGCAGGTCCTCGGGCATGGCGACCGTCATGACCGCGAGTTCGGTTGAGCCGTAGAGGTTGTAGAGCACCGGTCCGAACTCGGCGAGGGTGCGCTTGACCAGGTCGGGTGGCATGGCCGAACCGGAGACGAAGATGATCTTGAGCGACGAGGTGTCGTAGTTGTCGCGAATGTCCTTGGGCAGGGCCAGGATTCGCTGCAGCATCGTGGGTACGACGACCAGCACGTCGCAGGCGTGGTTCTGGACCGCGCGCAGGGTTTCCTCGGGGTAGAACTTGCGGCGCAGCACGAGGCGGTTGCCGAGGGCCAGCGACAGCACCGCCTGGCCGAGGCCGGTGCCGTGGAACATCGGCGCGGCCAGCATGCAGGTCTGCCCGCGGCGGCGCGGAACCCGGTCCAGCAGCTGCGCGGAGAACAGGGGAGAGGTCTTGCCGCGCGGGGCGCCCTTGGGTGTGCCGGTGGTGCCACTGGTCAGCAGGGTCATGCCGCCGGGCTTGGCCGGCGCGGCCACCGGGGCAGGCGAGGTGGCGGCGATCAGACCCTCCAGCGAGCCCTCGACGTCGGTGCTCGAGCGCTCGTCGGTCCACGCCAGGAAGCGCCGCACGCCCGGATCGATGGCGCTGACCAGGTCGGTGAACTCCTCGTCGTGGATCAGCACGTTCACCTTTTCGCGGGCCGCGACATCGGCCAGCTGCGGCTTGGCGAAGCCGGTGTTCATCAGCAGCAGCTGCGCTCCGACCTTGCCTGCCGCGGCCAGGATGGTGACCAGTCCGCGGTGATCCCGGCACAGCGCCGCGATCACCGAGCCCGCTCCGATTCCCCGGGAGTTCCAGGCCCGGGCGAGGGCATTGACCCGGTCGTTGAGCTGGGCGTACGTCACGTCGCCCCATTCGTCGGTGATGGCGATGGCGTTGGGGTCGCGGGTGGCGGCGCTCTCGATGACGGCGGCGAACCCGCCGAACTGGCGGACCAGCTTGGCCTGGCGGATGCCGTCGGCAGCTCCACCGGACAGCCCCGACTCGCGCAGCACGGCGATGCTGCGGGCGATCACCCGGAACCGATTGGCCCTGGCGACGAGGCTGGCAGGGCGCGGAATGGCTCGCTTCATGGCGCAAACCGTAGGTGCCGCCGAGCAGGCTACGGGGCCTGGAGTCTCGCTGTGCGGGACAGCTTGTCTACTGGGACACACGTTTGGATAAGAGTGATGGCAGCCACAGACAGTGCCGTACCGGCGGTGAGGACAAGCGAGGGTGAAAATGCGGCGTTTGAAGGGTGAGGACAACAGCTTCCTGGCGTGGGAAAGCTCGGTCCAACCGCAGCACACGATGAAGGCTGTCGTGCTCGACCCGACCCAGATGACCGAGCCGCTCACGTTCGACCGGCTCAAGTCCGCGGTGCAGGGCTGGGTCGACAACGTCGAGCCCCTGCAGTGGCAGTTGCTGACCCCGCGGGTGGGTTTCGGCCGGCCGTGGTGGGTGTCGCGGCCGCAGATCGACCTCCGGTATCACTTGCAGCGGACCACCGCTCCCGCACCCGGCGGCGACGAGCAGCTGGCCGCGACGATCGGCGAAATCTTCGAAACCGGGCTGGACCGCGACCGGCCGGCCTGGCAACTGTGGTTCGTCGAGGGGCTGGCCGACGGCCGCGTCGCCCTGGTGCTCAAGATTCACCACGCCGTCGCCGACGGAACCGCATCGCTGCGACTACTGGAAACCCTCTACAGCTCTGACCCGCAGACCCCGCTGCCGCAGCCGCGATCGACGCCGTTGCCGAACGAGCGGCGCCCGGCGCCGTGGATCTGGTGGCCACTGGTGTTGCGCCACCAGATCGCGGCGCTGGCCCGGTTCCCGAGCATCATCGCCCGCACTGTCGCGGTCACCGGGGTGATCCGGCGCCGGCAGAAAGC
Source organism: Mycolicibacterium boenickei (assembly GCF_010731295.1). NCBI lineage: Bacteria > Bacillati > Actinomycetota > Actinomycetes > Mycobacteriales > Mycobacteriaceae > Mycobacterium > Mycolicibacterium boenickei. Next base: position 5,037,479 of record NZ_AP022579.1, on the reverse strand, counting down.
GGGAAAGCCAGGCTATGCGGAAGCTTTCGCCGCACCGGCCATGCCGTTCAACGAGCCGTTCTCGGCGAGCCGCAGATTCGCCTACCGGCGCTGCGATGTGACCGAGATCAAGCGGGTGTCAAAGGCTTTCGGCGTCACGATCAACGACGTCTTCCTCACCATCTGCGGCGGGGCGCTGCGCGACTACCTGGCCGAGAACGGGAAACTCAGCGACGAGAGCATGACCGCGGTGGTGCCCGTCTCGATGCGCCCGGAGGAAACCGAGGCCGAGTGGGGCAACAAGGTGGCTCGCTGGAACGTCGACCTCGCAACGCACATCGCCGATCCGGTGGAGCGGCTGGCGGCGATCGCCTCGGCCACCCGCACCGCGCGTGAGGTGCAGGCCGAGCGTGACGCTTGGCTGCAGCACGACTGGATGGAGTACTGGCCGCTGTTCTGGCTGTACTCACGGGTGCTGCCGATCCTCGGCGCCAAGATGAAGCGCCGTCCGATGTTCAGCCTGATCGCCTCCAACATGCGCGGCCCGCAGAACACGCTCTACTGGGGCGGCGCGCCGATCGAACAGCTGATCTCGTCGGGGCCGATCGTGTTCCCGATGGGATTGAACTTCACCGGGTGGAGCTACCGCGACGAGATGGCGATCTGCGTCCTCACGTGTGGTGATCAGGTGTCTGACCCGTACGGCATCGCCGACCGGGTGCCGGGCGCGCTGGCGGAGCTGGCGGCGCGGGCAGGTTCAGCCGGCGGCGGGCTGCTCGACGCGCCGGATCGTCAGGCGGTATCCGGCTAGGACGTCGAACCACAGGCGCGCCACCGGATCTGTCGCATCGAGCGCGTGGCGGTTGCCGCTGCCGAGGAGTTGGTCGGCGGCGTTGCGGGCGCGGGTGACGGCCTGGCACAGCGCTGCCGCGGCGGTGGGGACATCGGAGCCCAGCGCCGTGGTCAGCTGCAGCCGTGCGGCGTCGATGTCCGATTCCGCCTTGGCCACCAGCACCGCCGACGATGTCAGTTCGGTGGTGTCTTCACTGCCGTACGAGGTGGCCAGTCGCCTGCGGACCTGGCCGACGTGCGCCCGCCACACGCCGGCCGCGGCGCCGATGACGGCAGCGGCCTGCCCGGCGCCCGCGAGCACCAGGTAGGGAGGCCGGGAATCGTCGAAATCGTCTGTATCACAAGAGCTGTCGTCCGGAACGGGGAACACGGCCTGCGGGTCGACGACCACATCGGAGGCCGTGACGTCACCGATCCCGGCCGAGTCCAGACCGCGCAGGCCGGCCCGTCGGTCGACCTGCACCGCACCGCGGCGGAGAAGGACGTACCGGACCGCGTCGCCTTCCAGTGCGCTCAGCAGCAGCCAGTCCGCGAACAGGGCACCGGTCACCGATTCCCAGTGGCCGGTCAGCCGAAAGTGCCCGCGGTCGGCAGTCAACGAGCCCGCCGGCTCTCCACCCGTGGTGACCAGCGCACCGGCGTCGGCCCCCCACACCTGTTCGGCGGCGCCGTCGCCCAGGCTCGCCACCAGGTATGCCGCGGTGTTGACCGCTGCGACCAACCACCCGCCCGATCCGTCGCGCTCGGCGAGGTCGGCGACCGCGGCGACGAAATCGATTGCCTCCGAGGACGATCGCGACACGGCGCGGCCGCCGTGAAGGACGGGCTGCAACAGCCGGCACGACGGCTCGCGCAGGACGGCAATCGAGGCAGTGGCCGAGGCGGCGGGATCGACGCCGGATGCACCGGGCGGCTCGGCCATATGACCTCCTGGGAGGGGTGACGAATGGTATCCACGATGGTGACATACCCGACGGGCAGGATAGGGCGACACTGATGACGCAGAATGTGCGCGCCGCGGTGCGCCAGGCGCTGCCGGCGATCGCCGCGGCCGCTGCCGATGTCGATCACACCGGAGCCGTCGACCCCTCGGTGATCAGCGACCTACACGACGCGGGTTTCTTTGCGATGCTGCAACCCAAGGCGTTCGGCGGGATCGAGGCCGACCCGGCTGAGTACCTGGCCGTCACCCGCGATCTGTCCGCGGCATGTACCTCCACCGGCTGGCTGGCCGGGTGGCTGGGGGTCAACACGTGGCACCTGTCGCTGTTCGACGAACGGGCCCAGCGCGATGTGTGGGGGCGGGATCCACGGACCCTGCTCTGTGAGTCGTATGCACCGACAGGCCGTCTCGAACGGGTCGGGGACGACTTCCGGTTGTCCGGCCGGTGGAGCCGGTGCACGGGAATTCTGCACTCGTCGTGGCTCATGGCCGCCGCGGTGCTCGTCGGCGAGGACGGCGCCGCTCAGGACTTCCTGGTGGCGCTGGTGCCCCGAGCCGACTATGTCGTGGAATCGAGTTGGAACAGCGTGGGATTACGCGGAATCGGCGCTCACGATGTCGTCGTCTCGGGTGCCGTGGTGCCGCGGTACCGCACGTTCGGCTGGGTCAGCGGTGAGCAGCTCGGCAGGCTCGCGCCGCTGTACCGATTGCCGCAGCCGACGATGTACACCCACACCGGTACCGCGCCTCTGCTCGGAGCTGCCGAGAACATCCTTTCGGCATTGCGGCCCCACGCCACGTCGCCGGTCCATCCGGTGGCCATGGCGCGCAGCGATCTTGAGCTGTCGGTCGCCCAGATCGAACGCAACCTCGGCGATCTCATGGACTGCGTACGGGCCGACCTGGCCCCGGACAGCGATCTGGTGCTGCGGTCGCGCCGGGACCAGGTGCTGGCCTCCGAACGCGCTGTCGCCGCGATCCGGACGTTCATCGCACACTCGGACGGCCGCGGCGCCGAGGATCTCCTGGTGGAACGGGTCTGGCGCGACGTGCAGACCGCTCAGACCCACGTCGCCAGCAATGTCGAGCAGGTGCTGGCGCTCGTGGGCCGCCACTCGTTCGGCATGGAGGTCGACGAGATCCTCTGGTAGCCGGTCAGACCCACGCGTCTGAGGTCAGGGTCCGCAACACCCGGGACAACAGGTTGTCGGTGGCCTGCGCGTGCGAAGGGGCCGCCGCCGCGGTATCCCGACCGGCCCCCAGTTGCTGCGAGATGTGCCGGGCCGCCCGGATCACGAACGGGGCGGTGCGTTGCAGGCGGTGCAACGGCACCGCACCCGTGAGCGACAAGCCCGCCACCTCACCGTCGGCCGACCGCAGCGGGGCCGCCACACTGGTCAGCCCGATCGCGAGTTCCTCGTTGTCGTAGGCGAGCCCGTGCCGGGACCGGATCCGGGCCAGCTCCCGGTGCAGGGTTTCCAGATCGCTGATGGTGGACCGGGTGGACCGGGTCAGCCGCGGCCCCAGCACGGCGTCCACCTCTTCGGCGGGAAGCTGGGCCAGCATGGTCTTTCCCAGGGCGCTGGCGTGCGCGGGCGAATGCCCGGCGACGCGGGTGGGCACCACGGCGCTGTTGCGGCCGGCCACCTTGTCGAGGTAGACCACGTCACCGCCGAAGAGCACTCCGAGGTGCACCACGAGCCCGGTATCGGCATGCAGGCGGGACAGGGTCGGCGACGCCACGCTGCGCAACTGCGAATGGTCGACCATCCTGGTCACCGGCAGCGGGGAAGCGGCCAGCGCGTAGCCGTCGGGACGGTGCTGCAAGAGCCCGGCACTGTGCAGTTGTTTGAGGATCCGGTGTACCGAGGACCGGGGCAGGCCGGTGCGGCCCGCTATCTGGTCCAGCCGCAGGTGCTTGCCGGGTTCGTCGAAGACATTGAGGATCAAGGCGACGCGATCCACCATCGACACGGCCGTGTCACGTGGTTCGGCGCGCGGCCGTGATGTTGCGTTGCTGGTGGAAGCCGGCACCTGCGCCCCCTAGGACGTCGAACAGTGGGTCACCCACGATCTCACTCAGCGGGATGGTGCCGCAAGCACTTGAGTGACGTACCTGACCATGGTGGTCAGCACGCGATACGCGCGACAAGGGAGTTTCGGATGCGTGGTGTGGAAATGACCAGGGACGTTCTGGACGGCATCTATGAGAATGCCGATCGGATCAGGGCACTCGGGCCCGTCAACGAGACGCTGGGCCGGCTCGACGGCCGGACGGTCGACGCGCTGCGTGAGTCCGGGGTGATGCACATGCTGCAGCCCGCGGAGTTCGGCGGCATCGAGACCCATCCCGGCGATTTCGCCGAGGCTGTTCTGGAGATCGCCCGGTTGGACGGGTCAGCGGGGTGGGTCGCCGGTTCGGTCGGTGTGCCGCCGTGGGCGTTGGCCTCGGCCGACCGGCGGCTGCGCGACGAGGTCTGGGAGGCCGACTCCGACGTCTGGATCGCCTCGGCGCACACGCCGGCCGGGGTGCTCCTGCCCGTCGACGGCGGTTACCGGCTCTCCGGCGAGTGGCGGTCGGTCGCGGCGATCGACCACTGCGAGTGGGTGGTCGTCGGTGCCCGCGTGGTCGGCACGGGCGACACCGACGGACTCGGCTATTCGCTTGTGCCGCGGTCGGATTTGAGCATCGTCGAGGATTCCTGGGATGCGATCGGGTTGATCGGCACCGGAAGCAAGAGCATCACGATCGATGACGTGTTCATCCCCGGGCATCGACTGCTGAACCACAACAGCATCGTCGACGGCACCGCGGCCGGGCACGCCGGTCTGCGCAATCCGATCTACCACATCCCGCTCAGCACCATTGCGCCGCTGGGCATCACCGCGGCGGTGATCGGCATGGCCGAAGGCGCCCTGGCTCACCATGTCGGGTCAGCAGACGCCGAGGATCCGCTCTCCGAACACGCGGCCGCCGAGATCCGGGCTTCGCGGCTGGCGATGCTCGACACGCTCACGGCGTCCTTCAACCGGGTCCTGGACGGACCGATCGACCCGGGTATGCGGGCACGTGCGCGCCGCGATCAGATCGCCGCGGCCCGCCGGGCGGTACGGGCGATCGATGAGATCGTCTGTCACTCAAGCGTTGACGCGCTGCGCCGGACCAGCCCGGTGCAGCGATGGTGGCGGGACGCCCACGTCGGGCTGGCGACCGTGGTCGGCGAGTCGAGGGCCGTCGCCCCGTAGCCGACGGAAAACGGTGGGCGGCGCTGATTGTCAGCGCCGCCCACCGTTTCCGATATCGGTGATCAGGCGTGGGTTCCGCCGTCGATCCTGATCTCGGTGCCGCTGATGAAGGCACCGTCGTCGGATACCAGCATCGCGATCACGCCCGCGACCGCGGATGGCGCGCCCATTCCCGCCCCGCCGGAGTCCAGGTTGGTCGGCATGATGGGCGACAGCTTGGCGAACAACGACCAGTCGGCGTCGGCGGGAACGAGTCCCGGTGTGGCGTCGGTGATTCCGGACTTGATGCTGCCCGGCGCGACGCTGACGGCCCGCAGGCCCTGCTTGCCGTACTCGAGGGCGAGCGCATGCGTCATCGCCTGGATGCCGCCCTTGCTGGCCGCGTACGCCGCCATGTACGGATGGGCGAACGCCGCCGACGTCGAACTGAAGTTCACGATCGCGCTCTGCGGATTCTCCAGTAGTGCCGGCAGGGTCTCGCGGATCACCAGGAACGTCCCGGTGAGGTTCACCGTGATGATCTGGTTCCACTCCTGCAGACACATCTCGTGCGTGTGCACTGCGCGCAGCATGCCCGCCGCGTTCACCACCGAGTCGAGACCGCCCAGCGTCTCGACCGCGCTGCGCACACCGGCCACCACCGATGCCTCGTCGCCGATGTTCATCGTCAGTGCGGTGAACCGGTCCGCGCTGCCTGCCCCCTGCGCGCTCTGACCGGTGGATTCCAGGCCCTCGGCCGAGATGTCGGCCCCCACCACCGCGGCGCCCTCCGCGAGCAGTCGCAGTGCGGTGGCCTGTCCGATCCCGGATCCCGCGCCGGTCACCAGAATCCGGCGTCCCTCAAGTCGTTTCATGGCAATCACTGTCCCATCACGTATTTCACGGTCGGACCGGTGGTCCAGCCGCCGTCGACGGCGATCTCCGCGCCGGTGACGTAGGTGGAGTCACCGGAGAGCAGGTAACACACCGCGCCGGCGATCTCGTCGGCCTCGCCGACGCGCCCCATCGGGGTGTTGGGGTACTTGCCCTCACCTCGTTCGATGCCGATCTGAGCGGTCATCGGCGTGTAGGTCATGCCGGGATGCACCGAGTTCACCCGGATGCGATCGGTTCCCAGCTCCACCGCGGCGATCTTGCTCAGGCCGCGCACGCCCCACTTGGACGCGCCGTACCCGGCGGTCAGCGCCAGGCCCATCAGACCGGCGGCCGACGAGATGTTGACGATCGAGCCGCCGCCCGCGGCGCGCATCGGGGCGATGGCCGCCTGAAGGCCGTTGAAGACGCCGACCAGGTTGATCTCGAGCACGGTGCGGAAGTGGTCCAGCGGCTCGTGCTCGATGAACTGCCCGGTCGAGATGCCTGCGTTGTTCACCAGGCCGTTCAGCTTGCCGAACTCCGCCAGGGTCAGCTCCACCGCGGATTTCCACTGCGCCGCGTCGGTCACGTCGAGGTGGACGTAGCGGGCGTTGTCACCCAGCTCGGCAGCCAGCGCGGCGCCGTCGTCGTCGAGTACGTCGGAGATCACCACCTTGCCGCCACGCGCGACGATGTGCCGCGCGAACGAGGCGCCGAGGCCGCGGGCACCGCCGGTGACGATCGCTACGACGTCGGACAAGCTATCCGAAACTGCTTGCATCCCAACAACTTCCTTTCACCGTGAGTCGCCGGCGGGGTCAAGTGGCGATCTTGGCCGCAACCGCGCCGGATATGAACACAACGATATTCGCCGCCGTCGCGGGGGCGTGGCGGAAAGTCTCATTCAGCGGGAACGGGGTGGGCGCTCGGTCAGCGGGCGGCGGACATCAGCCGCTCGAGTTCGGCCGTGGCACCCTCGAGCAGCTCCCAGGGGTCCTCGACCAGGTCCGGATCGGTCTGGACGCCGACGTCGACGAAATCGCCGTAGCTGAACACCGTGACGTTGATGCCCATCCCGACGGTCAGCGGGCCGACCGGGACCATATGTTCGATGCGGGCACCGGCCATGTAGAGCTGAACGGGTGGTCCGGGCACGTTGGAGACGATGAGGTTGCTGGCCAGTGGGAGCTTGTCCTCCAGCTTGGCCGCCCGGAATCCCTTGAACAGCAGGTTCAGCAGCAGCGGCGGCGTGAAGTCGGTCAGACCGACACCCTGCTGCGCCTGCAGGTCCTCGGCCAGCGCCTTGGCGCTGTTCATTCCGTTGTGGATCGCCGACAGCCGCTCGACCGGATCCTCCACGTCGGTACACAGGGTCGCGACCATCGCGTGCACGAAATTGCCGGGTTCGTCGTCGCCGGCGTCGCGCGTCGACATCGGCACCGTGGCCAGGATCGAGCTATCCGGCAGCGCATCGCGTTTCGCGAGATAAGTGCGCAGCGCTCCCGAAACGACGCACAGGATCACGTCGTTGACCTTGACGCCGAAGCTGTTCTTGGCGTGCTTGACATCGGACAGCGGCAGCGAGGTGTAGGCGAAGCTGCGGTGCGAACTCAGCGCGCCGTTGAAGCTCGTCTTCGGTGCGCTCATCGGCCGCGGTGGGGGATTGTCACGCCGGAGGTGACCGATCGTGGTCACCGCGGTCCGGACGGTCTGACCGAGATACCGGGCGATCTGCGGCGGGGAGGTGGCGGCCGCGAACGTGCCCTTCGCGAACAGCTCGACAGCGGAATGCCGGGGTTGTTCGCCCTCCTGGGGCAGGTCCACCACGGGCCTGTCGGCGTTCGGGGTGACGTCGCACAGCACCGAGGACAGGCCGGCGCCCGAGACTCCGTCGACCATCGAGTGGTGGGTCTTGGCGATGTAGGCCACGCGCCCGCCTTCCAGGCCTTCGACGAACCAGCTCTCCCAGAGCGGCTGGTTGCGGTCGAGCTGGCGGGCCAGGATCTCCCCGACGAGTTCGGCCAGCTCGCGGGTGCCGCCCGGAGCCGGCAGCGCGGCGCGGTGGACGTGGTAGTCCAGCTTGAACGCCGGGTCGTCGACCCAGACCGGCCGGTCGAGTTGCAGCGGAACCTGTTGGATCCGGCGCCGGAACTGCGGCAGGTACGGCAGCCGCTGGTCCAGGTGATCGCGCAGGTGTTCGTAGTCGAACCCTGGTGCCCCGGAAGGGTCGAGGATCATCAACCCCAACGTGTGTTGGGGCCACTCGGTGCCTTCCATCGACAGGAACATGGCATCCATGCCCGACAACCGCTTCACTGCTGACCCCCCGTTCGCTGACCACCCGGATGTGGATGGCTGAAATATGGAGGTTCAGGGGCTGAATCGGTGCAAAATTCCCGGTCAGCGAGACTTGGATAGTTGCGGAAGGCAATGCGCCGCGCCGGATTGCTATTTTGCTGCCGCCGGATCGGGTCTCGGTACCGGTGAGTGAGACAAGTGCTGTCCGCCTCACACTCCGGTTCGTAACGTGACAAGCCGAATCTCGAAGCGAAAGGCAACACAGTGACAGCCCAGCCAGCTCCGTCAGGTACCGCCGAAAAAACCACCGCCGAGGTGGACGTCGTTGTGGTGGGAGCCGGTTTCGCCGGACTGTACGCATTGCATCGCCTTCGCGGGCAAGGCCTTTCGGTGCGGGTGTTCGAGGCCGCGGCCGGTGTGGGTGGTGTCTGGTACTGGAACCGTTACCCAGGTGCCCGGTGCGACGTCGAAAGTGTCGACTACTCCTACTCGTTCGACCCCGAGCTCGAGCAGGAGTGGAACTGGACCGAGAAGTACGCCACCCAGCCGGAGATCCTGGCCTATCTCAACCACGTGGCCGACCGGTTCGACCTGCGCCGCGACATCTCTTTCGAGACCCGCGTGACCGACATGGTGCTGGACGAGAAAACGCTGCGCTGGGAGGTCCGTACCGATCGCGGCGACGCGGTGTCCGCGCGCTTCTGCATCCTGGCGGTCGGGCCGCTGTCGAACGCCAACATCCCGGCCATCGAAGGCCTCGATTCGTTCGCGGGGGAGATCTACCACACCGCGCACTGGCCGCACGAAGGCGTCGATTTCACCGGCAAGCGGGTCGGCGTGATCGGCACCGGATCCTCTGGCATCCAGGCGATTCCGTGCATCGCCAAAGAGGCCACGCAGCTCTACGTCTTCCAGCGCACCCCCAACTACAGCGTGCCGGCCGGCAACATCCCGCTCGACGACGAGACGCGCGCGGCACAGAAGGCCGGCTATGCCGAGCGGCGCAGGCTCTCGATGCTCAGCGGCGGCGGCTCGCCGCATCAGCCTCACCCCAAGTCCGCCCTCGAGGTCTCCGCCGAGGAGTTGCAGGAGACCTACGAGCGGCGCTGGGAGCTCGGCGGCGTGTTGTTCTCCAAGGCCTTCCCGGACCAGTTGCTCACCATCGAGGCCAACGACACCGCGCGGCTGTTCTGGGAGCAGAAGGTGCGGGCCGTGATCGACGACCCCGCTGTGGCCGACGTGCTGATCCCGAAGGATCATCCGATCGGTGCCAAACGAATCTGCACTGACGACAACTACTTCCAGACCTTCAACCGGGACAACGTCGAGCTGGTGAACCTGCGGGCCACACCGATCGAGCGGATCGACGCCTCGGGTCTGGACACCACCGAGGCGCACTACGATCTCGATGCACTGGTGCTGGCAACCGGATTCGACGCGATGACCGGTTCGGTCCAGAAGCTCAATGTGGTGGGCCGTGACGGCCGGACCCTCAACGAGGCCTGGGCCGAAGGGCCGATCACCTACCTCGGCCTCGGTGTTCCTGGTTTCCCCAACCTGTTCAACATCGCGGGCCCCGGCGCCCCGTCTGTGTTGGCCAACATGGTGCTGCACTCGGAATTGCACCTGAACTGGGTGGCCGACGCGATCGCCCATCTCGACGCCCAGGGCGCTCCGGCGATCGAGGCCCGCGCGGACGCCGCAGCCGAATGGGTGGACGAATGCACCCGACGTGCCGCTGAAACGCTGATGCCACAGGCGAATTCGTGGTATCTCGGCGCGAACATCCCGGGCAAGCCGCGGGTGTTCATGCCGTTCGTCGGCGGGTTCGGGGTGTATGGCGAGATCATCGCCGACGTGGCCGCGGCCGGCTACAAGGGCTTCGACATCCACCAGGACCTGACCGCCTAGCGGTCCCAGCAGGGCCGGCGGCTTTTCGCCGCCGGCCTGGGGGGGATCAGCCGTCGCGGTCCAGTATCGCGCGGATATCGGCGCACACCTGACGCCTGGCGGCGTCGGCCAGGGTCAGCCCCGGCATGGTCATGAACCCGTGGATGGCGCCGGGGTAACACCGGTGCACCACCGGAACACCCTGGGCGGCAAGTGTTTCGGCATAGACCTCGCCTTCGGATTGCAGCGGGTCGAAACCCGCCGTGACGACCACTGCCGGTGGCAGTCCGGACACCTCCGCGTGCAGTGGTGATGCGTGGGGATGGCTGCGGTCGCCGGTGTCCGGGAGGTATTGCTCCCAGTACCAGACCATGGCGGCGCGGGTGTTGTAGAACCCCGTTTCGAAACGGCGGTAGGACTCGGTGTCGAAATCCGCGGCGATGACCGGATACAGCAGTGCCTGACCCGCGATCTCCGGACCACCCCGATCGCGGGCGAGGATCGCGGTGACGGCGGCGAGGTTGCCGCCGGCGCTGTCGCCGGCGACGACGATCTTCGACACGTCACCGCCGAGTTCGTCGGCCCGGCGGGCCACCCAGCACAAGGCGGCATAGACATCGTCGGCGGCTGCCGGCCAGCGTGACTCGGGCGCCAGACGGTAGTCGACGGACACCACCATCGCCCCGACGCCGTTGGACAGCGACCGGCACAGGTCGTCGTGGGTGTCGAGGTCGCAGAACACGAACCCGCCGCCGTGCGCGTACACGACGATCGGCAACGGTCCGGTCAGATCCGTTGCCGGACGGTAGATCCGTACCGGGATGTCGCCGGGAATGACGAGGTCCTCGACCGACCCGATCGGCTGTGGCTGTTGCGGCGGCCGATACCTGGACCGCACGGCAGCCCTGGCCTCGGCTCCGCTCATCGTCTCGACCGCGGGGAAACCGGTGTTCAGTACCGGCAGTAGTGCCGCGATCTCCGGATCGACTTTCATTTCCGCCTCCTGTGCCTCACCACACCACATCGGCGCCACGCCCGGTGCGCATGTTCCGCGCAGCGGGATTCGCGGAATCCGCAGCTATACCACACCACCCAAAATCTTGTACCGCTGAGCGAGACTGCCGCTCCCGGAAGTTCGGTGAGTGCGCACGATCACACGGCCCGGCGCAGTGAGGCGGGCGACACACCGGTCAAATCCGCAGTCGCGCAGTCGCATTCGATCGGGAAAATCCGGGCCGTGGCCACCGCGGGCTCGACAACCTAATAGAGGGAGAGGAAATGGACCGACAGAGCAAGTTCGACAACGGTGCCGTACCCGCTGTGCGTCGCCGTTCGAGAACGACATGGAGAGGTCTCGGCATCGTGCTGACCGCCTTCGGCTTCTTCGTGATGTCCGTGCTGCCCGCGTGGGCCGCAGAGAACATGCGGGTCACTTTCGTGCGGCACGGCCAGTCCGCGGGCAACACGTCGGGGAACATCGACACCTCGACACCCGGTCCGTCGCTCACCCCGCTGGGCCGGGAGCAGGCCCAGGCGGTGGTCGACAAGCTGGGCGACAACAACTACGACGCCATCTACGCATCGCAGATGATCCGTACCCAGCAGACCGCAGAACCGATGTCGGCCTATCTCGGCCTGCCGATCCAGGTGTTGCCCGGCCTGCAGGAGATCGAGGCCGGCGACTACGAGGGCACGCCCGAGAGCGGTGCGTTGGGCGGCTATCTCAAGGCGCCGATCGCGTGGGCGTTCGCCGGTCAGCTCGGGGAGCGCATCCCGGGTTCGATCGACGGCAACGAGTTCGACGCGCGTGTCGAGGGTGCGTTGAAGACCATGTACGACAAGGGCGATCGCAACGTCATCGTGTTCTCCCACGGCGGCACCATCATGTTCTGGACCATGATGAACGCCAAGAACCTCACACTGGCGGAGAAGGGCATGCTGCTGAGCCAGCACGCGCTCGGCAACACCGACTATGTCGTCATCGAGGGCAACCCCGAAGACGGCTGGACGCTGGTGGACTGGAACGGCCAGCGGTTCAGCCCCGAGCCGACCTTCGGGCACGAGGTCGGATTGCAGGTGCGGACACTGACCCGCCAGCTGGAAGCCGCCATGAAGCAGGCCACGGACTCGTTCGCCACGGGTGACCTGATCAAGGTCGCCACCGCGATCAATCGCAGTGTGGCCGATGCGTCCTTGTCGATGGCCAAGTTCAACCGGGCCATCAACGCCGAGGTCATCAAGCGGGTCGGCAAGGTCTTCGACAAGGTGACCAACCCCGAAACCGATCCGGTCTCGGAGCTCACCGACAAGGTGTCCGACACGGTCAAGAGCGTTGCCCCGGACACGACTTCGGCCACGAGCATGCTGAAGCCGTTGAACGCTGTGGTGGCAGACCCGAAGGAAGCGCAGGCAGCAGCCGGGGCCGATCGCGACAGCGCGACCCGGAAGGTGACCTCAGCGGTTCGGGGCGCCGGTGCCACCGACCTGAGGGCCGGCAACATGGTCAAGCCCGGAAAGGCCTTCGCCGACGCCAAGCGCACCGGCGACCAGGTCCGGTCAGCGGTGTCGGATGCCGCCGATCAGCTCAGGTCGACGGTGAAGTCTTCGGTCGGCAGCCTCACCGGTGCCGCCAAGAAGGTGTCCGAGAGTGTCGGCGCGCCAAGCGCTTCGCGTGACACCACCGGGTCCGAGAAGGCATCCGCTGATTCGGACAGCTGAGTAATGCAATGAGAATTGGCCCCCTCCGTCAGGCGGAGGGGGCCAATCTCGTTACAAGCGGTTGTGCGGGACTAGTCCAGGTAGTCGCGCAGCACCTGTGAGCGGCTGGGGTGCCGCAGCTTGCTCATGGTCTTGGACTCGATCTGGCGGATGCGCTCACGGGTCACGCCGTAGACCTGGCCGATCTCGTCCAGTGTGCGCGGCTGGCCGTCGGTCAGGCCGAACCGCAGCCGGACCACGCCGGCCTCACGCTCGGACAGCGTCTCCAGCACCGACTGCAGCTGATCCTGCAGCAGGGTGAAGGACACGGCGTCGACGGCCACGACGGCCTCGGAGTCCTCGATGAAGTCACCGAGCTGGCTGTCACCCTCGTCACCGATGGTCTGGTCCAGCGAGATGGGTTCACGCGCGTACTGCTGGATCTCCAGCACCTTCTCCGGCGTGATGTCCATTTCCTTGGCCAGCTCTTCGGGCGTGGGCTCGCGGCCCAGGTCCTGCAGCAGCTCACGCTGGATGCGGCCGAGCTTGTTGATCACCTCGACCATGTGCACCGGGATACGGATGGTGCGGGCCTGGTCGGCCATGGCACGGGTGATGGCCTGGCGGATCCACCAGGTGGCGTACGTGGAGAACTTGTAGCCCTTGGTGTAGTCGAACTTCTCGACCGCGCGGATCAGGCCGAGGTTGCCTTCCTGGATGAGGTCCAGGAACGCCATGCCGCGGCCGGTGTAGCGCTTGGCCAGCGACACCACCAGACGCAGGTTGGCTTCCAGCAGATGGTTTTTCGCACGATCGCCGTCGCGGCAGATCCACTGGTAGTCGCGTCGCACCTGAGTGGTGAGCTTCTCGCCCTTCTCGGCGAACTCGGCCATCTTCTGGGTGGCGAACAAACCGGCCTCGATGCGCTTGGCGAGCTCGACCTCTTCCTCGGCGTTCAGCAGGGCGACCTTGCCGATCTGCTTCAGGTAGGCGCGCACCGAGTCGGCCGAAGCCGTCAGCTCGGCGTCCTTGCGGGCCTGCCGCAGTGCCTCGGACTCCTCCTCGTCCCACACGAAGTCGCCGGAGGCCTTGTCCTTCTCGGACGGCTCGGGATGCTCCTCGTCGGCCTTGGCCGCCTTGCCCGCAGCAGGCGTGGCCGCCTTGGCGTCCTTGCCTTCCTCGGCCTCGTCCTCGTCCTCGTCGTCGCCGGACTCCTCGACCTCGTCGTCCGTGTCGAGGTCGTCGTCGAGCTCGAGGTCGGTGTCCTCGACGTCGAGCTCGTCGCCGGGACCGGCTTCCAGGTCGTCGGTGGTCTCGAGATCGTCGTTGACGTCTTCGGGCTTGCTCGCCGCGGCCTTGGTGGCCTTCTTGGCGGGCGCCTTCTTGGCGGGAGCGCGCTTGGTGGCGGTGCCGCCCTCAGCCTTGGCCGCGGTGCTCTTGGCTGCCCGCTTGGCCGGGGCCTTCTTGGCGGGAGTCTTGGTAGCGGTGCGCTTCACCGGCTCGTCGGTCGCCGGGCTTGCCTTTGTCGCTGCCACGTACACCCTTTCGGTCTCACGAAATTTCTCGGCGGGCATGGGCATACTCCACCGAAAGCGTCTGCTATCGAATGTTGGCGTTCTTATCGGCTGGGATATTCACCGCTATTCGGTAGGCGGCCGCCGAGGACCATTGTAACGACAGTGTGGGTGTTCACCGTGCCGAGCGGCAAATTTCGGCACGTGAGGTGGCCGAAGCGGCAAAGTTACCCGGCGGTAGCCTGCGTGCCGGCGGGGCCCGGGCCCTGACTGGCCATGGCTGCGCCCACGATGCCCGCGGTGTTGAGCAAAGCCGCCGGGACGATCGGGGTGCGGATCTCCAGCAGTGGCAGCCACTTGTCGGACTTGCGGCTGATGCCGCCGCCGGCGATGAACAGGTCGGGCCAGATCGCGTTCTCGATCGTCACCAGAACCTTGTTCACCTCCTCGCTCCACCGGGCGTAGCTCCAGTCCTTGCGTTCTTTCACCGAGGAGGCGGCGCGGTGTTCGGCCTCCTTGCCGTCCACTTCGAGGTGGCCAAATTCGGTGTTGGGCAACAAGACACCGTTGTGGATCACTGCGGAGCCGATACCGGTGCCGAAGGTCAGCAGCACCACCACGCCGGAGTTGTCCTTGCCCGCCCCGTAGCGTTCCTCGGCCAGGCCTGCCGCGTCGGCGTCGTTGAGCACCCGCACCGGCTGTCCGCCGAGCGCGGCGCTGATCACCTCCGAGGCGTTCACGCCGATCCAGCCCTTGTCGACGTTGGCCGCGGTGCGCACGATGCCGTCGGTGACGACGCCCGGGTAGGTGACGCCCACGTTGCCCGTCCAGCCGAACTCGGCCACCACCGCAGCCACCGTTTTCGCCACCGATTCCGGAGTTGACGGCTGCGGCGTGTCGAGCTTGAACCGCTCGCCGATGAGCTGCCCGGTGTCGAGGTCGACGATGCCGCCCTTGATCCCGCTGCCGCCGACGTCGACGCCGAATCCGCGGCGTTGGGCTTCGACGGCGGGAACCGGATCTGCCGCGGGCGCATCGGGTGCGGTCATGGGTGCTCCTTTGTGGGACAGGCCGTGAGCAGGCTGTCGGACAGGGTGAGGGACAAACCAAGGCGCGTCCCCACCCTAGTCGTTGAACATCGCACCCGCCGGTGGTCCGCGATCCACCGCGCAGCGACTTTTCGGGCCGAAGATGTTGCGATAGGGCGGTGACCGACAACAGTTTCGATGCTCCCGCCCTACGGATCGTGGCCGAGCAGCTGGCCACCGAAGCCGCCGAGTTCGTCATGCGCCGGCGCGCCGAGGTGTTCAGCTCCGACGGCGCGGCGGTGCGTGACGACGGGCGGACTGTCAGAGCCAAGAGCACCCCGACCGACCCCGTCACGATCGTCGACACCGAGACCGAGCGATGGTTGCGGGAGCGGCTGGCGGTATTGCGGCCGGGTGAGGCGATCCTGGGGGAGGAGGAGGGCGGCCGGCGGGACGGCCGACGGGGACTGAGTTGGGTGCTCGACCCGATCGACGGCACGGTCAACTTCGTCTACGGGATCCCGGCCTACGCCGTGTCGGTGGCCGCGCAGTACGACGGGCGATCGGTGGCAGGCGCCGTGGCGAATGTGCCTGCCGGTGAGGTGTACTCGGCGGCCCTGGGTCATGGTGCCGAGGTGGTGCGGGACGGGGTCCGCAGCGCGCTGCGCTGCAGCGGTGTCGACGATCTGTCGATGGCACTGCTGGGTACCGGCTTCGCCTACGACCCCGGCCGGCGGGTGCGACAGGCCGCAGTGCTGGCCCAGGTGCTGCCCGCGGTGCGCGACATTCGTCGCATCGGCTCGTGTGCGCTGGATTTGTGCATGGTCGCCGCGGGCCGGTTGGACGCCTACTACGAAGAGGGCGTCCAGGTCTGGGACTGGGCCGCCGCGGCGCTGATCGCCGCCGAGGCCGGAGCGACGGTGTGGTTGCCCACCGCCGCCGATGCCGAGTACGTGGCCGCGTCGGCGCCGGGCGTGGCCGATGCCCTACACGCGGCGCTAGCAGGTGCCGGTATGGATCTTTGACAGCAGCGCGGAATCGGACGGGGCGGTGGCGTCGGGCCGCAGGCTCGCGAGTACGGCCTTGATGTCATCGTTGCTGGCGAGCTCGTTGAACTCGGTGCCCAGCGCCAGATCGACTGTGGCGTCCGGCCTTTCGTCCTGGAACAGCTCCGTGCACGGGGCCACCAGCCACACGGCCGCGGCGGCGGTGCGGCCGGACGGGCCGAACCGGATCTGGCCCTGGCACTCCAGTCGGGTGGTGGAGTAGATCGGGTCGTTCGCCGCCTCGGGCTGGGCAAAGCCCAGATCGCGCAGCGCGCCTGCCACCTCGCCGGCCTGGCCGCCCTGTCCGCTGGCGTTGAGTACCCGGATCCTGGTCTCGGCCAGCGGTGCCGGTGTGACTTCGGTCATGGCCGAGTTGGCCACCTGTTCGCCGAGCTTGGGGGCTGCCGGATCGGTGGCGGGCGGCGGGTTGTTGCACACCGTGGCCTCGTGCACATCGCTGGGCTGATTGAGCGCGATGATCCAGACGATCATCGTCACCACGGCGAGTGCGACGAAGAGGACTATGCCCGGAACGAAACTGCGCCGACGGAACGGTCGACCGTGTCGGTCGAAGGCGGTGCCATCGGTGATTTGCGCGACCACATGTGCACTCTAAGGGCAAACGTGTTCGCTGACGCACCAGTGCTCAGACGGTAGTGTGATGTAAATCACACTGAAACGTGTGGCAATACGGGCACGAATCATTTGGGGAATGCGTTCGACGCTGGTACAAAGCTCTGCTGCAAGGTAAGGGAGGGGACACAGACGATGGCAACCGACTACGACGCTCCACGACGTTCCGAGGCAGACGAGGTTTCTGAGGATTCGCTCGAGGAGCTCAAGGCGCGACGCAACGAGGCGCAGTCCGCCGTGGTGGATGTCGATGAATCAGAATCGGCCGAGTCGTTCGAGCTGCCGGGCGCAGACCTGTCCGGCGAGGAACTGTCGGTGCGGGTGGTCCCGAAGCAGGCCGACGAGTTCACCTGCTCCAGCTGCTTCCTGGTGCATCACCGGAGCCGGCTGGCAAGCGAGAAGAACGGCGTGATGATCTGCACGGACTGCGCCGCCTGACGGCGGCTCGGTCACAGGAGCTGTATTCGCGGCTCAGCCGCGGATCGCAGCAAGGACGCGATCCGGATGACGCGAACTGATGAGCCAGTACGGGGTGGGGTCATCCGGATCGTCGAGCACTACCAGGACCATCGGGCCTACCCAGGCCCGATGGACGACGAAGGCGGCGGGATCGAGCTGACGGCCCAGCGCGGCCGACTTGGCTGACCGCGGCACCTCTGCGGTCCGGGAGATGACGCTCGTCGGCAGGTGTGCGTCGCCGACCCACAGCTCGGTGTCGCCGGCGCTGTCGCGCACCACTTTCAATTCCGTCTTGCTGAACCACATCAGCACGGCCCCCGCCACGCCGAAGAGCAGCACGTACGGCAACCACACCGGAATGGCCGGAGCGGCCAGGCCGATCTCGAACGCGATCACTCCTGCCAGCACCGCAGCCGGCAGTGACCACCACCAAGGCACCCACAAACGTTCGCGGTACTGAACGCTTTGGGTGGTTGCGCGCGTGTCTGACACGCGGCTCAGAGTAATCTGTGACGTCGTGTCCACCTCTCTGGCGGTCGTCCGATTGGACCGCGAACTACCGATGCCCAGCCGGGCGCACGATGGGGACGCGGGCGTAGACCTCTACAGCGCGCGCGATGTCGAACTGGCCCCCGGGCAACGCGAGCTCGTGCCGACCGGCGTCGCTGTCGCCATTCCGCACGGAATGGTGGGGCTGATCCACCCGCGCTCGGGTCTGGCTGCCCGCGTGGGACTTTCGATCGTCAACAGCCCGGGCACGGTAGACGCCGGTTATCGCGGCGAGATCAAGGTTTCGCTGATCAACCTCGATCCCGACACGCCGATCGTGATCAATCGCGGTGACCGGATTGCCCAGCTGTTGGTACAGCGGGTAGAACTGCCCGAGTTGGTCGAGGTGACCTCGTTCGACGAGGCGGGCCTGGCTGACACCTCCCGTGGCGACGGCGGCCACGGTTCCTCCGGCGGACATGCGAGTTTGTGATGGCATTCGGAAAGCGCAAGAGCAACGATTCGGCTGACGACTCGGCTCGTCAGAACGATGACGAGCAGGTTGTCGACCAACCGGTCCCGGCTGACGAGGCCGACGACTTCGACGAGGGTTCCGACGACGGGCCGTTCGACATCGAGGACTTCGACGATCCCGAGGTGGCCGCGCAGGGCAGGCTCGACCTCGGCTCGGTACTGATCCCGATGCCCGACGGCGGGCAGGTCCAGGTCGAGCTCAACGAGGCAGGCGCGCCCAGCGCGGTGTGGGTGGTGACCCCGAACGGGCGGTTCACCATCGCCGCCTACGCCGCACCCAAGAGCGCAGGCCTGTGGCGCGAGGTGGCCGGCGAACTCGCCGAATCATTGCGCAAGGACGCCAGCTCGGTGAACATCCAGGACGGCCCGTGGGGCCGCGAGGTGGTCGGCGCGGGCAACGGCGGCGTGGTCCGCTTCATCGGTGTCGACGGCTACCGCTGGATGGTGCGCTGCGTGGTCAACGGTGCTCCCGAGACCATCGATGCGCTGGCCGACGAGGCGCGGGCATCATTGGCTGACAGCGTGATTCGTCGCGGTGACACGCCGATGCCGGTGCGCACGCCACTGCAGGTGCAGCTGCCCGAACCGATGGCCGCCCAACTGCGCGCCGCGGCGCAGCAGGCCGCGATGCAGCAGGCCGCCCAGCAGATCGCCGCCGCGGCGCAGACGCCGCCGCAGGATCAGCCGCCGGCCGAGCCGGTGGCGCGCCGCAGCGTGCAGGGCTCGGCGATGCAGCAGCTGCGCACCATCACCGGCGGGTAGTACCCCTCAACCCGCCACCGTGTCGCTGGCAGCCTCCTGCAGCGCCGCCAGACACGCCGCGCCCAGCACGCCGGTGTCGACACCCATCTGTTCCAGCGTCACCGACCGCAATGCCGCCTGCGGGGCCGCGGCCACCCACTCGTACCCGACTTCGGCCGGGTGCACGGGGTCGTCGGTGGCCACCGCGACACCCATGGGCACCGCGAGCCGTTCGAGTTCGGCGCTGCCGGGCGCGCGGTAACCCGCGGCTTCCTCCATGGCATCGGGCAGGGTCGGCCACTGGCCCACCCAGGAGCGGGCCAGTTCGTCGGCCAGCCACGGCGGGCTGGAGGCGCGCATCTGCGCGACCGTGGCCGCCAGTCCGTCCCGGCGCAACAGCTCCGCGGACTGCCGTGCCAACAGTGCGGCGGGGGCGTGCTGGGAGGAACCCGTCCAGGGCGGCAGAGCGGCCAGTACGGCAACGGTCCGGCCGGGGTGGTCCAGCGCCCACTGCACCGCCACGACGGCGCCGATCGACACCCCACCGACCGCGATCGGTCCCGACCTGGCCGCGTCGTCGAGCGCATGCAGGTAGCCCTCGACGAGCCGGTCCGGAGTCGGCGGCGGGGTCACCACCAGCGCGTCGGCGGCGTGCAGCGCACCCGAAAACGCCCGGTAGACGTAGTTGTCGTCGGACCCGGTACCGGGCAGCAAAACGGTTGGGACACCGCGCAGGATGACGCTCATCACATGATCGTGCCTGCCCCGTCAAATCGTCGGCGTGCCGACCCGCACCCCACGTGGCATTCCCCGTGCAAGAGGTCTACCGTGGCCTTGGTTGGGCGGATTCACAGTGGATCCGCAGAAGGTCAGGAGAGGCCATGGCTACGGCCGAAGGGTATCTGCGCCGGCTTACGCGACGCCTGACGGAAGACCCCGAACAGCTTGATGTCGAAGAGCTCAGCGACGAGGCCGTCAATACCGGCGCGCTCAAGGCGATCGACGCCCAGCGCGGCCAGGAAGTGACGATGGTCGGCACTCTGCGCAGCGTCGAATGTAACGGCAAGGGGTGTTCCGGCGGCATCAAAGCCGAGCTGTTCGACGGCACCGACACCGTCTTGTTGGTGTGGCTCGGGCAGCGCCGCATTCCCGGTATCGAGTCGGGCTGCACCCTGCGGGTGCACGGCCGGGTCGGCAAGCTGGAGAACGGCGCCAAGGCGATTTACAACCCCCGCTACGAAATCCAGAAGTGAGCCAGGCCGAACAGAACGCAGGCGACACACCTCACCCCACTGAGAGTGATCCGGCGCCGCCCCCTGCCCATGGCGGTGGCCGTGCCGTGCTCGAGCAGATGGGCGGCATCAGCGGGCTGATCTATTCGTCGCTGCCAGTGGTGGTGTTCGTCCCGGTTTCCACCGCGTTCGGGCTGATGCCCGCGATCGCCGCCGCACTCGGTGTGGCGACACTCATCTTGATCTGGCGGTTGATCCGCCGCGAATCCGTTCAGCCCGCGGTGTCGGGATTCTTCGCCGTCGGTGTCAGCGCCTTGATCGCATACCTGGTGGGGGAGTCGAAAGGCTATTTCCTGCTTGGCATCTGGAGCTCGCTGGTGTACGCCGTCCTGTTCGGGGTCTCGGTCGTGATCCGTCGCCCGGTCGTCGGTTACATCTGGGGCTGGGTGAACACGCACGATCGCGCCTGGCGCGACGTCCGTAAGGCGGTGCTGGCGTTCGACGTCGCCACGCTCACCTGGGTGGCGGTTTTCGCGTCGCGGTTCCTGGTGCAGCAGTACCTGTACGACTCCGACGAGACAGGCTGGCTGGGCTTCGCGCGGATCGCGATGGGCTGGCCGCTGACCGCGGTCGCGGCGTTGGTGACCTATCTGGCCATCCGGGCCGCACAGCGTGCCGTACACGCCGAGGACGGCGCACACAGCGCCGACTGAGCGCGATACGCCCGGCTAGCGCGGGGCCGGGTGCAGCAGCAGCTCCCGCAGTTCGTCCTCGGACTCGGTGACGGCCACGAACAACAGCTCGTCGCCACCCTCGAGCGGCTCATCGGATTCGGGCACGATCACCCTGGACCCGCGCAGGATCGTCACCAGCGCGGTGTCCCGGGGCAGCTCGAGACGCTTGACGGGACGCCCGCCCCACGGGGTGTCGTCGGGCAGCGTGATCTCGACCAGGTTGGCCTGTCCCTTGCGGAACTCCATCAAGCGCACCAGGTCGCCGACGGCCACCGCCTCTTCGACCAGTGAGGCGAGCATGCGCGGTGTCGACACCGCCACGTCCACACCCCAGTTCTCGTCGAACAGCCACTCGTTGCGGGGGTCGTTGACGCGGGCCACCACCCTGGGCACCGCGAACTCTGTCTTGGCCAGCAGGCTGACCACGACATTGACCTTGTCGTCACCGGTCGCCGCGATCACCACGTCGAATTCTTCGAGCTTGACCGACTCCAGCATGGTGATCTCACAGGCGTCACCCAGCCGCCAGTGCGCGGCCGGGATGGCGTCGACGTCAATATGGTCGGGATTGCGCTCCAGCAGGGTCACGTCGTGATTGCTGTCGAGCAACTCGCGGGCGATGGAGCGGCCGACGGCGCCGGCCCCGGCGATGGCAACCTTCATCAGTGCGACTCCAAGTCCTCGCTCGGCGGCAGCGCCGCGATGGCCAGCGCCTCGGCGATGTGCCCGG
The DNA here is from genome assembly GCF_010731295.1 of Mycolicibacterium boenickei. NCBI lineage: Bacteria > Bacillati > Actinomycetota > Actinomycetes > Mycobacteriales > Mycobacteriaceae > Mycobacterium > Mycolicibacterium boenickei. The sequence goes on along the minus strand of NZ_AP022579.1, from coordinate 5,015,579 downwards.
ACACCGCGGCCACGTACACCTGATCGCCGGCCTGGATCACGGTCTTCGGTTCGGGCAGGTAACCGTTGCCGAACCGGATCATGAAGGCCACCCGGCCGCCGGTTGCCGCTTCCAGGTCGGTGACCAGGTGCCCGGCCCAATCCTGGTGCAGCGGAAGTTCGGCCACGCCCACATTTCCCGACGGGTCCCGCCACTTGGTGGTCTCGGTCTCCCGGGTCAGCACGTTGAGCAGGCGGTCGGTGGTCCACGGCACCGTGGCCACGGTGGGGATACCGAGGCGCTCGTAGACCGCGGCGCGCTTGGCGTCGTAGATGCGTGCCACCACGCGTTCGACACCGAACGTTTCACGGGCCACCCGTGCCGAGATGATGTTGGAGTTGTCGCCCGAGGACACCGCGGCGAATGCGCCGGCCTCCTCGATTCCGGCGCGCAGCAGCACGTCGCGGTCGAAGCCCATCCCGAGGACGCGTTCGCCGGCGAATTCCGGCGACAGCCGGTGGAACGCGGTGCTGTCGCGGTCGATGACCGCCACTTCGTGGCCGATCCGGGCCAGGCTGTCTGCGAGGGAGGCGCCCACTCGGCCGCACCCCATGACGACTACACGCACCCGACGGTCCTTTCCGGTGGCAGAAACGCGCTGTTGCGCTGTCCGTGCCATCGAACGCTACAGCTTTGTGACGACTTTTCGTGTTCGGGCTTAGTCTTGGCACTCGTGTCCAAGCTTTCGACGGCGACGCGCCGGTTGGTACTGGGGCGGCCGTTCCGCAGCGACAAGCTCTCTCACACCCTGCTGCCCAAACGGATAGCCCTGCCGGTGTTCGCCTCCGACGCCTTGTCGTCGGTGGCCTACGCACCGGAGGAAATCTTTCTGGTGCTATCGGTAGCCGGGCTGACTGCCTACTCGCTGACGCCGTGGATCGGCCTGGCAGTGGCCGGCGTGATGCTCATCGTGATCGCGAGCTACCGGCAGAATGTGCATGCCTATCCGTCCGGCGGCGGCGATTACGAGGTCGTCACCACGAACCTCGGGCCCACCGCGGGGCTCACGGTCGCCAGCGCGCTGATGGTGGATTATGTGCTGACAGTTGCGGTGTCGATGTCGTCTGCCATGTCGAACATCGGCTCGGCGGTGCCGTTCGTCGCACAGCACAAGGTGCTTTTCGCGGTGGTGGCGATCCTGCTGCTGGCTTCGATGAACCTGCGCGGGTTGCGGGAATCGGGCACCGCATTCGCGATTCCCACCTACGCCTTCATGGTCGGCATGTACGTCATGCTGGGCTGGGGTCTGTTCCAGATCTACGTTCTGGGTCACCCGCTGCGCGCCGAATCCGCCGGTTTCGAGATGCACCCCGAACACGGCGAGGTGCTCGGCTTCGCTCTGGTGTTCCTGGTGGCGCGGGCGTTCTCCTCGGGTTCGGCAGCGCTGACCGGTGTCGAGGCGATCAGCAACGGCGTACCGGCGTTCCGGAAACCAAAGTCGCGCAACGCGGCGACCACCTTGCTGCTGCTCGGGGTGATCTCGGTCACGCTGTTCATGGGGATCATCCTGCTGTCCAAGGCGACGGGGGTGCAGATCGCCGAACGGCCGCAGGAGCAGTTGATCGGTGCGCCGCCCGACTACCACCAGAAGACATTGATCGCGCAGCTCGCCGACGCGGTGTTCCACAACTTCCCGGTCGGTCTGTATCTGATCGCCGGCGTGACCGCGCTGATCCTGGTGCTGGCGGCCAACACCGCCTTCAACGGATTTCCGGTGCTCGGGTCGATCCTGGCCCAGGACCGGTTCCTGCCGCGGCAGCTGCACACCCGCGGGGACCGGTTGGCGTTCTCCAACGGCATCCTGTTTCTCGCGTTCGCCGCGATCGCCTTCGTGGTGGCGTTCCGCGCCGAGGTGACGGCGCTGATCCAGCTTTACATCGTGGGCGTGTTCGTGTCGTTCACGCTGAGTCAGATCGGCATGGTCCGGCACTGGACGCGGTTGTTGCGCACCGAAACCGACCCGGCGGTGCGGCGGCACATGATGCGGTCACGGATCATCAACGCGGTCGGTCTGACCGCCACCGGCACGGTCCTGGTGGTCGTGGTGGTGACCAAGTTCGTGGCCGGCGCCTGGATCGCCATCCTGGCGATGGGTGCGCTGTTCGTGATCATGAAGCTCATCCACAAGCACTACGACACCGTGGCCCGCGAACTCGAGAAGGAGGACGAGGACGCGGGCGACCTGGTGTTGCCGAGCCGCAACCACGCTGTGGTCCTGGTGTCCAAGCTGCACCTGCCGACCAAACGGGCGCTGGCTTATGCCCGGGCCACCCGGCCGGACGTGCTGGAGGCGATCACGGTCAGCGTCGACGACGCCGAGACCCGTGCGCTGGTACATCAGTGGGAGGACAGCGACATCAGCGTGCCACTGAAGGTGATCGCCTCGCCGTACCGCGAAATCACGCGCCCGGTACTGGATTACGTCAAACGTGTGACCAAGGAATCGCCGCGGACGGTGGTGACGGTGTTCATCCCGGAGTACGTGGTGGGCCATTGGTGGGAACAGGTCCTGCACAACCAGAGTGCGCTGCGGCTCAAGGGCCGGTTGCTGTTCATGCCCAATGTGATGGTGACATCAGTTCCGTGGCAATTGAATTCGTCGGAGCGGTTGAAGGCGCTGCAGCCGCGGGCCACCCCGGGTGACGCGCGCAGGGGATTCCTGGAATGACGGAACTGACGCTGACCACCGGGCCGGCCGCCAACGGTGGCAGTTGCGTGGCCCGTCATGACGGGCGCGTGGTGTTCGTCCGGTATGCCCTGCCCGGCGAGACCGTGCGGGTCAACGTGTTCGACGAACGCGGATCGTATTGGCACGCCGAGGTTGTCGAGGTGATCGAGGCTTCGCCGGACCGGGTGGCCTCGCTGTGCTCGATCGCCGGCGTGGACGGTGCCGGATGCTGCGATCTGGCGTTCGCCGAGCCGGCCGCGGCGCGGCGGCTCAAGGGTTCGGTGGTGGCCAACCAGCTGTCCCGGCTGGGCGGATTCACCTGGCGTGACGAGGAGACCGCGGTCGCCGAACCGGTCGGTTCCGGCGACGTCCTCGGCTGGCGGACCCGCGTGCGGCTCGACACCACTGCCGAGGGCCGGGCCGGACTGCACCGCTACCACAGCGCCGAGCTGGTCACCGACCTCGGTTGCGGACAGCTGCCCGCCGAGCTGACCGACGGGCTGGCCGAGATGCGTTGGACACCGGGCGCGCACGTGCATGCGGTGCTGGATTCCGACGGTCGCAGGCACGTCGTGCAATCGGGTCCGAAGGCGCCCGCCCGCAAGGGTGGCCGGGCATCCGGCCCGAAGAACACCACACGCGTCATCGAGGGTGATTACGAGGCGGTGCAGCGCGTCGGGGGACGGCAGTGGATGCTGCCGGTGACCGCGTTCTGGCAGGCCCACCGTGACGCTGCCGCCCTCTACAGCGGGCTGGTGGCCGACTGGTCCGGGCTGCGGCCGGGCATGACGGCGTGGGACCTGTACGGCGGTGCCGGGGTGTTCGCCGCGGCGCTGGCCGAGCAGGTCGGCCCCGACGGCCGCGTGCTGACCGTCGACACCTCGCGCGGGGCGTCCCGCGCGGCGCGGAGCGCGCTGGCCGACCTGCCCTGGGTCTCGGTGGTCACCGACTCGGTGCGACGTGCCCTGTCCGCCGAATCGGGGCGCCCAGATGTCGCGGTTCTCGACCCGCCGCGCACCGGTGCCGGTCGCGAGGTGATCGACGCGCTGGCCGCCACCGAGGTGCCGCGGATCATCCATATCGGTTGTGAGGCAGCGTCGTTCGCCCGTGACATCGGGCTGTATCTGCGGCACGGCTATGCCGTGGAGGATCTGCGGGTGTTCGATTCCTTCCCGCTCACCCACCATGTGGAGTGCGTGGCGGTGCTGACCCGCTGACCCTGCTCACTCCTGAGCGTCGGGGCCGATCGTCGGGGTGGGGAAGTGGGCGTAGGTGGCCCGGTTGCCGCCCTGGGCCCGCGACTGGTTCATCGCGGTGTCGGCCAGTGCCACGAGCGCGTCGACGATCTGCTGGGTGGGCAGTTCGGTGAGCGGGCGCAACTGGCTGCAGGCCGTGCCGATGCTGGCCGTCAGGCGCATGGGCGTGGTGGTCAGTGCCATACGGATCCGGTTGACCAGCGGCGAGGGATCGTTGGTCTTGAACACGTCGGCGATCAGGAACTCGCTGTCGGACACGTGGGCCAGGGGCACCTTGTGGCGCACCGTCTCGCGGATCGCCTGGGCCACGGCCACGCGGGCGTGCAGGGTGCTGTGGCTGCCGTCCATGTCGCTGAGCAGCGCCATGTCGTCGATGCCGACGGCCACGACCACCAGGTACTGATCGTCGTGGCGGCTGTGGGACCCGAGCATCGTGGCGGTGTGCATGTCGAACGCCTCGCGGTTGAGCAGGCCGGTCAGCGGGTCGATCTCGCCCGGGTGCTGGACGCGGTCGGGTTCGATCAACTCGACGGCCATCCGGCACAGCGCCGAGGTGCTCAGGATGATCAGGACCGCCACCAGCGTGCCGACCACACCGAGCCAGACGTCGGTGACGGCCACCCGCACCCCGAGGAAGGCCACCACGGCACCCGAGGCCAACCAGGTGAGGTGCAGAACCCGGCGGCTGTGCAGGAACGCCGTGTAGGCGGTGATCAGGCTCAGCGAACTGGACCCCATGAGGCCGACGACCGGGTCCACCAGCAGGATGCAGGTGGCCGCGATGCAGGCCGTCCCGATGGCCACCACCGTCCACGACTGGGTGCGGCTGGGCCACTGTCGCCGCCACCACCATTGCGCCAGCGTCAGGCCGCCGACGCTGACCGCCACGGCCACGTATTGGAGGGCGCCGTGCGGACCCTTCGGGCTGACCAGCAACAGCAGCGGGATCAGGCTCAGCCCGACGATGGTCACGCCGACGAGGCGCTGCATCCGGTGGCGCTTGCCCTGCGCAGCGAGCAGGGCGGTACGCGCGTAGTAGTGATCGAATGGACTCAACCCGCACCCCGGACTAATCGACTTCGCCTACACCTTACGTAATCATGAGCACCGGAGTTTTGTCGCCGGTTTGAGGCGCTGCCACGGACTTCGTCGGTATTTGCTCGGACACCTCACCTGTTAGCGTTATCCGCAGGTGTGCCGGGAAGTCTGGTCGGCGTTCGATGCATGCTGACCTCAGGAGCCTGATGAGCGATCGCCGTCAACCCACCAGCCGACGCCTGCTCGCGCGCGGGTCGTGGCCGGAGTGGCAGCGGGTGTCCGAGCTGCTGCGCACCGAGACGGTCGGCGGGGCATTGCTGTTGGCCGCCGCGGGTGCGGCGCTGGTCTGGGCCAATTCGCCGTGGTCCGGTGGCTATCACCGGCTCTCGGAGTTCGTCGTCGGCCCCGAGTCCCTGCATCTGAACCTCAGCCTGTCGGCCTGGGCGGCCGACGGACTGCTGGCGATCTTCTTCTTCGTCGTGGGCGTCGAGCTCAAGCGGGAATTCGTCGCGGGGGACCTGCGTGATCCGGCCCGTGCCGCGCTGCCCATCGCGGCGGCCGTGGGCGGCATGGTGGTGCCCGCGGCCATCTTCGTCGGCATCAACCTGTTCTCCGGCCATCCGGAGAACATCGACGGGTGGGCGGTGCCCATCGCCACGGACATCGCTTTCGCCCTGGCGGTACTGGCCGTGGTGTCCACCCATCTGCCCGCGGCGCTGCGGATTTTCCTGCTGACCCTGGCGGTGGTCGACGATCTGCTGGCGATCACGGTGATCGCCGTGTTCTTCACCGATCACGTGGCGCTCGGGCCGCTGGCGGCCGCCCTGATCCCGATCGGACTGTATGCGGTCGCGGTGCAGCGGGGGGCGCGTCAGTGGTGGATTCTGCTGCCACCGGCCGTGCTGGCCTGGGCGCTCGTGCACGCCAGTGGTGTGCACGCCACCGTGGCCGGCGTGGTGCTCGGATTCACCGTCCCGGTGTTGGGCCGCCACGCTTCGGCCGAGCACTTCGAACACCTGGTCCGGCCGCTTTCGGCGGGGTTCGCCGTGCCGGTGTTCGCGTTCTTCGCCGCCGGTGTGACGGTCGGCGGCTGGTCGGGCTTCGCCAACGCGTTGTCGCATCCGGTGACCATCGGGGTGATCGCCGGCCTGGTGCTCGGCAAACCCATCGGCGTGCTGGGCACCACGTATTTGCTGGCCCGCTTCACCCACGCCAGCCTGGACGAGGATCTCGCCTGGCGGGATGTGCTCGGTGTCGCGATGCTGGCCGGGATCGGGTTCACGGTGTCGCTGCTCATCGGTGAACTGGCCTTCGGACACGCCAGCGTGGCCGACGACGACGTGAAGATCGCGGTGGTCACCGGATCGGTGGTGGCGGGCCTGCTGGCGTCGGTGGTCCTGGTGTCGCGCAACGCCGCATATCGCCGGATCCACCAGCTCGAGACCGTCGATGCGGACCACGACGGTGTGCCCGATGTCTATCAGCCTCGGCAGGACTGACCCCGGGGTGCGTGCGTACACTGGCGGAATGCTTGAACAGGTCCGCGGTCCCGCTGATCTGCAGCACCTGTCACAGTCCCAGTTGACTGATTTGGCACAGGAAATCCGTCAGTTCCTGATCCACAAGGTCGCTGCAACCGGTGGACATCTTGGCCCCAATCTGGGTGTCGTCGAACTCACCCTGGCCCTTCATCGTGTGTTCGATTCGCCGCACGATCCGATCATCTTCGACACCGGCCATCAGGCCTATGTGCACAAGATGCTGACCGGTCGCGCACAGGATTTCGACACCCTGCGGATGAAAGACGGCCTGTCGGGCTACCCGTCGCGCAGCGAGAGCGAGCACGACTGGGTGGAGTCCAGCCACGCGAGCACGGCGCTGTCCTATGCCGATGGTCTGGCGAAGGCCTTCGAGCTGACGGGTCACCGCAATCGCCATGTGGTGGCGGTCGTCGGCGACGGCGCGCTGACCGGCGGCATGTGCTGGGAGGCGCTCAACAACATCGCCACGGGTGGTCGCCCGGTGGTCATCGTCGTCAACGACAACGGCCGCAGCTACGCGCCCACCATCGGCGGGTTCGCCGACCACCTCGCCGGCCTGCGGCTGCAGCCGGCCTACGAGCGCATCCTGGAAGAGGGCCGCAAGGCCGTGCGCGGGCTGCCCGTCGTGGGCGAGTTCTGCTATCAGTGCATGCACAGCATCAAGGCGGGCATCAAGGATGCGGTCGCCCCGCAGGTGATGTTCACCGATCTCGGGATCAAGTACGTCGGTCCGATCGACGGCCACGACGAGCATGCGGTGGAGAATGCGCTGCGCCACGCCCGCGGCTTCAAGGCCCCGGTGATCGTGCACGTGGTGACCCGTAAGGGCATGGGCTACGCGCATGCCGAGAACGACGAAGCGGACCAGATGCACGCGTGCGGCGTCATCGACCCGGAGACGGGGCTGCCGACGAAGGAGTCGGCGCCCGGTTGGACGTCGGTGTTCTCCGACGAACTGGTCAAGATCGGCGCCAAACGGCGCGATGTCGTGGCGATCACCGCGGCCATGCCCGGGCCGACGGGGCTGAGTGTATTCCGGGATCGGTTCCCCGACAGGTTCTTTGACGTCGGCATCGCCGAGCAGCACGCCATGACCTCGGCGGCCGGGCTCGCCATGGGTGGCCTGCATCCGGTGGTGGCGATCTACTCCACCTTCCTCAACCGCGCCTTCGACCAGCTGATGATGGACGTCGCGCTGCACAAGCTGCCCGTCACCATGGTGCTGGACCGGGCCGGTGTCACGGGGCCGGACGGGGCCAGTCACAACGGGGTCTGGGACCTTTCGATCCTCGGCATCATCCCCGGCATCCGGGTCGCCGCCCCGCGCGACGGCGCGCGACTGCGGGAGGAACTGGGCGAGGCGTTGGCTGTCAACGACGGACCGACCGCCCTCCGATTCCCCAAAGGCGATGTGGGCGCAGATATTCCGGCCGTCGAGCGACGCGGTGGGGTCGATGTGCTCGCCGTCCCGGCCGCCGGTCTGACCGACGACGTGCTGCTTGTCGCGGTGGGCTCGTTCGCCACCATGGCCCTCGCTGTCGCCGAGCGGCTGCGCGATCAGGGCATCGGCGTGACGGTGGTGGACCCGCGCTGGGTGCTGCCGGTCCCTGAGGCCATCGGCGAGCTGGCCCGTGCTCACAAGCTGGTGGTCACCGTCGAGGACAACGGTGTGCACGGCGGCATCGGCTCGTCGGTGTCCGCGGCGTTGCGCCACGCAGAGATCGACGTCCCGTGCCGGGATCTCGGTGTCCCGCAGGTCTTCCAGGAACACGCGTCACGTGGCGAGGTACTTGCCGAGGTCGGCCTGACCGATCAGCACATCGCCCGTCAGATCACCGGCTGGATCGCCGCGATCGGTGCGCCGGTGGGCGAGCAGGAAGTCACCCACCGGGTCGACTGACGCCTAGGCTGCGGACATGGACGCCGAACTGCAGAACTGGAAGGACGCCGGGCAGTTCTTCGACTACCTCGGCTTCGACATCTTCTACCGGGTCGAGGGCAGCGGGCCGAATCTCCTTCTCATCCACGGCTATCCGTTCAGCTCATGGGACTGGTCGCTGATCTGGCCCACGCTGACCGAGCGCTTCACCGTCATCGCGCCGGACATGATCGGGATGGGTTTCTCCGACAAGCCCGTCGCCTACGGATACTCGGTACCCGACCACGCCGACATGCACGAGGCGCTGCTGGCTCATCTCGGGGTCGGTAGCGCCCACGTGCTGGCCCATGATCTGGGCGACTCGGTGGGTCAGGAACTGCTGGCCCGCCACGAATTCGGCGGCCGGGCCTACGGCGCGCTGAACATCGAGTCGATCACCTGGCTCAACGGCGGCCTGTTCAACGAGGCCTACACGCCACGGCTGCTGCAGAAGGCGATGTCACGAACGCCTTTGGGCGACATCATGAGTCCGTTGCAGGGCAGCCGGTTGTCGCGCCGCCTCGTGGAGCCGACCATCAACGAGATGTTCGGGGTGAACACCAAGCCGTCGCCGGCGCTCATGGAGAAGTTCCACCAGATCCTGGAGTACAACGACGGTAAGCGGGTCATCCACAAGGTCGGCCGGTTCGTCAATGACCGCTACACGCACCGGAATCGGTGGGTTCGGGCGATGCGGGAGACCGCGGTGTCGATGCGGCTGATCGACGGGCCGTCCGACCCGAACTCGGGGCGGCACATGGCGAAGCGCTATCTCGAGGTGATTCCCGATCCCGACGTGGTGATGCTCGCCGACGACATCGCACACTGGCCGCAGATCGAGGATCCGCAGGCGGTGCTGACCCATTTCCTGGCCCACATCGACCGGGTGAGCGGGTGAGCGTCACTCAGCGGAGCTGAGCGCCTTGGTCAGCACCGGCACCGTCAGCTCCCGCTGCCAGGGCCGGACGTTGGCCTCGACGAGGAACTCCGATACCGCGGTGGCCACATCGCCGACGGGGCGCCAGTCCCAGCACAGCCGGCGCACCACCTCAGGGGTGATCAGGTTCTCGGCAGGTACGGACACCCGCTCTGACAGTTCGGCCAGCCCGGCGCGCGCGGCTTCGAGGCGCGCGGCGGCTTCCGGCTTGCGCCTGGCCCAACGGGCCGCCGGGGGCGGGCCGCTCTGGCTCTCATTGGCCTCGGGAGGATCGGTGTTCTCCCTGGCCCGGTTCAGTGCGTCCAGCCACACCTTCGCGCTCTTGCGCTGTTTCGAACCTCCGAAGACCGGCAGCGCGATGAGCTCGTCGACCGTCTTGGGATTGGCCGTTGCCGCGTTGATGATCGCCGAGTCGGGCAGGATGCGCCCGGGCGCGATGTCGCGGCCGCGGGCGATGGTGTCACGCGTGGTCCACAGCTCGCGCACGGCGGACAGTGCCTGCGGGTTGCGCACCTTGTGAATGCCGGAGGTGCGCCGCCAGCGGTCACGCCGGGTGGGCTGTGCCACGTAGGTGCGCAGATACTCGAATTCCTGTGCAGCCCAGTCGGTTTTACCCTGTTCTTCGAGGACGGCGGCGATTGCGTTGCGCAATTCCAGCAGCACCTCGACGTCCAGGGCGGCGTAGTTGAGCCATTCCGGCGGCAGTGGTCGCTTGGACCAGTCGGCCGCACCGTGCCCCTTCATCAACTGCAGGCCGAGCAACCGTTGCACCATCGCGGCCAGGTTGACCCGCTCGAAGCCGGCCAGGCGGCCCGCCAGCTCGGTGTCGTAGAGTTTGCCCGGGCGCAGGCCGATCTCGGACAGGCACGGCAGGTCCTGGTCTGCGGCGTGCAGCACCCATTCGTCGGCGGCCAGGGCTTCGGCCACCGGCGCCATCGCGTCGATGGGGGAGCCGCCGTGGTTGACCGGGTCGATGAGTGCGGTTCCCGAGCCGGCGCGGCGGATCTGCACCAGGTACGCGCGGTTGGAGTAGCGGAAGCCGGACGCACGTTCGGCGTCGATCGCGAAGGGTCCGCTGCCTTTGGCGAGAGATGTTGCTGCGGAAGATATTTCACCGGAGGTGACGCAGACTTCTGGCACCCCTTCGGCGGGGGAGAGCAGTGGGGTTGCTTCGGCCTCGTCGGGCTCGGCAGAGTCTGGGTCTTGGTCGGTCATCTCAAGCGCGGGTACGGGAACTCAGGTCGGTGACACCTGCCGGGGGCAGCCCTGCGGCGTGCTCAAGCACTTCACAGAATGCCTCCACATGCGGTCCCAACTCCAGATCGGTCGCGGTCCAGGAGGCACGCAGCTCGAGCTGGTGTGCCCGCGGTGGGCCGGATATGTCACCGTAGCGCACCGAGGTGGTGGCGGTGACGGTGCCGCCGAGTGCGGTGACGTGCTCGGCACGCGACTCCAGGGCGTCCACGAGCCAGCTCCAGGCCACCTCGGGCAGCAGCGGGTCGACGGCCTCGCTGGAGTCGAGGTCGGCCTGGATGTAGGCGACCAGTCGCATGGTGCCGTCCCAGGCCTCGGCTCCGTCGGGGTCGTGCAGCAAGATCAGCCGGCCGAACGCGTCGCCCTCGGAGCGCTCCGGGACGACTGCCATATCGGGATGTCGGACCTCGGCGCCCAGCGCGTAGCTGTAAGGCGCCAACCGCTGTGGCGGGCGTATCGGACCCAGTTCGATTTCTGGCCGCACGGTGGTGGCATTCATCGCCGCCACCGCCGTCCGGAACTGGGCCGGTTCGGCAGAGGTCACGGCGTTTGACGCTAGCGGATACTGTCAGGACAGGACGCAGGCGCGCCGTAGTGGGGGCGTCACGAACCGGCAACGGTCTGCGCCCGCGGGCACGTGGCACCATAGGAGCCGATGAATACCCGCCGGGAGCTGCCCGATTCCCCGTATCTTGCCGCCGCGAGCGGCCGCGCCCCGCACCGTGTACCGGTGTGGTTCATGCGGCAGGCCGGCCGCTCGTTGCCGGAGTACCGCGCGCTGCGCGCCCAGCATCGGATGCTGGAGGCCTGCTTCGACCCCGAACTGGTCTGCGAGATCACGCTGCAGCCGGTGCGCAGGCACGGCGTGGACGCGGCGATCCTGTTCTCCGACATCGTGGTGCCGCTGAAGGCGGCCGGGATCGGTCTGGACATCGTCCCCGACGTCGGACCGGTCATCGAACACCCGATCCGGTCGGTCGCCGACGTCGAGGACATGAAACCGCTTGAACCGGGGCAGGTTTCACCGGTCACCGAGGCGGTCTCGATGTTGGTGCGCGAGTTGGGCGACGTGCCGCTGATCGGCTTCGCGGGCGCGCCGTTCACGCTGGCCTCCTACCTGGTGGAGGGCGGCCCCAGCCGGCACCATGAGCGCACCAAGGCGATGATGCTGGGGGAGTCGGCTACCTGGCATGCGCTGATGAGCGCGCTGACCGATCTGACCATCGAGTTCCTGCAGGCCCAGGTCGACGCGGGGGTGGACGCGCTGCAGGTGTTCGATTCGTGGGCCGGGACGCTGTCGTTGGCCGACTACCGCGCCTACGTGCTTCCCCACACCACCCGGGTGTTCGCCACCATGGCCGCGGCCGGCGTGCCGATGACGCATTTCGGCGTCGGCACGGCCGAACTGCTGGGGGCGATGTCCGAGGCCCTGGGCCCGGCACCGGCCACCATGGTCGGGGTGGACTGGCGCACCTCGCTGGTCGACGCCGCGGCCCGGGTCAAACCGGGCAGCGCGCTGCAGGGCAACCTCGATCCGGTGGTGCTGCTGGCGGGTTGGCCGGTGGCCGAGGCGGCGGTGCGGCGGGTCGTCGAGGACGGGCGCGCGGCGGTGGCGGCCGGGGCGGCCGGTCACGTCTTCAACTTGGGCCACGGTGTGCTGCCGGCGACCGATCCCGGCATCATCACCGAGGCGGTGACGCTGGTGCACTCGCTGTGAGTGCCACCTATTGCGTTGTCGGCGGCGGCATTTCAGGCCTCGTCGCGGCGTACCGGTTGAGGCTCGCGGCCGGACCGCGGGCTCAGATCACGCTGCTCGACCCGGCTGACCGGCTGGGCGGGGTGCTGCGCACCGAGCGGGTCGGCGGGCAACCGTTCGATGTCGGGGCCGAGGCATTCATCGTCCGCCGGCCGGAGATGCCGGATCTGCTCGCCGAGCTGGGCCTGGCCGGTCGTCAGATCAGTCCCACGGGCACCCGCCCCCTGATCTACAGCGGTGCCCGGCTGCATCAGCTGCCGCAGGGCACCTTGCAGGGCATTCCCGCCCAGGCGTCCTCGCTGCTCGGTCTGGTCGACGACGAGACGGTCGCCCGCATCCTCGACGAGCGCAACCGGCCGCTGCGATGGAACCGCGGTGCCGATCCGGCGGTCGCCGACCTGGTCGGTGACCGGTTCGGGACACAGGTGGTGACCCGGTCGGTGGACCCGCTGCTCACCGGTGTGTACGCAGGGTCCTCGGCGACGATCGGGTTGCGCTCGGCGGTGCCGTCGCTGGCGGCCGCTCTGGATCGCGGGGCGCGAAGCCTCACCGATGCGGTGCGTGAGGCGCTGCCGCCACCGTCGGATGCGCCCGTGTTCGGGGCCGTCGACGGTGGTTACACGGTGCTGCTGGAGGAACTGCGGCGGCGGGCCGATGTGCGGTGGGCGCAGGTCGCCGCGGTGCGGGTGGACCGCCGCGGACAGGGCTGGTCGGTGCTCGACGACGAGGGCGCGAGTTGGTATGCCGACGCGGTGATGCTGGCGGTCCCGGCCCCGCACCTGCCCTCGCTGATCGAACACATCGCCCCGCGTACTGCGGCGGCGGCCCGGCGTATCCGGGTGGCCTCGGCGGCGGTGGTGGCCCTGGCTCTGCCGGGCGGAACGCCGTTGCCGCAGCAGTCCGGGGTCCTGGTGGCCGCGGGCGAACGGCTCAATGCAAAGGCGATCACGATGTCCTCGCGCAAGTGGGGCCGGCGCGGGAATGTCGAGATGGTGCGGTTGTCCTTCGGCCGCTACGGCGACGACATGGCTCGCAGTACTGGGGACGAGGACCTGCTGGCCTGGTCGGCGCGCGATCTGAACGCGCTGTTCGGGGTCGCGGTGGAGCCGGTGGACAGTCACGTGCACCGGTGGATCGACGCGATGCCCCAGTACGGCCCCGGCCACCCCGATCTGGTCGCTGAACTTCGTGCGGGCCTGCCCCCGACGCTCGCCGTGGCCGGCGCATATCTGGACGGGATCGGGGTGCCGGCGTGTGTGGGCACCGCCACCCGGGCGGCCGCGGAACTGGTGTACAGCGGCGTGGCACGATAGGCGTATGGCCAAGCTCGACTACGACGAACTCAACTCCACGATCCGCTACCTGATGTTCTCGGTGTTCGCGGTGAGCCCGGGGGAACTGGGTGAGGAACGCACCCAGATCACCGAAGAGGCCGCGGCGTTCTTCAAGACCCAGGAAGAGCGTGGAGTGGTCGTGCGCGGCCTGTACGACGTGGCCGGCCTGCGGGCCGACGCCGACTTCATGGTCTGGACCCACGCCGACAACATCGAGGCGCTGCAGGCGACCTACTCGGACTTCCGCCGCACCACCGCGCTGGGCCGGATCAGCGACCCGGTGTGGAGCAGCGTTGCGCTGCACCGCCCGGCCGAGTTCAACAAGAGCCATGTCCCGGCGTTCATCGCCGGTGAGGATCCGGGCAACTACATCTGCGTGTACCCGTTCGTGCGCTCCTACGAGTGGTACCTGCTGCCCGACGAGGAGCGTCGCCGCATGCTGTCCGAGCACGGCATGGCCGCCCGCGGCTACAAGGACGTGCGGGCCAACACCGTGCCCGCGTTCGCCCTGGGCGACTACGAGTGGATCCTGGCCTTCGAGGCGCCCGAACTGCACCGAATCGTCGACCTCATGCGCGATCTGCGGGCCACCGACGCCCGTCGCCACACCCGCGAGGAGACGCCGTTCTTCACCGGCCCGCGGGTCAGCGTCGAGGATCTGGTCGCCAAGCTGCCCTGACCAGGGTCTTTAGTTAGCGGGTCTACCCTCGCGGGCATGACTGCTCCGCAAGAATCCGATCATTTCGAAGAGATGTACCGCGACGAGCGGACATCGCACGGCCTGCCCGCCGCGACCCCGTGGGATATCGGTGGGCCGCAGCCGGTCGTGCAGCAGCTCGTCGCCTTGGGTGCGGTCAAGGGGGAGGTGCTGGATCCGGGTACCGGTCCCGGTCACCACGCCATCCACTATGCGTCAAAAGGGTTGTCGGCCACGGGTGTTGACGCGTCACCGGCCGCGATCGAGCGGGCCCGGCAGAACGCGCAGAAGGCCGGCGTGACGGTGGATTTCCGGGTGGCCGACGCCACGAGGCTCGACGGGCTGGAGGGGAAGTTCGACACCGTCGTCGACACCGCGTTCTACCACGTCTTCACCGGTGAGCCCGAAATGCAGAAGTCGTACGTACGCGCCCTGCACCGGGCCACCAAACCTGGTGCGCGGCTGTACATGTACGAGTTCGGTGAGCACAACGTGAACGGCTTCAAGATGCCGCGTTCGATGACTGCCGACGATTTCCGCGGGGTGCTTCCCGACGCCGGGTGGGAGATCACCTATCTCGGCACCACGACGTATCAGGGCAACGTCAGCGTCGAGGTCTTCGAGACGATGGCTGCGCGTGACACCGACATGGCCGACCAGATGGCCCCGGTGCTGGAGCGACTGCGCGTCATCGAGCCGTGGCTGGTCGACGGCCGGGTGCACATGCCGTTCTGGGAGGTGCACGCCACCCGCGTCGACTGACCCCCGCCTTTGGGGTCAGGTGGTCTTGGGCACCAGCTTCAGCGAGATGGAGTTGATGCAGTACCGCTGATCGGTCGGGGTGGGGTAGCCCTCGCCTTCGAACACATGACCCAGGTGGCTGTGGCAGTTGGCGCACAGCACTTCGACGCGGCGCATGCCGAGCGAGGTGTCCGAGCGTAGGATCACCGCGGCCGAATCGGCCGGATCGAAGAACGACGGCCACCCGCAATGGGATTCGAACTTCTCGCTGCTGCGGAACAACTCGGCGCCGCAGGCCCGGCACTCGTACACGCCTTCGGTCTTGGTGTCGGTGTACTCACCGGTGAAGGGCCGTTCGGTGCCGGCCCGGCGCAGCACCGCGAACTCCTCGGGGGTCAGCTTCTCGCGCCACTCGTCATCGGTCAGTTGCAGCTTGGGACCGTCGGTCGTCATGAACCCAAATTACGTGGTGTCCGCCGGTGCGCGCCAGGTACGACGGATCCGTACAAGCGCAGGCCGCCGTCGGCGCGCTAGCCTGCGGTATGGGCGGCAGCTGGCTCACCAGGCCCGGCATGACGGCGGTGGTGGGTTCGTTCGGTGACATCGAGGTGCACCACCATCCCGCGGTGCAGCTCGCGGTCGGGATCGGTGGCCCACTGGTGTTGGTGTCCGGCGACGGTGCCGAACAGCGCTGCTCCGTCGCGGCGGTGGCCGGCGGTACCCGGCATGCGATGCGGCCGGGCGGCGCGAGTGCGGCGCTTTCGGTGTATCTGGGTGCTGAAACATCCACTGCGACAACGCTCAACGCCGTGATCCGGGCGCACGGTGACCATGCCGGCCTGTGGGCGATCGGCGGTGCCGATTCACTGGCGGCGTCGGTGGCCGACGCGGTGCGGGCCGAGGATCTCGCCGGTGCGGCGGAGATGGTCATCGACGCGCTGCTGGGCTGGTTCGGCGCCGACACCGAGGCAGCGGTGCACCCGCAGGTGCGCGAGGCGATCCAACTCGTCACGGCCCGGATCCCGAGTCGCACCGATCTGGGCTCGGTGGCCGGCGAGGTGGCGATGTCGGCGGACCATCTTGGCCGGCTTTTCCGCAAACAGACCGGGACGTCGTTCGGGGCGATGGCGCGGTGGACGCGCCTGCTGTCCGCGCTCGAGCATCTCGGCGCGGGGGCGTCGATCACCGATGCGGCGCATCTGGCCGGGTTCGCCGACGGCGCGCATGCCACCCGGGTGTGTCGTGAGCTGACCGGTATCGCCCCCAGTGACGTGGCGCGGGCATTGGGCTGATCGGACGGATCCGTTCAAGCGTTGCCCCGCGATTCGGCGCGATGCTCGACGCACACACCGAGGACAGGAGCTCCCATGCCGGCAATGTCACAGATCGAGCGCGCCTTCTGCAAGACGGCGCTGTGGCGAACGGGGACCGGGCAGGCAGTGCTCGGCAGCATCCCGATCGATCGGCTGGGCCACGATGTGCTCGAAATCGGCTCGGGCAGTGGCGATATCGCAGTTCGACTGCGGCAGGCGAAACCGGAGCTGGCCATCACCGCGACCGACTTCGACCCGGCCATGGTGCGCACCGCGGCCCGGCGATTGCAGAGGTTCCCGGATGTGACGGTGCGCGGGGCCGACGCCACCGATCTGCCGTTCGCCGACGACTCCTTCGACTCCGTGCTCAGTTGCCTGATGCTGCACCACATCGTGGAGTGGGAGAAGGCGATCGCCGAGATCGCCCGGGTGCTGCGGCCCGGTGGTGTGTTCACCGGCTACGACCTGACCCGCACTCCGATGGCGACGGCGATCCACCGGCTCGACCGGTCACCGTTCCGGTTGGTGAATCCCGGCGAACTCGACGACGTCTGCGCGCGCCACGGTCTGCAGATGCAGACCCGGACCCGGCTGGCGGGTCAGGTCATGCAGTTCACCTCAGACTGACGCGGCTTCCTTGTCCTTGGCCTCGGGACGGCTCAGCCACGGCGGGTCGATACCTCCGTCGAGCCTGCCGTCCTGTTTGGCGTCCAGATACCGGAAGTACAGCACGCAGAACACCACGACCAGCATCAGCGACCAGCCGTAGGTGATCTTCATGTACTCCAGGAACCGCCCGGTGGTGGGCCAGCGCCACAGCAGCCAGCGGTCCATCGTCATGAACCCGTAGACCGCCAGCCAGGCCGGCCAGTTACGGAGAACCGAGTTCGGCAGGACCACGGTCATCAGGAACGGGAACAGCGTCATCGAGTAGTAGCCCTGGGCCAGCGAGAGCACCAGCCACGAGGTGATCAGCAGCACGCCCGAGGACGTCAGCATCCAGAACAGTTGATCGCGCTCGCGGTAGTAGCGGTACAGCAGCCACAGGCTGACCGCGGCGAGTACCACGAATGTCACCCGCAGCGCGACGATCAGCCACATCGGCAGCCCGTAGTAGATGCCGTTGCCCAGGATGGCGGAGTTGAAGTAGTCGCGGGTCTCCATGATGTAGGGCAGCGTGTTGCGGACGAAGCCCATCGGGTCTGCCGACAGCGGCCAGGCGACGGCGTTGAACACGACGGGCACCGCGATCGCCGTCACCAATGCACGCCACTGCCGGTTGAGCAGCGGCAGGAGCAGCAGCACGCCGAGCAGTGGTTTGACCACCAGCGTCATCCCGATCGCCGCGCCGGCCCACCACTGATGTCCCACCTTCCCCGACAGCAGCCAGGTGAAGAACAGCACCTCGGCGAGCAGGATGCAGCCGTTGATGTTGGTGAAAACCAATGTGTTGGTCACCGATTCGGTGCAGAACATGGCCAGCAGCAGAGCCGGCAGCGCCACCGAGGTGAGCGAGAACTTGAAGAGGCGCACCAGAAGGGCGGCCGCAATGATGACGGCCACCGCGTTGATCGCGACGAACCAGAAGCGGGAGGCGAACTCCGGCAGGAAGCCGAACGGGGACAGCAGCAGCGTGCCGCCCGGGGGATACAGGTAGTGCGGGTCGACGTAGCTGAAGTGCTCGTTGTAGATGGCCCAGTGCCGTCGGAAGTTCGACACCGCGCGGTACACCGGACCGAAGTCGTCGGTGATGTAGCCGTTGGTGGCCAGCACGTAGCTGCGATGGATGATCGACAGGATCGCGAGCGGCCACAGCACCGAACGCAGCACCGAGGCGGTGCTCGGCGGGGTGGTGCGAGGACGGAAAAGGTTCAGAAGACCGAATCTGACTGGATTGGTCGTGGATTCTGCTTCGGCCACCAGCGAACCTTATACCGACGCCGATCAGGCCCGGCGTCAGGCGGGACAGTACGTGTCGGTCTCGGGCAGTTTGCCGCTGTCGAGATAGCCCGTCAACGGGGGCAGAGCGCACGCGGTGTAGATGCTGGCGCCGTGGCCGATGCCCTGCCACATCACCCGGCGGTTGTTGGCACCGGCGTTGATGATGGTCGCGGCGACGGCCGCGACGCCCTCGCTGCCGACGATCGGATCGTTGCGCACGCCGAGCAGCAGCACCGGAATCTTGAGGTCCTGCGGGTCTTTCGGTGCGGTGCCGCTGGGCCAGTTGAGGCATTTGACGAGGTTCAGTGCGCCGACGGCGCCGAACTGCGGGTAGAGCTTGCCCCAGGCGACCACCAGCTCACGGACGCGGTCCGGGGTCGGCCGGTTCAGCGCGTCGCTGCAGGAGTTGACGAATTGGCCGTCGGTCTGGCGCAGGCCGTCGGTCTGGGTGATCAGGGCCGAGATCGGGCCTGCGTCACCGGCGCGAGCCGCGGCCAGGGCCGTCGCCAGGTTGTTGGTCGCGGCGATCCGGTCGCCTTGCGGGAAGCCCATTCCGGTGGTGATCGCGTCGGCCAGGGTGGCCACCGAGGCCCCGCCGGGGCCGCGTCCGGCGCGCGCATCGGCCAGTAGCGCGTCGACGGCGCCCTTCGGATCGGGAGCCAGCGGGCAGTTGGTGGCCACGCACTGCGCGGCGAACGCGTCCAGCGCGGCCTGCTGGCCCTTGACGCGTTGCTCGGCGGCGGTCTCGGCACCGACTGCCAGCGGCAGCGGGGAGTCGAGGGCCAGTCGCGACACCTTGTTGGGATGCAAACCGGCGTAGGCCAGGGCCACCTGTGCGCCGTTGCCGATGCCCAGCAGCGCCAGGGTCGGCACGTCCCAGGTGCTGCGCAGCCGCTCCAGATCCTCGGCCGCGTGCGCGTTGTCGTAGGCCGAGTCGCCAGGGGCGATGGTGTCGGTGCAACTGGTGGTGGCGGTCATGGTGACCGCGCCGAGGTTGGCCACCGGATCGTCGCCGGCCTGAAACTGGGTCTGGTCCAGCATTTCCTGACGGTCGTAGACGTCGCGGCAATCGAGTGCGCCGGACATGCCCATGCCGCGCCGGTCGACGGCGACGATGGGGTGGGTCTTGAGGATGTCGGTTCCCGAGCGCGCCAACCAGGTCGGCAGCTGCACCGAGCTTGGGATGTCGGATCCGGTGGTCATCACCAGCGGACCGGCGTCGGGCGGGGTCTGGGGCGAACGGGCCCGCACCACGCCGATGCTGACCGTGCCGGTGGCCCCGTTGATCGAGTCGAGGTCGGCGTCATAGCTCGCGCACTCCAGCGTGACGTCGGCGGGCGGCTGGATTCCGGCGCTGTTGAACACCCGGGGGGTGCAGTCCCGCCAGGACAGGTCGTTCTTGGGCGCGTCGATACCGGGCGGACCGGGCGGGGCCGCCGACGTGGACTCGGGCTGTCCCTGCGGGTGGGCGCCGGAGTTGGTGGCGTAGCGCGGATCTGCGGCGAACAGTGGTGAGCAGGAGGTGAGCAGTAATGACAGGACGGGCGCGGCGACCGCCGATCTCCTCAGGGCTTTCACCAGCTGATGACGCATGCTGACCACAGTAGCGACACGTGCTGAGCCGATGCTCCTTGCGCAAGCGCTCGTCGGCGCTACCCGCGGACGTAGCGCGTGTAGAGGTAGCCCTCGTCGTCGGTGAGCAGGTGTGCCGGCCGCATCCGGGTGTGCGCCTGGCCCGGACCGGTGGCGATGCGCCGGGCCACCCCGCCGACCAGGATCGGTGCCACGGTCAGGCACAGCTCGTCGAGTAGGTCGTTCTCGATGAGCAGACTCAGCAGCGACGGGCCGCCCTCGGTCAGCACCCGGAAGAGCTTGCGTTCGGCCAGGATTCGCAGTGCCACGCCCGGGTCGACGCGCGTCGGGTCCGCGCCGGACGCGTCGAGTACCTCGGCGACCGCGCCCAGCCGGTGCCGTGCATCGGCGACGGTCTTGGCGGCGGTGAGGATCAGCGGCGGTGTCTCGGTGCGGGTGAAGAACTTGGCGTCATGGTCGAGCTCGGCCGATGCGGTGATGACGGCGATCGGCGGCACCTCTGCCTGCCCGCGGCGCTGGCGTTCCTGCCGTTGCGCCGGCGACAACTGCACACCGGAGTAGTTCTCGATCCGCACCGTCGCCGCGCCCATCAGGATGACGTCGGCGGTGTGGCGCATGAGATTGAACACAGCCCGATCGCCCGGGCTGCCCAGCCCACCGGACTTGCCGTCCTCGGTCGCACCACCGTCCAGGCTGCTGATCATGTTGCCACGCACCCAACATCTCTGCAGGTCATCGGGATATGCGTAGTAGTCGGCCAGTTGTCCGTCGGCGATCTTTTCGACGTTTCCCAGCACGGTCAGGTCAGTCCCGGCGGTGTCATCGGACATGAACTGAATTGGAGCACGTCGTTACGCTGCCTGAATGCACGGGTCCAGCGGCGTCGCTCATCTCGCCGATCGTCATCCCACTGTCACGCCGGAGCGGCTGGTCGCACAGCTGATCCCGCCGCCGACGTTCGCCGACGTCAGCTTCGACAGCTACCGCCCGGATCCCGCCGAACCCTCCCAGGCCGCCGCGGTGGAGTCCTGCCGCAGCTTCTGCGAACAGGCCGCGATTCGACGGGCGGGCAAGAAGAAGCTGTTCGGCAAGCGCGAGGTGCTGCCCGGGGTCGGGCTGTACCTGGACGGCGGATTCGGCGTCGGCAAGACCCACCTGTTGGCCTCGACGTATTACACGCTGTCGCAGGGGGAGGCGCCGACGGCGTTCGCCACGTTCGGCGAGCTGACCCAGCTGGCCGGCGTGTTCGGCTACAACGAGTGCATCGACCTGCTGTCGGAGTACTCGGTGGTGTGCATCGACGAGTTCGAGCTCGACGACCCGGGCAACACGACGCTGATCTCGCGGTTGCTCTCGGCGTTGGTGGAGCGCGGTGTGTCGATCGCGGCCACCTCGAACACCCTGCCCGAACAGCTCGGCGAGGGCCGATTCGCCGCCCAGGACTTCCTGCGGGAGATCAACACGCTGGCTCAGATCTTCACCACGGTGCGGATCGAGGGGCCTGACTACCGCCATCGCGACCTGCCGCCTGCCCCCGAGCCGTTGTCGGACGACGAGGTGGCGCAGCGGGCCGAGGGCGTCGTCGGCGCGACCCTCGACGATTTCGACGGCCTGTGCGCGCATCTGGCCACCATGCACCCGTCGCGCTACCACGCGCTGATCGAAGGAGTCACCGAGGTGTTCATCACCGGGGTGCACCCGATCGAGGATCAGAGCGTGGCGCTGCGGCTCGTGGCGTTGACCGACCGGCTGTACGACGCGGGCGTGCCGGTGCTGGCCTCAGGGACCAAGCTGGACACCATTTTCAGCCCGGAGATGGTGGCCGGTGGGTTCCGGAAGAAGTACCTGCGAGCGACCTCGCGTCTGCTGGCCCTGACCGCTGCCGCGCAGAAGACCGCTTAGACCGGTCGGACCATCACGTAGTCGTTCTCGGTGCCGGTCCCGAGCCGGAAGGTCTTGGTGCCGCTGACGGTGAAGCCGTTCTTGGCGTAGAAGCGTTGCGCGCGTTGGTTCAGTTGGTTGACGCCCAGCCACACACAGCTCGCGCCGGATCGGGTCCCGGCGTCCAAGGCCGCGGTCATCAGCGCCTGGGCCACGCCGGCGCCATGGTGGTCGGGCAGCACGTAGATCTTCGACAGCTCCAGCGCCGGCCGCAGCGCCACCGCTCGCTGGACGGCGTCGTCGTCGGGGACGCCGTGAATCAGCATGGCGTATCCCGTGATTGAGGTGTCCCGTGCCACCAGCACGATCCGGTTCGGGTCGGTGAGGTACTCGCCGAAGCGTTCCGCGGAGAGGTTCTCGGCGATGAAGGCGGCGACGTTGTCGGGCGTCGCGGACGGGGGACAGGCCAGCGGAAAGGTGACGGCCGCGACGGCGGCGAGTTCCGGAAGGTCGGCTGCCGCGGCGCGCGTGACTATCAAGGCAGGGGCGCGCCGGGCTGCCACAGATTCCACTGCGCCAGGTGCTTGCCCGACTTGGTGTCGGTCAGCACCACGTTGGTGACCAGGGCGCGGTAGACGTCCCAGTAGACGTCGCCGTTGACGGTGGCGCCAGGGGGCGCGTTGCGCAGCGCCTCTTCGAGCCGGTTGGGCGCGTCGGTGTGCTTGGGCGCGTAGGCGTCCGCGTACGGGGTGACGCCGTTGAACGTGAACGCCAGTGCCATCGCGTAGGGGTTGGGTGCCTGGATGGTGGTCACCGTGATCGGGACCCGCCACGGACCGCCCTGGGCGCGCCACCGTGGCGAGCCGTTCCAGCCCCAGCCGGGCGGAACGTCGCTGGCGAGCACGTCGTGCACAGTGACGTCGGCGATGATGCCGTTGGCAGTCTGGACCCGCAGGGTGTCGCCGATGTTGCCGATGGGTGTGCCTTCGGCCGAGGCCGCCGGCGGGGCCACGAGTGCGGTGACAGCCACCACCATGGCCGTGAACATGAGCGCAAACCAGCGAGGCATCCAGGCATGATCGCACACAGTGAAACGTGTTACAGCCGGATGGGTCAGGACACCCAGGGGCCGACGCCGCCCACCTTGTCGATCCGGATCCGGGTGAGCCAGCCCGGCGGCGCGTCCTTCGGGGGGAACGGAACGTCGGGAGCGGCCAGGGTCTGGGCCAGTTCCTTGAGGAGTTCCGGTGCGCCGCCTTCGACGATGCGGGCAGTGCCGGTGATCGCCAGGTAAGGGCGCATCACCTCGCCCACCCGACCCGGGTCGATGATCGTCACCGCGACCCGGGGATCGCGGCGGACATTGCGGACCTTCTTGTGTTCGGACAGGTGGGCCGTGACGAGTTCATCGCCGTCGGGGGTGGACTGCAACGCCACCCAGACCAGCGTGACCTGTGGGCTGCCGTCCGGGTTCAGCGTGACCAGCGTGGCGTCGGCCCCTGCGCCGATCAGTTCGCGTGCGGCGTCGTTGAGTATCACGGTTGGTTCTACGGATGGCCGGCCGCCTTCATTCCCGGCTCATTCTTCGGCGGCCTGGTCTTTGGCCATGAACGGTGCCAGCGCGGCGGCCAGGTCGGTCTCGAATCGTTGCGGGTCGGCGCCGAGGCGGTGCAGTGGTCCGTCCTCGTCTTCGGCCTCGGCCAGGGCGAGCAGGATGTGTTCGGTGCCGATGTAGTTGTGGCCGAGCCGAAGTGCTTGGCGGAAGGTCAGTTCCAGTGCCTTCTTGGCGCCGCCGTTGAACGGGATCAGGGCCGGGACCTCGCCGGCCGGCGGCGGCAGGGTGATGGCGTCCCGGGCCGACTCCTCGGTGATGCCTTGACCCGCAAGGAGTTTGGCGGCAAGGCCGTCGGGTTCGGCGAACAGTGCCAGCAACAGGTGCTCGGGCGTGATCTCGGCGTTGCCTGCCGCGTGCGCGGTGTTCTGGGAGACAACGACCACGTTGCGGGCGCGCGGGGTGAACCGGCCGAATCCGGCGTTGGGGTCGAGGGTGGCCGGGTCGAAATCGGGAACCTTCGGTACGAACCGTTTCTGGGCGGCCTGCTTGGTGACGCCCATGGCCTTGCCGATGTCGGTCCAGGAGGCGCCGGAGCGCCGGGCCTGGTCGACGAAATGTCCGATGAGGTGGTCGGCGATGTCGCCGAGGGCATCTGCGGCGATCACGGCGTCGATCAACTGCTCGAGGGGTTCGGTGTGCGCCTTCTTGATCGCGCCGATGAGGTCGTCGAGGCGGACGGGGTTGGTGAGGGTGACTGGCTTGGTCATGGCGTCAACTCTAGGTTGACGATAGCGGGTCGTCAACCAAAAGTTGACGATGGTCGGGCGTCGGCGACCGGAGCGCCGGGCATCCGCCCGTGCGGATCGGGCAAGATAGCGCCGGTGAATCTCGAAGAGCGCGTGCTCAACCTGTTGCGGCCGGTGCTGCGGCCGGTGATGCGGGTGCTGTCGCTGCGCACCATCGTCATCGTCGGTGCGCTGTCGGTGGTGGTCACCGTGATCACGCTCGGGACCTGGGTGTGGCTCGGCGTCACCAACGACCAGTACAGCCAGCTGGACCGGCGTCTCGATTCGTTGAGCAGTCTCGGCGACGTGAGCACGCTGCTCAGCGCGACGAAGCAGGGCGCGGCGGACAAGTCCATGCCCGACGACGGCGGCCTGGTCCGCACCGCACACATCGGCGGTGTCAGTGTCTCGGTCCCCAGCGACATCGTCTTGCCCAAGCTGGAGAACGGTTACGCCAACACCACGATCGACGGGGTCGAGTACCGCGTGCGCACGTTCACCGCCGGTCCGGCCAGCATCGCGCTCGGGGCGCCGCTGGCCGAGACCCAGCGCCGGATCGACGAGCTGCACCTGCGCGTGCTGTTGATCTGCGGCGGTGTCATCGGCAGCACCATCGTGGTGGGTTGGATGATCTCGCTGGTGATGATCACGCCGTTCCGGCTGCTGGCGCAGCAGGCGCGGGCCATCAACGCCCAGTCCAAGCCCGACGAGGTGCAGGTGCGCGGTGTGCGCGAGGCCGTGGAGATCGCCGAGGCCGTCGAGGGCATGCTGGCGCGCATCGGCAACGAACAGGAACGCACCAAGGCCGCGCTGGAGTCGGCCCGCGACTTCGCCGCGGTGGCCTCTCACGAGCTGCGCACGCCGCTGACGGCGATGCGCACCAATCTGGAAGTGCTGTCCACCTTGGACATGACCGCCGATCAGCGCCAGGAGGTGATCGGGGACGTGCTGCGCACGCAGAGTCGTATCGAGGGCACCTTGACCGCGCTGGAGCGGTTGGCGCAGGGGGAGTTGACCACGGTCGAGGACTTTGTGCCGATGGATGTCACCGAACTGCTCGACCGCGCGGCGCACGACGCGTTGCGCACCTATCCGGGCTTGCGGGCCACGCTGATGCCCTCGCCGACGGTGCTGATGCTCGGCATGCCGGCGGGCCTGCGTCTGGTGATCGACAATGCCATCGCCAACGCCGTCAAACACGGGGGTGCCACCGAGATCCGGCTCAGCGCGGTCAGTTCGGCCGACGACGTGCAGATCGTGGTCGACGACAACGGTTCCGGGGTGCCCGAGGCGGAGCGGGCCGAGGTGTTCGAGCGGTTCGCCCGGGGCTCGACCGCGTCGCGTTCAGGGTCCGGGCTGGGCCTGGCTCTGGTGGCCCAGCAGGCCGAATTGCACGGTGGCACAGCGGCTTTGCTGGAGAGTCCGCTGGGCGGAGCGCGGTTGTTGTTGCGGCTGCCGCTGAGACGGGCGCGCGTGGAGGACGCGCCGTTCTGAGTTCAGGGGTGCGACGGTTCCCCGGTGACGCGGTGGTCGGCGTGGTTGAGCCCTTCTTGGACCAGACGGCTCAGGTGCCCGTCGCGCAGCCGGTAGTAGACCCGGCGTCCGTCTTTGCGGGTGTCGACCATGCGGGCGAAACGGAGTTTCGCCAGGTGCTGGCTGATCGAGGTGCGGGATCCTCCGGTGGCCTCGGCCAGTGCGGTGACATCGGCCTCGCCCTGGGTCAGGAGCCACAGCAGGTGAAGCCGGGTGCGGTCCGACAACATCCGAAACGTCTCGCTGGCGACGTCGAGCCGCTCCTGGTTGGGCGCGCCCTCATGGACCAGGCTGTCCTGCGGCCGCGACGATGGACTCCCGGGCTGCGGTGCCATGGAACTCCCTCCCGTGACGCGGCCACGTCGTGACTGCCGCCAGTGTCGCGAGTGTAGCCAGCGCGGCCAGTAGGAGGGCGGCAATAGCTTGGTTGAGCGTGGCGCCGACCCAGCCGGCCACCGGGTAGGTGAGCAGGAACCCGGAGTGTGACAGCGAGAACTGTGCGGTGAACACCTCGGTGCGGTTCTGGTCGGTCGAGTTGCGGCGCAGCAGGCGGGCTGACGGTGTGTTGATCATCGAGGTGCCTGCACCGGTGACCGCCCACAGCGTGCACAGCGTGATCCAGCCGAACGCTCCGGAAGGTGCGGCAAGGATGAAATCGGTTGTGGCGCCCAGTGTCCCGGCGCAGACGACTGCGCCGGTGAGCATGATCGCGCGGTCGGGGATCGAGTTGAGCAGCCGCGGCAACGTCAGCGCGACCAACATCGAACCACCGCCGAAACTGGCTAGTGCCAACGCAAGACCGCTGTCCCGACCGTCGAGCAGGGTCCGGACATAGATCACGGTGTTGACCACCACGAGCGCGGTGGCGGCTGCCACGACGACATTGAGTGCCAGCAGGGCCCGCAGTTGCGGCGAGCGCCACATCACGCAGACGCCGGCCAGGGTGCGGTCGCGAAACCGAGCCGGACGCGCGGTTTCCGGGGTGCGGGGGCTGCGGGCCAGCGAGATCGCGGTAGCCGAGGACAGGAATCCGGCGACGGTTCCGAGGAACAGGGTGGGGTAGCCGACGACGGTCAGCAGGGTGGCCGCGAGTACCGGACTGGCCAGCGATTCCAGGTCGTAGGCGAGGCGGGACAACGACAGTGCCCTGGTGTAGGTGTGCTCGTCGGTCAGTGCCGATGCGATCACCGCCTGATAGGCGGGTGTGAACGTGGCGGATGCGGCCTGCAGTAGAAATACCAAAAGGTAGATCTGCCAGACGGATTCGACGAATGGTAGGCAGAGGGCGACGCCGGCCCGCAGGATGTCCGTCGCGACGAGGACCGACCGGGGCCGCAGCAGAGAGGTGGCCGCAGCCATCACCGGAGCGACGAACACATAGGCGATCATCTTGATCGCCAGCGCGGTTCCGAGCACCGCACCGGCGTCGTCTCCGGCGATGTCGTACGCCAGCAGCCCCAGGGCGACGGTCAGTAGACCGGTGCCGAGCAGCGCCACGACCTGCGCCGCGTACAGACGCCGGAACAAGCTGATGCGCAGGGGATGGCTCGTCACCCCGCCAGTATGTCAATAAGTGCGCAGTTGCGCACTTATGTGACTTGAGTCGAAGGTCAGCAGTCCGGAGCCGGCATCCGGGCCAGGAGCTCGTCGAGAAAGCCCGTGGCCTCGCGCCCCGCGCGTTCGACATCGCCGGCGGCGATCGCCTCGACCAGTTCGTCGTGCGGGAACATGCCGCCCGGGCCTGCGCTCGTGGTCGCGACGCTGGCGGTGATCGCCTCGAGAAGCCCGCGGTAGATCTCGATCAGCACCGGGTTGTGCGACGCGCGCACCACCGCCAGGTGGAACTCCGTGTCGGAGTGGGTGAACTGCGCGTGGTCGGTGGTGTCGGTGTGTGCCAGCAGGGCGCGCAGCTCGGCCAGGTCCTCGTCGGTGCGCGCGGTGGCAGCCAGTCGGGCGCCCTCCACCTCGAGGCAGCGCCGCACCTGCAACACGTCGCGCAGCTCGGATCCGCACAGCCGGCGCAGCGCTGCCGATACCTCGCTGGTGGCGCGGACGTAGGTGCCGTCACCCTGGCGGACTTCGAAGATGCCGTTGTGTGCCAGCGCCCGGATGGCCTCACGCACCGTGTTGCGCCCGACCCCCAGCGCCTCGACCAGTTCGGGCTCGGTGGGGATCCGGCTGTCCACCGGCCATTCGCCGGAGGTGACGAGGGTGCGCAACTGCTCGATGACCTGGTCGACCAGGCCCGTGCGTCGCGTTGTGGCGAGAGGCACTCAAAAGTCCTTTCATCCAATCATAGGATGTATGGCATCATAACCGGGTGAGTCGGACCCTGCGCAATGAATCCCTGAACGGTTACGAGCACGATCTGGAGCTCGAGCTGGACGGTGCCGTAGAGGTCCGCCCTGGGGCGATGGCGGCAGGCGGAGCCCTCCTGGTCGTCGCGGTGATCCTGACCGCGCTGAACCTGCGCCCGGCGATCACCAGCATCGGACCGGTCCTCGGGGAAATGCGGGAATCGCTCGGCGCCTCGGCCGTCTGGGCCGGTGTGCTGACCACCCTGCCCGGGCTGTGCTTCGCCGCAGCGGGCCTGACCGCGCCATGGCTGGCCCGCCGGATCGGGTTGGGCCGGGCGATCTCGGTCGCCCTGGTGATCCTCAGCATCGGTCTGGTCACCCGCGTGCTGGACGGCCCCTACGTGGTGATCGGCGGGACGCTGGTGGCCACGGGCGGAATCGCGCTGGTCAACGTGCTCATCCCGGTCGTGATCAAGGGTTCTTTCCCGGCTCAGATCGGTCTGATGACCGGTGTCTACACCGCGGCCCTGCAGGGCGGCGGTGCGCTGGGATCGGCGGTCACCCCGCCGCTGGAGCCCCTGCTCGGCGGCTGGCGCGGGGCGCTGGGTTCCTGGGCCTTGGTGGCCGTCGTCGCGCTGCTGTTCTGGCTGGTGGGCGCGCGGGGCATCAGTCAGGCCCGCACCGAGGAAGCTGCCTCGGGCGCTTCCGCCCGGTCCCTGCTCCGCAGCCCGCTGGCCTGGACCATCACGTTGTTCTTCGGCTGCCAGTCGTTCCTGGCCTACATCATGATGGGCTGGCTGCCCGAGGTGTTCATCGACAGCGGGGTCAGCAAGACCGACGCAGGGCTGCTGCTCGGCTTGGTGTCGATCCTCGCGGTGCCGATCAGCCTGATCGTGCCGCCGCTGGCGGCAAAGCAGAAGAACCAGAGCGGGTGGATCGTCGGCCTCGGGGTGATCGGGATGGTCGGCATGATCGGACTGCTCGTCAATCCGGGCGCGGCGCCGCTGCTGTGGAGCTTCTTCGTCGGCATCGGGATGAGCGTGTTCTCGTTGGCGCTCACCGTGATCGCGCTGCGGGCCCGGGATGCCGAGGACACCGCGAGGCTGTCGGGCATGGCGCAGGGCTTCGGCTACCTGCTGGCCGGCGTGGGACCGTTCACGTTCGGCTTGCTCCACGACATGACCGCGGGCTGGACCGCGCCGTTCGTCATGGTCCTGGTGGTCTACCTGGTGCAGATGGTGGCCGGTGCACAAGCCGGCCGTAACCGCTACGTCTGAGCCACAAGCCTGGTTTGTGACGCCACAACATTGCGGCGCCTACCGGTGATCGGAACAGCCCACCACCATTGGTGAGGTGACCACCTACGCAGCCGCCTACACCGCCGAGAGGCCGTTCCACACCGCGCTACTGGCCGAATTGGACAGTGCGGGTTCGGCGTTCCGGCACATCACGCCGAACTGGTTCGCCTCGGTCATGGGCACCGGCATCGTCGCGACCGCGGCGGCCACCCTGCCGCTTCGGCTGCCGGGTCTGCACGGATTCGCCACCGCGGTGTGGATTCTCGCCGGCACCGTGTTGGTGGTGCTGACCGGGGCGTTCGCCACGCACTGGATCCGGTATCGGGAGCAGGCGAAAGCGTATGCCGCCCATCAGGTGGTGGGTCAGTTCTACGGTGCCCCGGCGATGGCACTGCTCACCGTCGGGGCGGGGGCGTTGCTGTTCGGCCCCCCGATCATCGGCCCGTCCGCGGCGCTGGCCCTGGACGTGGTGCTGTGGACCGCCGGTACGGCACTGGGACTGGTTGTCGCCCTGTGGCTTCCGTTCGCGATGATCACCCGTGAGGATCACACCGACGTGGAGGCGGTCCCGGCCTGGATGATGCCGGTCGTGTCGCCCATGGTCTCGGCCTCCACCGGCGCCCTGCTGCTGTCTCACCTCGGGCCGGGGCAGGCCGGGATGACCTTGCTGGTGGGCTGCTACGCCATGTTCGGTCTGAGTCTGCTGGCCGGCCTGATCACCACGACCATGGTGTATTCGCGGCTCATGCACGGCGGCTTCAGTCAGGTGCAGGCGATCCCCACGGTGTGGATCGTGCTCGGTGTCGTCGGCCAGTCGATCACCGCGGCCAATCTGCTGCCCGCCCACGCCGGTTCGGTCCTCACCGACGCCGGTACGGTCTCGGCCCTGCACGCGTTCGGCATCGTGTACGGCTTGGTGATGGGTGGCTTCGGGGCGTTCGTGTTCTGCCTCGCGGCGGCACTGACGGTGCATGCCGCGCGGCGGGGGTTGTCGTTCAGCCTGACCTGGTGGAGCTTCACCTTCCCGGTGGGTACCTGCGTGACGGGGGCCTCGGCGCTGGGTGCGGCGACCGGTGCGGTGGCGATCTCCTTGCTGGCGGTGGCGTTGTACGTGCTGTTGTTGGGCGCCTGGGCGACGGTCGCCACCAACACGGTGCGTGGGGTGCGGTCCGGCCGCCTACTGCGCGGCTGACGTCAGGCGATGCGACGCGATGTGGCTGAGCAGGTCGCGGACCGCCCCCGCCGGCGGGGTGCGCCCTCCCGACCAGATCGCGCGCAGCTCGCGACGCAGATCCAACCCAGCGACGGGCACTTCGCGCAGCCGGCCGAGGGCGAGGTCGTCGTCGACGGCCAGCCTGCTCATCACGGCAGGCCCGGCGCCGGCCAGCACCGCGGCGCGCATCGCCGCCGCGGAGGACAATTCGATCGCCGGATCGGCCTGCCGGATCGACGGTCCCAGCGCGGATCGCAGCGCAGCGCTGAGGGCTTCCCTTGTGCCCGAACCTGTTTCGCGTGACACGAGCGCGGTCTCGTTGAGCTCGGCGGGGCTGATCGGGGCCGATCGCCGCGCCCATTTGTGCTCCGGCGGTACCACCGTCACCAACTCGTCACGGGCGATCACCCGGCCGTGTAAACCGGCTGGGGCGCCTGGAGATTCGATGAAGCCGAGGTCGGCCGAACCGTCGTGCACCGCGGCGATCACCTGGTCGCTGTTGGCCGCGGTGAGAATGACCCGCGGCGCGCCGACACCCCGGCGCGCGGCATCGGCCTGCAACGACACCAACCACCGTGGCATCAGCTGCTCGGCGATGGTCAGGCTGGCCGCGACGGTGATCCGGCTGTGACTTTCGCTGCGCATCGCGGCCAGTCCGGCGTCCACCCGTCCGGCGACATCGAGCAACTGATCGGCCCACTCGGCGACCACCACCCCGGCGGCGGTCAACCGTGATCCACGGGGACTGCGCTGCACCAGTCGCACCCCGGTCTGGGCTTCGATCGACGCCAGGCGGGCCGATACTGCCTGCTGGGTGAGCCCGAGTTCGCGGCCGGCGGCTCCGAGGCTGCCGGTGCGCGCGATCGCCAGCAGCACTTCGAACGCTGCGAGCTCGGGCATCCTTGCGCTGAGCGGCATGTCCAGGATCGTAGGTTGTGGTCACAAACCGCGCTTGTGAACTGCCCGGTTGTGGTCCGGCGTCGGCGGTCGTGTAGCCTGGCCGACGTGACTATCGGTGTGTGTGCCAGCTATTGGCGCTTTATCAAGGCTCCGGGCGGAGCCGATAAAGCGCAGCACTAAGCACGCATCCACCCGGAGCCCAGGCAGTGACCATCGGTCGCTGCCTTTCGTCGTTACAGGGCGCCGGTTCTCTCGTAGGTGCCCACCACCAGGAAGGCACCTGAAAATGAATTTGGCGCAGATCGCCAACGCACCCGCCACTTCGGACCGCCGGGTCCGCAGTTTCAGCGCGATCCCCAGCCCGCACGACGTACTGACCGAGTTCCCGTTGGGGGAGCGCCGCGCTGAGCGGGTGTCCCGTGACCGCGACGAGATCGCCGACATCCTGGCCGGTCGGGACGACCGGCTCCTGGTGGTCGTCGGTCCCTGCTCGGTGCATGACCCGGCGGCGGCGCTGGAATACGCCAGCCGGTTGGTCAAGGTGGCCGACGAGCTCAAAGACCAGCTCAAGATCGTGATGCGGGTGTACTTCGAGAAGCCGCGCACCACCATCGGCTGGAAGGGCCTGATCAACGATCCGGGCATGGACGGCACCTACGACGTCGCGCGTGGCCTGCGGGTGGCCCGTCAACTGCTGCTCGACATCATCGACATCGGCCTGCCGGTCGGGTGTGAGTTCCTGGAGCCGACCAGCCCGCAGTACATCGCCGACGCCGTCGCCTGGGGCGCGATCGGCGCCCGGACCACCGAGTCGCAGGTGCACCGTCAGCTGGCGTCGGGCCTGTCGATGCCGGTCGGATTCAAGAACGGCACCGACGGCAACATCCAGGTCGCGGTCGACGGCGTGAAAGCCGCTGCGGCCGAGCATGTCTTCTTCGGTATGGACGACATGGGCCGGGGCGCGGTGGTGAGCACAGCAGGCAACGAGGACTGCCACGTGATCCTGCGCGGCGGGACCGACGGACCCAACTACGGGGCCGACGCGGTGGCCGATGCCGCCGCCAAGCTGACCGCTGCCGGGCTGCCCGGTCGTGTCGTGATCGATTGCAGCCACGCCAATTCCGGCAAGGACCACATCCGCCAGGCGTCGGTGGCCGCCGAGGTGGCCCAGTTGGTGCGCGACGGGTTGCCGATCAGCGGCGTGATGCTGGAGAGCTTCCTGATCGCCGGTGCCCAGTCGCCCGAGGCCCGTCCGCTGACCTACGGCCAGTCCGTCACCGACAAGTGCATGGATTGGGACGCAACGGATCTGGTGCTGCGGGAGTTGGCCGTCGGCAACTCCTAAGTGCCGCTCGGCTTGCGGTACTGCCCACCGGGATCGCGGTCGAACTTGGGCGGGTTGGCGGGGTCGAGTTCGATCAGCACGTCGTTGCCTGCGTCGTGCGGTGCACTGAAGACGACGACGCGTGACCCCGCCAGCGGAACCCGGGCGTGATCGGCGACCATGTTCGCCGTCACCACCCGGCGTCCGGTCGGAGCATCGAACGCGACCGTGACGGTGAATTGCGGGTCGTCCGCGGTCCAGCGGTTCAGGAATTTCACGTTGCGCAGCTCGCCCGTGGAACGAACGCCGTGACCCCGCAACGCCGCCAGCCAGTGTTGACGCCGCCGGAGGTAACGCACGCCCCGCCATGCGGTGAGTGTGGCGATCGCCGCGCCGGCTGAGCACGCCGCGCTGGCGAGCGCGATGACTCCGCCGCTGAAATCTCTGAACCACACGGCGGCGCCGAGCAACCCGACGGCGATACCGGACAAGGTAGGGATCAGTGCGATCCAGTTGCCGGTCCGGCGTTGCCCGAACGTGTCGCGGGCCTCGTCGGCGACGATGGTCGAGAGGATGGCGGGCAGGAACGAGCCCAGGATCGTTGCGAAACCAAGCCATGGCGACGGGTCGTGGGTCTGCATGCGGTGACACCAGAACGCCGCCCCGACGGCGACGAGCGCCCACAGCACGAAGGTGAGCCCGGCGAAGAACCGAAGAGTCTCCGAGGGGTGGGTGATCGGTACGGTGATTTCGCCGTGCGTCTCCACGGTCGAGAAGTGGGGGAGCGTGCTTTCCCAGCTGCCGGGCTGCGGCGCGGTGTCGGAAGTCATGCGGTGCCCCCTTCGCTCGGAGTCACCAGTATCGCCGTGTGATGCCGGACCCCGGGCCTCACAGGCGGCAGACGGCGCCGGTTCTCACCAATTGTTCACCACCTCAACACAGATCGGTCAGGCGTCGGCTTCGTCTTCCGGGGCGGGCCGCTCGTCTGCCTCACTCTGCCAGCTTCCCGGCATCATCGGGGTGGTGGTGCCGTTGCCGAACGTGTCATCGGCCAGCGTGGTCAGCCCGGCCGGACCGGCGACAGCGGATTTCACTGCGGTGCCGGTGAATCCGAGATTGCCGGCGCCGCTGCCGGAGGCGCTGGTGGAGCGTTGTTCGGGCGGCGGCGCGGCGGCGTCGCCGTCGGCGGTCATGAACTCGTAGCGGTAGCCGCGGTCCTTGGCCGTGCCGGCACGACGCTTGCGGGCCTGCGCCCGTCGCTTGTTGATCGCCGCCGCGGTCGCGGCCGCAGCGGCCGATGCGCCGACGGACTCCGAGGACTTGGCGGTGGCGCTGTACTTCGATGTCGAGCCGAAACCGAATCCTGCACCCCCGCCCGGCACCGCATAGAGGGCGTTCTCGGCGCCGGCAGGCAGCGGAGTGGGAGTTGACGGTGCGGGGGCGGTGGGCGCGGAGGTGGGTGCCGTCGTAGGTGCGGCACCCGCAGTAACCGAGGCCGGAGCCGGGGAGCCGGGCAACGCGGCCACCGCGGGCTGCTCGGCACGCGGGGCGATGTCCTCGGCCGGCTGGTCGAGCGGGACGTCGTACGCCTGTGCCAGTCCGATGAGCCCGAGCATGCCGAGCATCGCGGGGGAGGCCGCCGCGACCGCCGCGGCGTACAACGGCGTACCCAGTACCGCGAACGTTGCCGTGTAGGCACCCAGGAAGAACACGTTGATGTAGGTGGTGAACAGCAATGACGGGTCGGCGATGATCTCGGCCAGGACCTGGGGAATCCGCCACGGCTCGAGAATGAATTCCCTGAGCTGGTCGTACATCCCGTAGAAGTGCTCAGACTGCCCGGCCAACCAATTGCCGATCGGATCGTTGGCCTTCACCCACTCGACGAACTCCTCGTACGAACTGATCAAGTCGCTCAAGCTCAGGGAAGAACCGGACTCGGAAGCCCTGGCCACGGTCGCGGACTGCGTCATGGTGGCCGATGCGGAACCGGCTTCGCCGACTCCCGGCGTCACCAGCAGCGGGGCCGGTGTGGAGGTCGGTGTGGTGGCGACCGCGACCGCGGTGGCGCCCTGGTAGACGGTCATCGTCGTCGCTGCCTGGATCCACATGCGTACGTAGTCGGCTTCATTGACGGCGATCGGGACCGTGTTGATCCCGAAGAAGTTGGTGGCCACCAGGACACCGAGGGTCGTGCGGTTGGCGGCCAACTCGGCCAGGGTCGGCATCGCGGCCAGGGCGGCGGTGTAGGAGGCGGCGGCGGTCTCGATCTGCGCGGCCACCCCGGCGGTGCTCGCACTCGTCTCACTCAGCCAGGCCAGGTAGGGCACGTGTGCCGCCGTGTAACGCTCGGCGCTCGGGCCCTCCCAGGCGCCGGCCTGCACGGTGCCCATCAGTGCGGTCAATTCGCTTGCCGCCGAGGAGTATTCGGTGCTCAAGGAGCTCCAGGCTCCGGCCGCGGCCAGTAGCGGTCCGGCGCCGGGGCCGCTGCTCAGAAGCGCGGAGTGCACTTCGGGCGGTACGGCCATCCAGACCGGGGCGGTCATCGGGGACCGTCCGGCAGGGTGATCGACGACGCGTTGTCGCGGTTTGCTGCCTTGGAATGGGGAGTGCAGATGGTCATCGGGTTGTCCGGGGTGCACTGCACGCAGGCGGCCCGGAGCCTCCTTTCGATCGCTTTGCCCCCCAGCAGCTAAGTATGGTTAGCGTAAGCTAACTTCAGCTGATTTGGGGTATGAAGTTCCTATGTGTTGGCGGAATCGTCAATTCGAGTTCGGGGTGAGGTCAGCGCTGGTAGGCGGGCAGCTTCTCGGCGAGTTCGTCGAAGACGCGCTGGTTGAGGCTGAAGGCCAGTTTCACCTCGTCGACCACGCGGTCGATCTCATCCGGGTCGAGGTCGAGTCCGTCGAGGCGGGCGCGGTAGGCGTCCTTGTACGGTTTGGGCCGCATCGGGAAGTCGTAGAAGTCCAGACCTTTGCCATCGAGCTCGAACGAGCGCCCCAGGATGCGCCCGATGGCCTGGCCGCCGGAGAGGTCGCCGAGGTAGCGGGTGTAGTGGTGCGCCACCAGGGCACCGCCCCACGGAGAATCGGCGAACCGGTCGCAGTAGGCGCGCACGGCGGGTGAATCGACATCGCGGTCCGCGCCGGGTGCCCAATGGGCCAGATCCGCGTCGATGGCATCCAACCGCTCGAGGGCCGGGTCGTACACGGCGCCGACGAGGGGATCGTTGCGGTGCTCGCGGACGGCGCTTTCCAGCGCGGCATAGATCGCCCGCAGCCGCAGCAGGTAGTCGATGTAGCCCTGCTCGTTGACCCGGCCGCTCAGCAGCTCGGTGACAAACGGCGAATGCTCGGCGGCGTCGTGCTGGTCGGTCGAGTCCTGACGCATCGCCGCGGACAGTGAACGGACGGACTCGGTTGCGACGGCGCTCGGCGGCATACTCGGCTCCACTTGGTAGGGCTCAACTTTGACATCTTGTCAGCATGATGCTGACAACCTGTCGAGAACCTAACACGGCGTCTACCGGTTCGGGGGCCTACGGGTTCGAGGGCGGGTCGTGATTAAGCGGCGCCCAGGGCGCGCAGGACGAACCGTTCGATTGCCTCGACAGGAAGGTGCCGCGGCGCCAGACAGGCATGAATCAACGACATCGTGGCCGGCTCGTCGTCGACGACGAACTGCCCGGTGGCCACACCCTGGGCCAGGATCTCGCGCAGCACGTCTTCCACCGCCACGACGTGGTCGCGGATGGCCAGCATCGTTTCGGGCGACAACGTGCCGTAGAGCTGCATGCCCATGCCCATGTGGAATTCCTGCCCGGCCTCCAGCTGATGCCGGATGTAGACGCCCAGACGTGCGACCGGAGCGTCGACCTCCGACAGTGCGGCGCGCAGTCCGTCGAGGTAGCGCGTCGTCTCGTGGGAGGCGAAGGCGATCACCACGGATTCTTTGTCTGGGAAGTGGTGATAGATCGCGGTGCGGCCGATGCCGGCCTCGGCCGCGAGCTTGGCCATCGTGATGGCATCGAAGCTGTGCTCGGCCATGAGTGTGGCGAAGGCCTCGAAGATGCGCTGTTGGACCAGCTCGCGGTGTTCTTCGACCGATGAGGCGCTGATCCTGGGCACGCTCGACTCTAACGCCCGCCACGGAATCCGAAGCTGTTAGTCCAGCCTTAGCAATCGGCCGGCGATCACGCGGTCCACTACAGTCTCGATACCCAACTGAATGAAGGGCGGTACCTCGTGTTGCGTGCCTTGCGGGGCTCGTCCATCCCTTCGCGCGTCGGCGTCGCGGCGCGCACCCTGCATCCGGTCGGACTGGCCGTCGCCCTGCTGTTCTTCGCCTGGTCGATGAGCCCGTCGCTGTTGCCCCGCGCCTGGTATCTGCAAGGCGTCGCGACGGGTATCAGCGTCGGCATCGGGTACGGGTTGGGGCGTGCCATCGCGTGGTTGGTGCGCCGCTGCGGGATCCGCCCGCAGTGGTCGTCCGGCACCCGCCGGATCGGGTGGTGGGCGCTGGCCGGTACCGCTGTTGTGGTCGTCCCGACGTTCCTGGTGCTCGGGTCATGGTGGCAGCAGATCCTGCGCGACCTGATCGGGATGCCGCGCACCGAGCGGTCCTTCTACCTCCTGGTGTTGCTGATCGCGGTGGTCATCGCGATTGGCCTCGTCGTCATCGGACGTGGATTGCGCTGGGCCACCAACCGTTTGACTGACGTCGGCGGGCGGGTCGTGCCCGCGCCGGCCGCCCGGCTGACCGCGGTGGTGATCGTGGTGGCCCTGGTGGTGATGGGGCTTGACGGCGCCCTGCATCGTGGACTGCTAAGCATGGCCGAACGGTCGGCCGAGGCTGCCGACAAGAGCACCGCGGAGGGCGTGACACAACCGAATGCGCCGGAGCGCTCCGGTTCGCCGGCCTCGGCACAGGCGTGGGACACCCTCGGGCGGGAAGGGCGCAGCTTTGTGGCCGGCGGCCCGAGCGCGCAACAGATCTCGACGGTGACCACGCAGCCGGCGCTCACCCCGATCCGGGTGTACGCCGGCCGCACCTCGGCGGACAGCGTCAGCGGCATCGCCGAGCAGGTCGTCGCCGAACTGCATCGCACCCACGCGTTCGAGCGCAAGGTGCTCGCGGTGGTGACCACGACGGGCCGGGGCTGGGTGAACCCGAATGTCGCGGCGGCGCTCGAATACGTCAACGGCGGGGACACAGCGATCGCGTCCATGCAGTATTCGTTCCTGCCCAGCGCGCTGTCCTTCATCGCCGATCGGGAAACACCGCCGTTGGCGGGGCAGGCCTTGTTCGAAGCGGTGCATCGGGTTTGGGCCACCCTGCCGGAAGCCAAGCGGCCGAAACTCGTGGTGTTCGGGGAGAGCCTGGGTTCCTTCGGCGGACAGTCGGCGTTCGCCTCGGGCGCGGACATCGTCGCCCGCACCGACGGCGCGTTGCTGGTCGGCACACCCAATTTCGCTCAGCCGTGGGGGAGGATCACCGCCAACCGTGACGCCGGCTCGTTCGAGCGCCTGCCGGTGGTCGACCGGGGACGCCACATCCGCTTCGCTTCCCGGACTTCCGATGTGAATCTGCCCGGTCCGTGGGAGTTTCCGCGCGTGGTGTTCTGGCAGCATGCCAGTGACCCGATCACCTGGTGGTCGTTCGACCTGCTGCTGCATCGCCCGGACTGGCTGCGGGAACCGCTGGGACCCGATGTGGACCCGGGCATGCGATGGCTGCCGTTCGTGACGTTCTGGCAGGTGACGCTGGACATGATCTTCTCCGCGGATGTGCCCTACGGATACGGGCATGCCTTCGGCCCGGATGCCGCCGACCTGTGGGTCGACATCCTGGCGCCGCGTCCTTGGGATCCCGCGCTGACCGACCGGATTCAGGACGCGATCGCGCGGAGCGATCAGTCCGGCTGACCCGGCCGCCGGACGACCGAACGGTACGCGGCTCGATCACACTGTTGAGCGGATGACGGGATTCGAACCCGCGACCCTCACCTTGGCAAGGTGATGCGCTACCAACTGCGCTACATCCGCGCGCCACGAGCGAGATCGTCGCCCGTCGCGAAGCCGAACAGTAGCCCACCGGTGCGCGCAGACACAAATCCCTCGGTTTGACTTGCATTGTGGGGCAACAAGAACAAATCCGCGCAACGGGCGGGCGCCGGTGATCCGGATGCCGGACGCAGGCGGCGGAGGCCAGTTCGTAGGATTCGTGGATGCCGCTCAACGTCGGTGAGGCGTTCTCCGTGTTCCGGATCGTTCGATCGCTGGGGTCAGGCGGGACAGGGGAGGTCTACCTCGCTCAGCATCCTCGGCATGGCGGACGTGTTGCGCTGACGGTGCTGCCCGAGGATTGGTCCGCCGAGCCCGGGTACCGGGACCGGTTTCACCGCGAGGCGGATACGGCCGTCACGTTGTGGCATCCCAGCCTTGCCAGGGTCTGGGGTCACGGGGAACACGACGGTCGGCTGTGGGTCTCGAGGGCGTTCGTCGACGGCGCCGATCTCGCCGGTCTTCTCCAGCGGCAGTACCCCAACGGTATGCCGCGCGAACAGGTTCTCCGCATCGTCATCGCGGTTGCCGGGGCACTCGACTACGCGCACAAACATGGTCTGCTGCATCGCGACGTCAGGCCGGGCAACATTATCCTCAGCGACGTCGACGGTGAGGCGGAGCCGCCCGCTGTGCTCGTCGGTCTTGGAATTGCTCGCAACGTAGGCGCTGCGGACAACCCCGGCTATGCGGCACCGGAACAACTGGTGGGAGAGGACGTCGACGGCCGGGCAGACCAGTACGCCCTGGCCTGCACCGCGTACCACCTGCTGACCGGGGCACAGCTGTTCGCCCACCCGAACCCCGCCGTCGTGGTCAGCCGCCACGTCAACTCCAAGCCGCCGGCCTTGGCCGACATCCGACCCGAGTTGGCCGATCTCGACCCGGTGTTTGCCAAAGCACTCGCCAAGAACCCGGCCGACCGATTCGCCAGCTGCGGCGCTTTCGCCCACGCGCTGGCCGATGAAACCCCGATGCCCGCACTGATTTTGACGCCGGCACCGGCCGCACCGGTATTCGGTCAACAGGCGAGCGGGTTCCGGTTACCCGACTTGCCGAGCTGGGCACCCGTCGCGTCGATCGTGGCCGCCGCAGTCGTCGTCGGCATCGGCGTGTGGCAGCTGTGGCCCGCCGCTGACGCCGCGGCGAGTGCGCAGCCGGACTCATCGCCGGCCACCTCGGTTGCGAGCGTGACGAACGCGGCGGCCACCCCGCCGCCCGCCGCTCCGGTTTTCGACGGGCTCTACCGCCTCGACTACGACAACCCCCGCGCCACCCTCAACGGCAACCCGTGGCCGGCGGCGGGCAACCAGATCGCCAGCTACTGGTGGGCATTCCGGTCGGCCTGCACACCCTCGGGGTGCGTTGCCACGTCGACGCGGATGGACGGTACCAACCATGCCGTCGCGTATACCGAAGGCGGCGGTATGACAGCGGTATTCCGCCTCGTCGACAATTCGTGGCTGGGTGAGCCGGGGCGCGGCACACTGCCCTGCGAGGCGCCGAACGCCGGGCAGCAGGCGATGGATACGGCCTTGGCGTTGACGCCGCAGCCTGACGGCGTGCTGGCCGGCGCTCAAACGACGACCATTCAATCCAACGAGTGCGGGCTGCAAGGCGCGGTGATCACCGTGCCGGTTCTCGCCACCCGGCTCGACGAAGTTCCACCGGGCAGCCCGATTGCCGACCCGGTCGCGGTGGCGGCCCCGCTGCCGCCCGCTCCTCAGCTGCCTCCGCCGCTGCCGCCGGCCCCTGCGCCGGTGCCGCTGCCCCAGCCTCCGTTGGCGCCGCCCCCGCCGCCGTCGATCGGCCCGATCATGCCGCCGCCACCTCTTCCGCCGGCCCCGCCGCCGGCATAGGTACCGAACCTTCCTGGCCCACCGGCAGTTCCGGCTTGCCGGGTTTGGAGAAGCGCCTCTCGTGACGCCGACGGTGTGTGAGCAAGTCATGGGTGCAGCGGCGACGAGCAGTTGATCGCCGTTCGGGGTAAGCGCCCCGGGCGGGCCCGTCAGGGCGCCGATTTTGGGCAAAAAAATAGCCCCTGATCAGGGGCTATAGTGGTGCGCGATACTGGGATTGAACCTGTATCATAGAGTTCTCTCGGCTAGTTGGTTTACCAGCCACAACAGGCGTCTTACCTGCTGATATGCGTTACAGTACCCAACAGAAACACGGGAATCAAGGACCGTTTGGGGAATCTCGTAGGTATTGTTATTGCCCATATATTGCCCAAAATGGAGGGTAAGCGGATGGCGAAACGACAGGTAAGGGAGCGGCGGAGCTTCGGACGAATCCGCCAACGCGCATCCGGTCGCTGGCAAGCTGCGTACACGGGGCCGGACGGCATCGTGTACCCGGCTCCTGCCACCTTTGCCGCCAAGATCGACGCCGAAGCCTGGCTCACCGACCGCCGCCGCGAGATCGACCGGGAGCTGTGGTCTCCACCGGCTACTGCTGAGCAGACTAAGAAGGCGAAGAAGAAGGCCACGACCTTCGGTGACTACGCCAACAAATGGGTAGACGAGCGCCTAGTGAAGGGCAAGCCGCTGAAACCCCGAACCAAAGCGCACTACGGAAAACTGCTCGAACACCACATCAACCCAACGTTCGGATCCAAGCCTGTCGCCAACATCACCCGCGAATCCGTCGACCGCTGGTATCGCAAGCTCGATCCGGATACGCCAACCATCCGGGCGCACTCATATAGCCTGCTGCGGTCCATCCTTGAAACCGCCGTTACGGACGACAAGCTCCTAGATGCCAACCCCTGCGTCATCAAGGGCGCTGGACAGTCGGAGCGCAAGGTTAAACCGAAACCCCTCGACCACGACGAGCTGGCCACTCTCGTCGCCGCGATGCCCGAGAACCTGCGAGCCATGACATTGCTCGCCGCATGGGGAGCGCTGCGATTCGGTGAACTCGTAGAACTCAGGCGCGGCGATATCGCCGGGGACGTGGTTCGAGTGCGCAGGGGAGCTGTACGCCTCACGGGTGAATGGATCGAGGGGGATCCGAAAACCGCCGCTGGTAAACGAGACGTGGTGCTGCCGTCAAACATGATCCCTGCGTTACAACTCCACCTAGACAAATATGTGGGCAAAGGCAAGGACGCTCTGTTGTTCCCGCCAGTCGGGGGAGTCGGGCACCTGCAGCCCAGCACCCTGTATCGGCACTTCTACAAGGCTCGCGCGGCTGCTGGCCGGGAAGACTTGCGCTGGCACGACCTCCGGCACAGCGGTGCCGTGATGGCGGCTGTAGCCGGCGCCACCCTGGCTGAACTGATGGCGCGACTTGGACATTCGAGTCCTCAAGCCGCGCTGCGCTACCAGCACGCAGCCCAGGGCAGGGACCGCACCATTGCTGAACGCATGGCGGCACTCGCGCAGTCCACGAGCGAGTAGCTGACCGACGGTCAGGCCCGGTCCAAGAATTGATGTGATCTATGTCACATTTAAAGGAGAAGGCTTGCTTTTCGAGGGCTGGTCAGGGGTGCCCCTGAAGTGCTGAAAGGGCAGTTCAGGGGCACTTGTTTGAGCCGAGACTCGACGGAACGTCTTCCGGTGTCTAGTTTCTAGACCCCCTCAACCAAGGGAAACGTATGTTCGAATATTTCCATGACTTTCACGCAAACGGCACCATCTGAGGAAACGTTGCTGACGCTGCGGCAGTCAGCCGACTACCTGCACGTCACCGACCGCACTGTGCGCAACTACATTGCGCGCGGCCTAATCCCGGGAAGGCGGATCGGACCAAAGCTTCTCCGTATCCGATTCAGCGACCTGGAACGGTTTGCTGGCAGTTAGGCATCCGGCAAACACGCAGACCCTACAACCGAATAAGTGCAGTGACTACCACATCAAAGTCGCTGAACCACAACTG
This sequence comes from Mycolicibacterium boenickei, assembly GCF_010731295.1. NCBI lineage: Bacteria > Bacillati > Actinomycetota > Actinomycetes > Mycobacteriales > Mycobacteriaceae > Mycobacterium > Mycolicibacterium boenickei. The sequence goes on along the minus strand of NZ_AP022579.1, from coordinate 4,972,826 downwards.
AATAAGTGCCCGCATGAGCCCTATACGACGGGAGGTGCGACTTGACGCACCCAAAAAATGAACCGGCCCCGCACCACCAGGACCGGCCCACCACGAACCACATTCTCTCTCAACAGTTTAGCGCACTTGACCGACGTCGCAAAGCGGCGCACCGCTGCCAGCCTCTCGAATGCGGATGTCAGGATCCCTGGATTTGTCGCTGTCACGATCCGGAACTCACTGACCAGCAGATAGAAGCTGCTATCAATGCCGCCGAACTTCTTCTCCAGCACGGCCTAATGCCACTGTTTACGATCCCCACGCGGCGCGCACTCTGGCGTGTAGGCCGGCGCGATCTCGCCACCCTCACCGAGGTCGTCGCATGACGACGGTCGAGGTAGAGCCTGAAGTCAACCTTCTCGCTGGAATTATCACTGCTGCCGAACTCCACAACGAGGTCTTTCCTGAGTTGGTGCAGTTCGTGCACGGCATCGTGCAGGAGGGGTTCGGCATTGTCGCTGGCCCGCCAAAGCTCGGAAAGAGCTGGTGGACATTGAATCTTGCGCTCGCGGTGGCGGCAGGTGGCTCCGCGTTCGGCAAGATCAAGGTCGATCAAAAACCGGTTCTGTTGCTGGCGTTGGAAGATTCACGACGAAGGTTGCAGTCCCGGATCCGAGCTGTGTACGGCGCCGACATGCCGCCACACAAGCTGCACATCCTGACCTCAGTACCGCCTGGCCTACTTATTCCAACGATCACGACCTGGCTCATCGGCAATCCTGGCGGGCTCATCATTCTTGACACGTTGGGACGCGCTCGTCAGCAACGCAAGCGGGCTGATGATCCATACCTGGCCGACTATCAGGCAGGTGTTGCGCTGAAAGAGATTGTCGACGCCTTTCCGGGATCAGCACTGCTCGGTGTGCATCACACGCGCAAGGCGTCCTCAGATGACTTCGTTGATGACTTGTCTGGCACCCTCGGCCTAGCCGGCTCAGCAGATTACGTGTTAGTGCTGAGGCGGTCGCGCGGCAGTAATGACGCCACGTTGCAAGTCACAGGACGAGATGCTCCTGAGGGGGAATACGCCTTCACCACAGCAGAAGGCGCTTGGACCTTGTCGGGTTCCGACCTAGCCTCGGCTGCAACCGAGGCTCAGACGCGGCGTGAGACGAAGAATCTGGGCGACCGGGCACTCGACGTATTGACCGTCGTGAACGACCGTGCCCCGCATTTGCACACGACAGCGTCTGACGTGGCCGAAGCGCTTGGCATCGCCAATGACCAGGCTCGCGTCTATCTCAACCGACTGGCGGGTGCTGAGCGGATTGTCAAAGCCGCACGCGGTGCATATACGAGTGTTACGACCGTTACGAGTGTTACGAACGGCACTGTTGCGTACCTAAACCCAGCTCTTATCAGCGAAAACGATGCGAACGTAACAGTCGAAACAGACGTAACACCTACCTGCCAGTGTGGCACTGCTCTTGTCATACAGGGCTCCATTGAGAGCGGGCAATGCATGGAGTGCTCGTACTTGGGAGGCTCCGAATGACGCTCCCAGAAACGATCCCCGAGGCAGCACCATCTACAGATGATCTGGCAGGTTGGCGGATCGCGGTCCGCTGTTCTGTTTGTGGACATTGGTTGACCGATCCCGCCTCTGTCTTGGCTGGCGTCGGACCGAAGTGCGGCGGTGTAAGTGAGTGATCTCGAAGGGCTTTTCGGGGCGCTCTCCGATGTCCCCCGGTTAGAGGGTGCGAAGTGTGTCGGCAAGCATGAATTGTTTGATGCGCGTGAGGAGCGTGAGTCTGTCGAGCATGCGGCGGAGCGTCACGAGGCTGCCATTCATCTCTGCCGGTCCTGTCTAGCGCTTTCAGCCTGTGCTGCGTGGTTTGACTCTTTGCCGAAATCGAAGCGTCCTGGGGGCGTTACGGCGGCACGCCCGAATCCGATGCCGCCTGGCCGGCCTGAGCCCCGACAAATCGCGTGAGGTGGGCCAACCGCCGTGGAGGCGCGCAGTTTCCTTCGCATCCGGAACTGGCGATCATGATGCGCCAGCCTCGATCCCCTCTGGAGTTCGAATCCGCAACCGACAGTGAACTATCGGAATATCGCGACGCGCTCAACGAGGCTCTGCTTTGGGGGCACCTTCCGCCACAGGATTCACGCTTGCTGGTCGAACTGTACCGGCGTGGTGGCAAGGACCGGCGACTGGCGCGTACAGCAGCATCACGAATCACGATGGCGGAGGGCGGTTTATGAGCCTCAGCGAGCGTGAGATATGTGACGCGTACCGAGTTGTCTCAGCTGAGATACGGCGACGAACTTTGAACAAACCCAAACCGATTCCGGTTGAGGGTTGGGTGGGTCACTTGTATGAGCGTCTTGACCAAGAGGTCCGCGCCATGTCGTCACGGCGACATGAAAAACAGGGCACCACTGGAGAATTAGATCCAGAAGAAGAATGGATCGGCACCACCATCGCATCCAAGATCCTCGGGCTCACAGTGCGCCAAACTCAGCGCCTCTTCCGGGACCTCGATGGCATAACCGTGGGCAAGACAAAGATCTTTCGCCGCTCCATCGTTGAGGACTACGCGGAGGAGAAACGCCGTGGGAACACTGCAAGCAGCCTTGGAAGAGGCGCTAGCGGCGCTGCCTGACGATGAGTGGGACGCCCTCCAGGTTCGGGTTCGTGGGCCTCTTTGTGAGCACCCCATCGGAAAGGCGCGAAAGCGCCGTGGCGCAACGGGAGTGGTCGATGAGGGGGTCGGCGTATGCCAATCCTAGTCGACGTTATAGCGCGCCTCGATGAGCGTTCTGCCGCTGTTGCCGCTGCCAGGATTGAGCGCCAGTTTGGTGCTGCTGGTACGTCGGCTGGTGATGCTGCGGGTCGTGGGATGTCTGCGGCGATTGATCGGTCTACGAGCAATATTGGGCAGCGGGTTACGGGGCAGTTCACGACGCATGGTCAGACTGCGGGCAGGAACTTCGGTACCGGGTTTACCGGGCAAGTCGGCCAGACTGTGGGCAACACGAGTGGTTTCACGTCCGCCCTTGCCGGATATCAGGGTTCCGCTACTCAGGTTGGTTCGCTTGCCGGTAAGGCTCTTGGTACGGCGTTCACGGTCGCTGCCGGCGGTCTGATCGGCGCAGCCAGCCTCACCCTGTTCAAGGGTTTTGAACGCTACAAGTCGATTGATGCGGCGAAGAACCGACTCGAGAATCTGAACCGCACCCTGGAGTCGACCGGGCGTGCGGGTATCGATGTGAAGGCCGTGATGGACACGGTCACGCAGGCAGTGACGGATACACCGTTCGCGATGGACAAGGCGTTCTCTGTTGCCACTCGGGCGTTGGCGTCGAACACGGGTGATCTGAAGCGGTTCATGACCGTTGTCACGGATGCTGCCGGGTTCGCCGGGGCTGGTGTTGATGAGATCGGTGGCGCGTTTTTGAAGATCGCGAATACCGGCAAGGTGTCGATGGAGGAGATCGGTAACGAGCTTCGGAACATTCCGATTCTTCCTTGGCTGCAAGAGCAGTTGGGTGTTACCGGTGGTGAGCTTCAGAAGTTGATCTCTGATGGCAAGGTCGGCCTGAACGATTTGATGAAGGCTGTTGAGTCGCATGCGTCGGGGTTTGCGAAGGCATCTGGCGACACCATCGAGGGCGCCATGTCGAACATGCAAACGTCGGTGGCCCGCCTGGGTGCGAACTTCCTGGGTGCGATTTTCGGGAAGCCCACTGAGGACGGCAACGAACTCGTAGAGGTGCTGAAGACGCTGCGAGTCCGCGTCGATGACGTCGGAGGATGGGTAAACGCACACCAGGGCGACATTCGAAAGTTCTTCGAAGACGGTGTGGCAGCAGGCAAGACGATCCTTGAACTGTTGAACGAGCTGAAGAACGCTCTTGGCGGCACGGAGAACACCATCAAGATCGTTGCCGCCGCGTTCATAGCGTGGAAGACGATCGGTGTCTTCAAGACTGTCAGCGATCTCGTTGGGATGTTCGGCAAGGCTGGCGGCGCACTGGATGTGTTGCCAGGCAAGGCCGACAAGGCTGCCAAGGGCATCGGTGCCGCTCTTGCTGGGATACAGATTCCGGCTTGGTTGGCAACGCTGATGAAGTGGGGCGGTCCGGCGATGGTCGGGTTGCAGTCCGATCAGAAGGACGCCACTGACCTTGGGTTGCCCGAGGTGAAGTTCGACAAGGATGGGCGCGCATACTTCGATACCCCGCAGAACAAGTTCAACGTTCCCGGGTATGGAGGCGGCAGCGGCCTATTCGACTATGACGACTGGCAGGCTCAGGTCCGCCCCAACCCTGCCCGCCGTGACGGCTTGGCTCCCTTCTCGCTGAACGGCCCCGCTGGGTATGCGCCTGCCGGCAACCCGATCCTGGATGCACCAGGTAGCGGAGCTGGTTCAGGTTCCGGCCCGAAGCTGCCCGACGCCCCAGTGGTCCCGTATGACACCAGCTTGCCGCCCGGAATCCTCGGGATGCCCGCTGACGCTTCAGTGTTCGGTGCTGAGTCCAGCTTCCTAGACGCCCGCCAGAAGTTGGCCGAAAAGTCAGCTCGTGTTGCGCAGTTGGAGCGTGACGCCAACGCAACCGAAGACGACCGGCTCAACGCCCGCAACGAAGCCGCAATGGCACAACGCGACTTCGACGCGGCTGAGATGCGTATGGGTGAAGCTCGTCAAAACCAGTATGAGCAGTTGACGAAGCAGTCGGACAAGTACGCGAAGAAGCTTGAAGGACTGACCAAGGATCTTGGCGATGTTGGCGCATCGCTGGATGCGGACTTCGGTATCTCGAAGGGCTTGGTTGGTATCGCCGAGAACATCACGAAGTTCGTCGCCAACCTCGCCGCCGCACCACTACTCGGCCAATTGTCAGCCATCGAGAAGGCCAATCCCACGCAGGGTGGACACGGGATGATGGGTGTGCTCGCCGCGCAAGGCGCATTCGGGCCGATGTATCAGAACAACCAGTACGCCGACCTGGTCAGCGGTCTCAGCGGCGGCAGTGTCGCTGGCGCGATGAGTTACCCGGCTGCTGCTAGCGGAATGCCCTTCGGCCCAAGCGGTATGGCCAAACCGGGTGAATCCGCACGAGACTTCGCCCACCGCGTAATGATGCCGTTCTGGAAGCAGCAGGGCCTCACCGTCGGCGATCACGCCGCAGACTATGCGGGCGAGCATCAGAACGGTGCGCTGGACATCATGGTCAAGGACCTTGCCCAGGGCCAACAGGTTCTCCAACAAGTGCTCAGTGACCCCAACGTCTACGGCGCGATCTTCGACAACAAGACGTACGGCTACGGCCACGGCTTGACGCCGCAGGACTACAAGTCCGGCCACACCGGTAACCCGACGCAGGATCACCAGGACCACGTCCACGCTTGGTACAAGCCCGGGGGCAGCAACAACATCACGCCGACACGTGTCGGTCCCGCATCGATCGGGCCTCCCGCTTCCCCGGCCACCGTCGGTGCACCGAGCTACGGCCCAGCGTCGAACACTCCTGCGCTGCCGCCACTTACCGGCGTCCCGTCAATGCCAGGCGGTCCGATGGCTTCCGGCATGCCACAAGGGCTCCCAATGGGCGCCCCGCTCAACACCACACAGATCGGTGCAAACGTGGCACCCGCATCCGGCTCAGGCTCCGGCGGCATCGCTATGGATGGCGGCGGCGCCATGGGCATCGCGATGCAGGCCGGCGGAATGGCACTCGACGCAATGGCTCCTGGCGCAGGCCAAGCCGCACAAACCGGCATGAAACTCATCAACCGGGCAATCCAGTACGGCGGACAGGTAGCCGGCATCGGCGCCCAAGGCTTGATGGAAACGTTCCTGCCTACAGGTGGCAGCGAGTTGGCGAGCAACAACTGGCTCACCCGCATCGTCGGCGGACTCGCCGGAGCTGCACCCGCTCTACCCAACCTTGCAGGCAAGGGTGCTGAACCGTTGCAGCCCAACCAAGTCGACCCCAACACCACCCAACACGGCCAAGGCGGTCAGCCGGGCCCCACATTCGGCGACATCAACGTCACCACAACCCGCGACGACGGAGCAGCCCAAGGCCGAGACATCGGCTACCACCTGCAAAACATGTACGCCGCACCAGGAATGTAAGCAGCACCACCACATTTAGAGGAGAACAACCACATGGCAATCGGAAACGGACTCTACGCAGAACCCGGCGACACACAGTCGATGTACCCCGAACGGGACAACTACGTCGCACCGCCCCCTCCCGACGAGTACCGCATCGACCCCCAGCCGGTCAAGGTTCGCGCCGCAAGAACAGAAGGCACCGTCGTAGAACAGGCGCACGCCGCGATCGTCCACGCGTACAACGAATTCGGCAAACACCTCAAAGCGGTCGACGCCAACAAGCACCGCTACTCAACCGACGGCTACCGCGAACAGATCGACGCATTCAACAACACCGACGCCGTGAAGGTGATCGATGACCACGTAGAGCGAGTGAGAGCCCGCCGCGATGAAGCCAAACAGGAAGCCGACAATGCCTTCCGCGCCCTCTCACCAAACGGCGACGTAGCCGCCGAATCCCGAGCCACCCGCTACTGGAACCGCGCCGAACGACTCCTCGACAGTACGAAAGGCGACAAGCTTGGTGTCGCCCGCGAACTCGTAGCCAAAGCAAGCCGCGAAGAACTCGGGACCCTCCTCCAAGAGCTACCGACCTACCTGCAATCAGTCGGATCTCCCAGCAGTTGGATCGACTCGGACGTGGCGACAGTCGTACCCGAATACAGCGCAGCCAAAGCCAAACTGAATCGCGCCGAGCAGGCTCTCCAGCTCATCAGTGCCGATGCCAGCAGGATCAAGCAAGGCTTCGTCGCACACCGCATTTCCGTGCCGCCTAGTGATCCGTCCAAATACGACCCGGACCGGAAAAAGAAGTAGACCAAGAGCTTCGGGTGGCGAGCTAACCGCCGCAACGGCACCTGCTCGTGACTCCGCCCGAACGGTACGCCCGAGGTAGTCACCCTCAACGGCGCACCACCCGGCGCACACCGCACTGGCCTAGACACACCAGGGCAGGACAGCGCCACAACGGCCCCGCCCCCCACACCGGTTTTCTTCCCATGCACGGTGACGGGGCGGGGCCACCACAAAGCTTGCGCGGCAGTGCACCTGAGATTTCTGGTGGTTGCGATCTCGGACGCCGCACCCGCGCAACGGTGCCGCCCAGTTGTCTCATGTCGTTCGGGCTGGGCGGCACCACCCAAACATCACGCGTAAAAGGAGCACTCACAATGCCTTTGATTCACCCGCACGAGGAAACTGTCAACCAGATCCTCAAAGACTTCGAAAACGACGCCAACCGTGAATCGTTGGAGATCCGTCTCCGCTTCACTAAAGAAGCGGGAACACAGAACGTCCGCTACGCGGGAGCGGGGTACTGACCATGACCGCACCCATCGACCCCACACAATGGGTACGACTGCGCGGGCTCTACGGACGCACCCTCAGAGCCCAATGCGAGCAACAAGAGCCCAACGATCCACATGCCGCTCAATCCCTATTCACACAAAAGATCTACGCCGCAGAACCACTCACCATCAGCGGTAACCAACTCGACCACTTCGACGGGCCAGTCCCAACCGCCTCCGACGTCCCAATCTTCATCGACCGACACACCCGCACCTACGTCGTCACATCAGATGACAAGGTGCGCCTAGCAGACTAGCGAGACGCAACATGCCGAGAGCGCCGAAAGTCTGCACTGCAGATGGATGCACGACACTCGTGCACGGCGGCACCCGCTGCCCGCAACACCCATACCCATACGGCTGGGGAACCAGCAACTGGAAGAAGCCCAAAGGCTGGGACGCCACACGTGCCCGAATCCTCGCCCGCGACAACGGCATCTGCTACCTCTGCAACACCCCTGGCGCCACCGAAGTCGACCATGTTCGCAACCAAGCACGCGGTGGAAACGAAGACGGCCACAATCTCCGAGCTGTACACAAGGATTGCCATAAGAAGAAAACAGCACGGGACAGGCACAAGAAATGAACAGAGCACCGATCCGCCGCGACGCAGTACAACTAGTGCGCTGCGCTCGCCACGGGAATCCCCGAATGCGATACGCAATCCTCGCCGACTACGGGATCGATGAACACGATCACCCCATCGTGGACCTGTTGATCCACCTCGCCTACTTCGTCCACGAACTGGTCGAAGACAATCCAAAGACTGGCTCAACCTGGATGGAGATCCGTTACAACAACCTCGTCTGCGGGCCACACGAAGACGCACATCGGTTTGTCAACGCAGCATTCGAAGGTGACTGGGAAGCGGTGTGGAACAACATTCGCCACTACACCGACGACCTTCCCGACGACGTCGGCAAGCACGGACCCAAAGGCGCTGGGGAACTGATCTGGCAGCTCGCCGACTTAGGCAACAGCGTCCTTCGGACGGTCCCCGAAGGCTGGGACGAATGGCCAGAGTCGTTCTACCAAAGCACCTTCGAGATGGACCTCGGTGATCACGATGAGGATCCAGACTGACTAGACCCCCTGGCCTGGACCCCCTACCCGCCGTCCCCTCTCAGTAGCGGATGGAAGCTGATGATTCTTGTCTGTACGGTTCCCCAGGTTTTCGAACCGCACGCCCCGCATTAAGGAGTAATTGCATGTGGAGCAGGAGAAAGCCGGCCTTGATTCCGTGCGGTTGGTGCGGGCATCGGGTGCCTGAACGCGTCACTGGCAGACGGCGCCGTTGGTGCTCTGATTCCTGCCGGATGAAGTCGTATCGAGCCCATAGAAAGCGGCGTTGTGATGTGCACTGTGACGACACCAGCGATGCAAAAGGGATCGGCGACACCCGATTGGTGCGCTGAACCCACGACCTGTGTGTAGAGAAATGACGGGGCTGGTTTTAGCCCTCCATCTCCTTCTTAACTTCCTCGCGCGCCAGCTCACGCGCCTCGGCGTAGTAAGCCGTCGGGTTCTGGAGGATCTTCTCTGCGCGCTCGTTCAGCTCGTCATGAACGGGCTTCATCGTCACTGCCATCGCAACCCGCCTCTCGTATAACTACTGACATAGATAGTGTACGTGCCGGTAAGCCTATTGCTGGCCAGCACCAGGGACAACCTGAGCGATCGTGTTGGCGACCGCGATCAGTCCCGCCATGGCGCGCAGGAGGTAGACGTCGCGTTTGTCGAGGTCACCGGCTTTCGGCGCATCAACGGTCAGCATGCCGTATGCGGTGCCGTGACCGACGACCGCAACAGATATGAAGGTCTTGTACGTCTGATCTCCGTCATCCGCCCAATGCGGCAGAGGTTCCTTGATGACATCACGGCACCGGACCTGACCATCGGTCATCACCAGCTTGATCGCGTCCGCCCCCCGGGGGGTTGCGCTCGTGAACTCGGAAAGAACTGGGTCTGCCCGACCCGCCTGCTCCTCCAATACGAGCTGTTTGAGTGGGGCGGCCTGTGCCGGCTGGGCTGTTACTTCGACCAGCTCAAAGTAACAAGACCGTGTCATTAACCCAGGACCGACGATATCTGCAGCGGCCCGAACGACGATGGCTCTAATTTCGTTCCGCAGGGCTGCTGGGTCCTCGACAGTGCGCCTGACTATCCGCCGCAAGACTGGGTTCAGAGTAAAACTCAAGTGGAGCCGGGAGCGCGTAAGGTCGCTTATCTCTGTCCGCTTCCGCCGCCAGGCTGCATATGCGGGGACTCCGGCAGCCAGCAATACGAAGAAGATTTGCCCGCCGAACCACCGCCAGTCATAGGTGCCATCTGCGCGCTTGACGAACAAGGTGCAGGTTGGCACTCCGACAATCGCTACTACCGTCAGAATGAACCTGCTTAACGTTCCCCACTTGACAGCCATGGCACTGACCCCCGTGCAGTTCCGATGCTCGCAGTATCCTCAAAAGTTATCGCTGATGAGCATCGGCCCACAGCCGATTCCAAGGAAAACCCTTGGCATGTAGTGTCAACAATTTTCACTCGGAAATAATGCTGCTCAGACTGACGGCTCGCGCATCGGACAAGGCGGCCCGATCTGCCCAGGTCGGGCAGACGAAAGACCAGGGACTCACGGCGCTTGTTTTGCGCGATCTTGGTAGAGCCTTAGGAAATCTTCCATCAGCCTCGTCGCAGGCCACGCGATGCCAAGCAAGCGTTTGTAATCTGTGGTCAAGCGAACAAGCGAGACACCTTCGTCCGCGGTGGAACGTTTCTCCATCGCATTCATCCCAATATTGGCCCAGGGTCGCCCGTGCGCGAAGCCGGAGCAAACTTGCCAGATTAAGTAGGGTCTGCGGGCCAACGAATACTGATCTGCGTATTGCAGTGCTTCTGAAGAAGTGTAGCCATCTCGTATCCGCTTAAGATCACAGTCGGCTGCACGCGCGATGTCTACAAGTTTGTCGAGCTTGGGCGCTAATGGGGTCTCGTTTGGCATACCTTTTGTAGCTCTGCTTTGGTCTTTGAAATTCTTTGCCCACCACCGCATTGCTCGTTCAACTCTGATCCGCCGGTCAGGTGGATGTAGCAGCCAAAATCCAGCACCGAAATTTTCGAGGGCTCCACGAGCGAGGCTGTAGTCGGCAGACGAATGGATTACGGACGAATCTATGACCAACGTTTTGAGGGCGTGCAGATGGTCTACGCCAGCGTTGAGACACCATCGTGCGCAGTGGGATAGGTGGTAGGGACTGCTGCAGGCATCGTCCCCGGCAAGCTCAGACGATGTCTGCACAATGAAGTCATCTGGGTCCTGGATGCGTGCCACTACCCCCTCGATCGCCGAAGCGATCTCCAGCCATTTGTTTGAGACAATCTCATCAGTTAATCCATCGGACTCGGCCACTGTGCTCAGTCGCCGCCCTCGCTTGGCATGTCTGAATCGGTTTCATTGCCGGCATTGTCGTCTGCAGCCGCCCAGGAAATATCTATACTTGGCATAGATTCAAATATTCTATCTAATGTCCGAGCGTGCTCTTCGCGTTGAAGCCTATCGTTGAGCGCATCTCTCAGGGCCTTTGACTCCAATAGGGTGTCGACGTCGACTTTATTCCTATCGACTAATAAGTCGAATATCTTTTGATACACCAGCGCGTTGAGATTTCTCTCCGAGAAGGGCGGCTGCGCTCCTGCCGGCTCGATATTCTCGACTGTCTTGATGGTCGCTGGCTCGACCGTGGTGCCGAGGTGCAGGTTTGCTAGCCAGAGAAATGTGGATAGCGGCACTTGGTGGTATGTGCATAAAGGGGAAGCTAGTCGCATCTCTGCGACCAGCGCAGGCAGTGGACCCAGCGATTGCCCACCCACGGACTCCCGGTACCAGTCACCTTTCCGCTCATCGTTTGTGACGAAAAGGAGAGGGCGTCCGGCCTCCTTGGCGTGATCTAGTAGTTCGTACCAGATCAGATAGTCGCCTGAGGGATCCTCTTTGCCCTGCGCATCGGCAAACCCGGGGGGTATTCCATCTTTGATTCGTTGCACAGCCGTTGCGCGACGTTTCTTCAATTCTTCGACGGATGGGGCGGAACCCAGGGATCCGTCCTCAATGAGGTCGTCCAGTGCCTTGAGGACAGGGTCGTCTCGACGTGCTTCTTCAAGGCTGAGCGCATGTTCCTTCTGAAGTTCGGCCAAGCCGTCCTTAAGAACCTTGGTTGCCTCGCCGAAAATGCTCTCGACGTGCTTCTTAAGTTTGCTGTCGCGAATGCCATTCAGCACGTCCTGAGGCAGCGTGACCTTGCCCAGGATCTTGTCGTAGGCAGATGCAGTGTCATGTACCACTTTGAGGCGGTTGCGCTGGAACTCTAGCGCCACCTGGTACGGAATGAAGAGACGGTTTTTGACGCTTGAGATGACTTCCAGGATGTCGTCTCTTTGTTCGCGGTTCACCCGATAGAGGTCAAGCAGAGCGTTGGTGTCCAGAGAAATCGTTCCTGTTTTGACGATGTCTGCCAGGGTCTCGTCATTGTGCGGGTACCACTCCGACAAGACCGATTTCATCGACACCATGACCCCCTCAGTGACATGTGGTGTGGTCCGCCAATGTAGCTGGTCTGGAGTGGATTACTGAAGGGGGATAGGCGAATCCGCCCCCCGGGGAACCGTTTGGTGGTGGATACCGTCTAATCCGGTATGCGCACCATTGAGGCGATTGATACCGAGCTTTGGTTGATCGCGGTGGTTCGTGCTGCGTGCCGGCGGGATGGTGAGCCGTTGCCGAGGATCGCGCGGGCCGACGAGCTGCTTGATGAACGCCTCGGCGCTGTTCGGGTTTGTCGGTGCCCGGTGGCAGAGTCCTGACTTGGGTGCCCGAGCTTGCCTTTCTCTTGCTCGGTCACCCGGCGGGTGACCCGGGGATGCCTCCTTTCTTCCCCGGTTCATCTCGCCTTGCGTTCACCGCAGCGGGCAGATGTTCGCTAACTCGGCGCCATGCTCAACCCGCGCCATGTCAGCGTCGTACCGGGCCTGCATGTTGATCCAGAACATGTCCGACAACCCGAACGCCTTCGCCAACCGCAGGCCAGTGTCGGCGGTGATTCCGCGCCGTCCGTGGATGATCGCACTGATACGGGACTGGGGGACGTCGATGGTCTTCGCGAGTACGTACGCAGAGATCCCCATCGGCTCCAGGAACTCGGTCTCCAGGATCTCGCCGGGGTGCGTGGGTTTGAAGTCGGCCATGGTGGGACCTTCCTCTCTAGTATTCGCACTCCCAGTTGCGGCATGTGCGGCGTGATTCGAGGCGCTGGCGCTTGCCGGGGCGGATGTCCCAGCCGTGGTCCTGGCAGAGCTTGCAGCAGCACACGCGGGTGCCTGTGAAGACGAATGCGCGCCGGCAGTGGGTGGTGCAGTAGATGAATGCGGTCGCGTCCTCGATTGGAGGCAGGTCGCATGTGCCGTCAGTGTGGTTGTGCTGCTCCTCGATGGCGAGGTCGCCGTGCATCAACTTCACCCAGAACGGCTTGGTTTTGTCGGTTCTGCTCATGGCACACTCCTGTCGGCGGTGCGCCTGGCTGGTGGCCAGGCGGCATGCCGGAGGTGTGTGAGTAGGTCATGGGAACCCCCTTGGTGTTCTGAAGAAAGTTGTTCAGAATACGACAGATTCAGTGCGTGGGGTAGCGGCGCCGGACTGCTAGGTCCGCTTCGGTTTGAGCACCCACGCAGGGATCCAGTGCGTGACAGTTCTGGTGTCGGCGCCGTAGCGGATGGGGTAGGTGACGAGGCCCCACCATTGGCCTTGTTCGCACAGCGCCCAGCAGGAAAGTGCGCCTTCCACGACCTTGGCCATCTGCAAACCGGACGGGTGGTAGCGGCCCGTGGAGTGTGGTTCCCGTGGGAACAGCGCGATTAGGTCGATGAGCACGGGTACGGGCGGTCGCACGGCGTGGAACACGTCGCGGACTGGCTGGCCGCCGTAGCCGATGGCCTGCATATCGCCCACGGATCGATCATATGTTCGAATCGATTCGGAGGCGACCATAGGGTGTGCACCGCCGCACACACCCTTGGCCCCTGACCAAGGGTGTCGGTGACCGTCGACACCCTTGGGCGTCCATGGACTCGGACACCCTTGAGTGTCAGCGAGGGTGTCCCCAAATCGGGACACCCCTTAGTCGAGGTTCTTGTAGTCGCTCCGTGGCTCCCAGGACTTGCTTAGCATCCACGAATCGATGTCCTCGGCGGTTAACCGGTACTCGCGCCCTTTGCCGATCGAGTAGGCGGGAAGGTCGCCACGTTTCACGGCATCTCGGATGATCGGCTCCGACACTTTCAGGTATTCGGCTGCGCCCTGGACGGTCAACCACACGGTCATGCCGGTGATCTTTGCATTCCTCCGCAACGACGCCGCCGTGCGCCGCGCCAACGAATTTTTGCCGATATGGCAAAAATGAACCGCCCGGTCGTCGCCAACCGGGGCGGTTCAGTTTCGGCGGGCGCTCAGTCCACGCTGGTGTCCTCAAGATCCTCGGCGTACGCATGGAAGGTCGAGGCGACCTCCAACAGCGTGAGGCCTGGCCGCATCTTGATATGCCAGTGCGCTTCGATGCGCCGCTGCATCTCGGCAAGCAGTTCCTCGGTGCTGTAGTCGCAGGGTGTTGCGCTGTTTTCGCGCATAGGGATACGCTCCTTGTGGTTTTGGTGCTGAGCCCCTGGCAGGGGGTTTGGGTTTTCGGAGGCGGTTCCCTGGCAGGGGAGCCGCCTTCAGTCATTTGAGCAGAGGTTTTCGGGTGGGCCGTCTAGGAACGGTCGGAAATCGCTGAAAACCTGGGCTGCTCAACAGAAATGAAAAGAGCCGCGTCACAGGGGAGTGTCGCAGCTCTTGATGTGGTGGTCCGCGTGGCGCGGCGATAGGCATGGGCGGGAAGCTCCCTCGATACGTTACGAGTGAGAGAGCGCTATTGCCCGATAGTTGCCCGGTCGGTCTCTAGGTGATCTAGACACTTACGTTGACCTGCAAAGAATGTGGTGCGCGATACTGGGATTGAACCAGTGACCTCTTCCGTGTCAGGGAAGCGCTCTCCCGCTGAGCTAATCGCGCGGGTTGAAACTCTTACTTGGAGGTGGAGACGGGAATCGAACCCGTGTGCACGGCTTTGCAGGCCGTTGCCTCACCACTCGGCCACTCCACCGCTGGGGTTGATGCCACAATCGCACCTTCGAGCGGATGACGGGATTCGAACCCGCGACCCTCACCTTGGCAAGGTGATGCGCTACCAACTGCGCTACATCCGCGCGCCACGAGCGAGATCGTCGCCCGTCGCGATGCAGAACATTAGTCCACCGGTGCGTGCAGACACAAATCGCCATTACGGGAGGGCAACGCGCGGCCAAAAACGATGTTTCAGAACAGGTGATAGGCCTGCCGGGAGATGGCGAACCCGTGGCGGGTTTTCATGTCGCGGCAGGTGATGCCGGTGTCGGCGCTCTCGCACCGCAGGGTCCCGGCCGTGATCGAATCCCCGTATCCCAGTTCGGCGCCGGAGCCCAGGGCGGTGTCGCCCGCGCAGACGAACTCGGCGGGCCGGCCCGGGCTCAGTGTCATGCCCTGGCCGTAGGCGTACTTGCAACCGGCCGGGCGCAGCGGCGGTGCCCAGCTACGGTCGCGGATATCGCAGCGTGCCACCGAGGCGTCGAGGTAACACCCCACGTTGCCCGACGGCGAGGTGAACGCGGTCGGTTCCTTGACCTGCCGATTCACCACGTCGGCGACGCTGTGGAAGTTCGGCGTTACGGCAGCCGCTCGATCTGTCTTGACGGCAGGGGCGCTGTGGCACCCCGAAAACAGCGCGCCAGCAGCAAAAACTGCGCCGCCGACAGCTGGCCAGCGGACCCGCAGGTGAACCATGACGGGTGACCATACGCCCACGTCGGCGTGCATATTTGGCAAATCAAACAAGTCGGTCGGCGGGATACCGATTCGGGCCTGGCCGTAGATGCGTGCTAGTGTTCGACGTCGTTCCCACGGTCTCGTAGCTCAGTGGGAGAGCGTCCGCCTCACACGCGGAAGGTCGCTGGTTCGAACCCAGCCGGGACCACCATCACCACCCACGGCTTCGGAGAAATCCGAGGCCGTTTTTTGTGGCCGGACACACACACCGGCGTGACCGAGGGTTGTCGCCGCGATTCGGTAGGGTCCTCCGACGTGACTCAGAGCGTGACCGTCGGAACCATCAAATCCGTAACCGCCCGTCTGGCCGAGGAACTCGCCGTGGCCGAACGGCAGGTCGCCGCCACGGTGGCACTGCTGGACGAGGGCTCGACGGTCCCGTTCATCGCGCGGTACCGCAAGGAGGTCACGGGCGGTCTCGACGACGGTCAGCTGCGCACCCTGGAAGAACGTCTGGGCTACCTGCGTGAGCTCGACCAGCGGCGCGAGGCGGTGCTGGCCTCGATCGAGGAGCAGGGCAAGCTCACCGATGAACTGCGTGCGGCCTTGATGGCCGCCGAGACCAAGGCCCGGGTCGAGGACATCTACCTGCCGTACAAGCCCAAGCGGCGCACCAAGGCCCAGATCGCCAAGGAAGCAGGCCTGGAGCCGCTGGCCGAGCGGCTGCTGGCCGATCCGACGCTGGTGCCCGACGAGGTGGCCGGTGAGTTCCTCAACGACGACGTCGCCGACGCGGCCGCGGCGCTCGAAGGTGCTCGGCACATCATCATCGAGCGGGCCTCCGAGGACGCCGAGCTGGTCGGCGCCACCCGTGAGAAGTTCTGGTCCGACGGCTCCCTGCGCACCGGCCCCTGGTCGGAAGAGGCTGCGAAAAGCCCTGCCGCCCAGAAGTTCCGGGACTACTTCGAGTTTTCCGAGCCGCTGGAGAACATGCCGTCGCACCGGGTGCTCGCGGTGCTGCGCGGCGAGAAAGAGCAGGCACTGTCACTGAACTTCGACGGCGGTGAGGACGAGCAGTACCAGGCGATGATCGCCCAGTCCCTCGGTATCGACATGACCGCCAAGGCGCCTGCCACCCCGTGGTTGGCCACCACCGTGCGGTTGGCCTGGCGCGCCAAGCTGATGATCTCGGCCGCGGTCGACGCGCGGGTCCGGCTGCGTCAGCGTGCCGAGGAAGAGGCCGTCGCGGTGTTCGCCCGCAACCTCAAGGACCTGCTGCTGGCCGCGCCGGCCGGCACCCGCGCCACCCTCGGTCTGGACCCGGGTTTCCGTACCGGCGTCAAGGTCGCCGTCGTCGACGCCACCGGCAAGGTCGTCGACACGTGCGCGATCTTCCCGCATCAGCCGCAGAAGCAGTGGGATCAGGCCAAGGCCACGTTGGCGGCCCTGATCGCCCGGCACAACGTCGAGCTGATCGCCGTCGGCAACGGCACCGCCTCCCGCGAAACCGACGCGCTGGCCGGTGAGCTGATCGCCGACATCCGCGCGGCCGGGGCCAAGGCGCCCGCCAAGGCGATGGTCAGCGAGGCGGGGGCGTCGGTGTACTCGGCCTCCGAGTACGCGGCCCGGGAGATGCCGAACCTCGATGTGACGCTGCGCGGCGCGGTCTCGATCGCCCGCCGGCTGCAGGATCCGCTGGCCGAGCTGGTCAAGATCGATCCCAAGTCGATCGGCGTGGGGCAGTACCAGCACGACGTGACGCCGGGGTCGCTGGCCCGCAGCCTCGATGCGGTGGTCGAAGACGCGGTGAACGCGGTGGGTGTCGACCTCAACACCGCTTCGGTGCCGCTGCTGGCTCGGGTGTCTGGGGTGACCGAATCCCTGGCCGAGGCCATCGTGGCGTACCGCGAGAGCGCCGGCGCGTTCCGCAGCCGCAAGGCGCTGCTGGACGTTCCGCGACTGGGCCCCAAGGCATTCGAACAGTGCGCGGGCTTTCTGCGGATCCGCGACGGGGAGGACCCGCTGGACACGTCCGGCGTGCACCCGGAGTCCTACCCGGTGGTGCGGCGCATCCTGGACCGCGCAGGCGTGACGCTGGCCGAGCTGATCGGCGACGAACGCACTCTGCGGGGGCTCAAGCCCGCCGACTTCGCCGATGAGCGGTTCGGTGTCCCGACGGTGACCGACATCCTGGCCGAGCTGGAGAAGCCCGGGCGCGACCCGCGTCCGGCATTCTCGACGGCTACTTTCGCCGCCGGGGTGGAGAAGGTCGCCGACCTCAAGCCCGGCATGGTCCTCGAAGGGGTGGTGACGAACGTGGCCGCGTTCGGCGCCTTCGTCGACGTGGGTGTGCACCAGGACGGTCTCGTGCACGTCTCGGCAATGGCCGACCGGTTCGTCTCGGACCCGCACGAGGTGGTGAAGTCCGGGCAGGTGGTCAAGGTCAAGGTCGTCGACGTCGACGTGGAACGGCAGCGCATCGGACTGAGCTTGCGGCTCAACGACACTCCGCAACGCGAGCAGGGCAAGCGGCCCGAGCGCGGCGGTCAGGGTCAGGGCGGCCAGAACCGCAACCAGGGTCGCGGCGGTGGTAACCAGGGGCGCGGCGGGGATCGGCGAAACCAGAATCGCGGCAACAACTCCGGTCGCCGGGAGGCCAACCAGCCGATGGGTTCGATGGCCGAGGCGCTGCGCAACGCGGGCTTCGGAAAGTAACGCCTACGACGTCTGCTCCGGGGCCTGATCGGCCCCGGAGTGGTGGCGCCGCCAGGACCGGTAGCCGCGGTGGGCGGCGAATGCCCCGATGACCGCCGTGACGCACCAGACCCCGATCGCCGTGTAGGCCAACGGGGCCGACAGGTCGCCGATCGACGCGCCGAGTGCGGTGTAGACGAACGCGCGGGGCACCGAGCCGATGAACGCTCCGACCGCCATCTGCCACAACGGCACACCGAACGCGCCGAAGGCATAAGAAGCCAGCGCGTCGGACAGTCCGGGGACGAAACGTTGCCCGACCACAGCCCACAGGCCGCCCCGCTCGATCTGGTGATCCAGCCGGTCCGCACGTTGCGCCCCGAGCAGGGCCCGGGCGCTGTCACGGCCGGCGCGCCTGCCGATCAGGCTGGCCATCACCGCGGTGCCCACTGTCGCTCCCAGGGTCACGAAGGTGCCCAACACGGGGCCGAACAACAGGCCGCTGCCCGCGGCCAGGATCGGGCCCGGCACGAACAGTGCTCCGAGGCACGCGGACACCACGACGTACGCCAGCGGAGCAGCCGGGCCGGTCGAGCTGACCAGGCCCCGGATGTCGTCGACATCGATGATGCGGGCCACGGCCACCAGATAGAACAGGCCGAACAGAAATGCCGCGAACGCGACGAGCCGCAGGATATGCGGGCGCCGATCGGTGGCGGGGGAGTCATCGTGGTCAGTCATGCCGACCACGATTCTTCCCCACGGCCGTGCCGCTATTGCGGCACGCGGTCAGATGGCCGACCTCGTTCAGCTCGCGCGGCTGGAACTCTCGGCTTTCCGGGCCGCGATCGTGGCCCGGACCTGATCCATGTCGAGTGCCGCGACCTGGGAGATGAGATCCTCCAGTGCCGTCGGCGGCAGTACCCCGGGTTGGCTGAAGACCAGGACGCCCTCGCGGAACGCCGCGATGGTGGGGATGGATCTGATGTCCATCAGCGCTGCCAACTCGTTTTCCTGCTCGGTGTCGACCTTGGCATGCACGATCTCGGGGTGGCTTGCTGCCGACCGCTCGAAGATCGGGGCGAACGCCCGGCATGGGCCACACCACGAAGCCCAGAAGTCGACGAGCACGATGTCGTTGTCTCGGATCGTGGATTCGAAATCCGCGTAGCCGATGTTTCGGGTGGTCATGTAGTTCTCCTTGTCTGGTGTCGAGTGGCCGGCGAGGTCCGGGGGTCGATTCGTTCGAATGAATCAACATACCCCCAGGGGTATATATTCCACGACTTCGTTCCGCCCTCTGGGCGACGGCTCCGCGGGTAGCGTGGCGGGAGGACGTGCGCGCCTGGTCTGCGACGGAAGGAACCAAGAGATGGACATCGCATTGGTGGCCACCACCAGAGGGCCGTTCGACGAGGCGGTCGCTCGCACGCGAGAAGCGCTGGCCGGTCAGGGGTTCGGTGTGCTGACCGAGATCGACATCAGGTCCACCCTCAACGCCAAACTGGGCGGAGGCGCCGGGGACGAGGTGGGGGATTATCTGATCCTGGGTGCGTGCAATCCGCAGTTCGCCCAGCAGGCGCTCAACGCCTTCCCACCGATCGGCGTGCTGCTGCCGTGCAACGTGGTGCTGCGCACCGGACGCGGCGATGACGCCGTGGTCGTCGTCGAGGCGATGAACCCCAACCTGATGGCCGAGGTCACCGATGAACCCGCGCTGGCCGAAATCGCCGCCGAGGTCGGTCGGCGCCTGCAGGCGGCACTCGACGCCCTCTAGGGCAACCTCACCCGCTGTCGACTCACTTCCAGTCGCGAAACGCGGAGAGCAACCGGTTGCGGAATTCCGGGTCCAAGTCCTCACTGGGGATCCGGCCGAGCGTCTTGACAGTGGCCTGCAGCTGCTGGACGTAGTTCTCGCAGCCGTCGCACTCGAGCAGGTGTGTGTCGAATCGTGCCCTGGTCTCCAGATCGAGAGAGCCCTCGAGATAGGCCGTGACCAGTTCCACGAGTGCGTTGCAGTTCATCGAGCTGTCCATTGCGGTCACACCTTCTCCCTCAGGTAATCCTCCAGCACCTGACGCACGGCCGCCCGGCCCCGGTGCAGCAACACCCGCTGATTGGCGGCACTGATCTCGAGCAAGGCACTGACCTCGGCGGATTCGAGGCCGAGCACATCCCGCATCATCACCACTTGGCGTTGTCGTGGTGGCAGCTTGTCGAGTTCGCGGCGGGCCACATCCATCAGTTCGTGGCCGAGAACCGAACCTTCGGGGGTGTCAGGGAACGGGACAGGAGCCTCGTTCTCCTTCCAGTGCCCTGCCCACATGTCGCCGGCCTCCCGGAACCGGGCGGGGTCGACAGTGCCGCCGCTGGCTGCGAGCACCTGCAGGTCGGTGTTACGGCGCTCCTTCACGCCGCGCGCCTTCGCGATGTTCACCATGATCGTGAAAAGCCATGTGCGTAGCGATGATCGGCCTTCGAACCGGTTGATACCCCGCAGCACGGCGATCCAAGTTTCCTGGACGACCTCCTCGGCAAGCTCGTGGGTCGATACGTACCCGCGCGCCACCCGCAGCATGGCGGGCGTGTGGAGGTCGACGAGAGCGGCGAACGCCGCCTCGTCGCCGGCGCGTAGGTCGGCGATGAGGGCGGCTTCACCTTCAGCCGCACTGGTGGCCACGGCCGAATCGTAACGACTCAACGGCGTTGGGTAGGGCCTGTCGAGAGCGCATCGAGCAAGGTCCACACCGAGACGCCCAGCAGGGCGAGGTCCTTCACCAGAAACTGGCCGGTCGCCGACAACACCGGAAAACCACCTGCCGATGCTTCTCCGATACCTGGTGTGGTGAACATGAAACTGATGGTGGCGAGGAACAGTCCGATCGCCAGCACGCTGCCCACCGCCGATGCGCGTGGGAACCAGGGCTTGACCGCCAGCAGTCCGGCGGTCGCGAGTTCGAGCACGCCAAGCAGGTTCGAGAACGCGGTGATCGAGAAGATGCCGTACAGCCAACCCATCAGGGGGCTGTTTGAGACGAGCGGCTCTATCCCGTGGGCTTCATACGAGGTGAACTTCAGCGCCCCGATCCAGGCGATCACCACCACCAGACCGTAGCGGGGCAGAAGGGTGCCGGCGGAGTTGAGGATCGAGTGGGCCCGCACGGCGCTCGGGCTGAGGGACTGGCGAATGACGCTCATGAGCGGTTCCTTTGAGTTCGGAGTGATGGTTACCGAACTCAGTGCCCGTTGGATGGCCGAGCGTTACACGCGTTGTTGAGACGCGGCGTCGATCACGCCGTCGAGAATCTCGCGTGAGGTCGCCAGCTCGCGGATGGCCCGCTCGATGCGGTCACGTTCGGCGGAAAGCTCGGTCAGGAGTCGAGGGGTGGCCTGCGGTGCCGGGCCGCCGTCGGCGTCGCGCATACACGGCAGCAGCGTCGAGATGGTGCGGCTGTGCAGCCCGGCGGCGTACAGCTCCTGGATGCGGATCACCCGATCCACGGCCTTCTCCGGATACTCGCGTTGCCCGCCGGGCGTGCGGTCGGAGGCCAACAGCCCCTGTTCTTCGTAGTAGCGCAGTGACCGCTGGCTGACCCCGGTACGGCGGGCAAGTTCGCCTATACGCATATGTCAGTTATACCGGCGCGACTTGACCCTGACATTGGTGTCAGCTCGTACCGTTCGTCATGACCACGTTCCAGCCGCCTTTCACCTACAACCCGATCGTCGACCGCGAACCGATCCATTGGCCCGGGGGTGCGCGAGTCGCGGTGTACCTCGGGCTCAACGTCGAGCATTTCCTCGCCGATCGGCCCTCGACCAGTATCTGGCCGGGGACCGCGGATCTGATCCCCGACGCGCTCAACTACGGGTGGCGCGATTACGGCGCCCGAGTGGGGATTTGGCGCACGATCGAGGCGCTCGACCGGCATGGCATCCGTCCCAGCGTGCTGTTGAATTCGGCCGTCATCGAGCACCATCCGCAGATCGTGGCGGCCGGGGTGGAACGCGACTGGACCTGGTTGGCGCACGGACGGACCAACTCGATCCTGCACACCGGGTTCACCGTCGACGAGGAACGGCGGCTTCTCGCCGAGATCACCGACGATATCGCCGAGGCAACCGGCCGGCGTCCGCGCGGCTGGATGGGACCGGGTCTCACCGAAACCGCTCACACCCCGGAACTGTTGGCCGAACTCGGTTTTCATTACGTCCTCGATTGGACCAACGATGACCAGCCATACCCGCTGACCGTCCCGGGCATGCTCAGCGTGCCGTACTCGGTGGAACTCAACGACCTGCTGATCTTCGGGAAAGGTTTCACCGGAGCGGAATTCGTACAGATGGTGATCGACCAGTACGAGCAGCTGCGGGCGGATTCGGCGGCCGGCGGCCGGGTGATGGCGCTGGCGTTGCATCCGTTCGTGATCGGGCAACCGTTCCGGCACAAGTATTTCGACCGGGTGCTGGAGTATCTTGCCGCGCAACCTGACGCGTGGTTGACGACCAGCGACGAGATCGCGTCAACCTGGCGGAGTGCTTGCGAACGCCAATAGCCGCAGCACGATTGGAGCCACAATGCTGGACCGTGGCTGTGCGGGGTGTCACACTGCGGGTAGAGCGGCGGGGCCGATGATGGGTGGTTTGCGTCGCGGGAGCGCGGGGAGGACCACGATGACAGCGATCACCGGCATCGCCCACCGCACCAACGGCACAGCGCCGCCGTCGGTGCCCCTTGCCGACATCGACCTCGGATCGCTCGACTTCTGGGGGCTTGACGACGATCTGCGTGATGGTGCCTTCGCCACCCTCCGTCACGACGCGCCCATCTCATTTTTCGGGGTGGCCGATTTCGCCGGATTTCCCGCCGGCGCCGGGCACTGGGCACTGACCCGATACGAGGACGTGCACTTCGCCAGTCGGCACCCCGAACTGTTCAGCTCAAGCCCGACCAGCACATCACTCAACGAGGTCCCCGCCGAGATCGCCGAGTTCTTCGGGTCGATGATCACGCTGGACGACCCCCGCCACACCCGGCTGCGGTGCATCGTCAACCGGGCTTTCACACCCAAGGTGATCGCACGGATCGAGCAGAGTGTGCGGGACCGTGCGCATCGCCTGGTGGCGGAGATGGTCGACGCACATCCGGATGGCACCGCGGACTTCGTCGAGGAGGTGGCCTCTCCGCTGCCACTGCAGATCATCTGCGACATGATGGGCGTCCCGGAAGAAGATCAGGCCAAGCTCTTCCACTGGACTTCGGTCATCATGGGGGCCGGCGATGACGAGGTATCCACCGATGACTTCGGTGCTTACCTTCAAGTGGCCACCGAACTCGCCGGTTACGGCGTCGCCCTGGCCGAACAGCGCCGCGAGCATCCCGCCGACGACCTCACGACCAGTCTCGTTCAGGCGGAAGTCGACGGAGAACGGTTGTCGTCCAACGAGATCGCGTCGTTCTTCATCCTGTTGACGGCGGCGGGCAACGACACGACCCGCAACGCGATCAGCCACGGCATGGTGGCGCTGAGCCGATACCCCGATGAACGGGCCAGATGGTGGAACGACTTCGACCGGCTGACGCCGACGGCCGTCGAGGAGATCGTGCGGTGGGCGTCACCGATCATCTTCATGCGGCGCACGCTGACCCAGGACGTGGAGCGCAGCGGCGTTCAGATGAAGGCGGGCGACAAGGTCTCCATGTGGTACAACTCGGCCAATCGTGACGAGCAGACCTTCGCCGACCCATGGCGGTTCGATGTGTCGCGAGACCCCAATCCGCACGTCGGATATGGCGGCGGCGGAGTGCATTTCTGCCTGGGAGCCAACCTCGCCCGCCGGGAGATCCGGGTGGCCTTCGATGAACTGCGTCGCCAGGTTCCCGACATCGTGGCGATCGGGGAGCCCGCCATCCTACGGTCGGCGTTCGTGCACGGGGTCAAACATCTGCCGGTTGCATGGACCGCCTAGCGCGCGTCGAGGGGCCACGCGAAGTCACGATGCGACCCCGAGGGGTTTTTCGGGCTGCTGTGGCAGCGCCTGGTCTGCGATCGCCTGCAAGGTACGCAGGATCACCGCGATGTTGGGATCGCGTTGTCTGCCGGCGCGAACCACCGCACTGATCGTGCGGCCGCCGAGGGTGAGGCCTTGCACGATCAGACTTTCCAGATTGGCCGGCACCGATAGCCGGGGCACGATCGCCGAGGCGATCTCGGTCGCAGCCAACTCGCAGATGTTCTGCGCCCCGATCAGCCGATGCTTGATCTGCGGTGTGAAACCGGCGTTCTCGCAGGCATGTATGGCGGCGATCCCCAACCCGGAGTTCTGAGGGCCCGTCACCCAGAATCCGTCGGCCAGCGCGGCAAGACCCTGCTTGCGGATCTTCAGGTGCGAGTGGGTGGGAGCCAACAGCACCAGGGGCTCGAACAGCAAGGGCACCGTGGTCAGGCCGCCGGTGGAATCCGGCCCGAGGCAGTCGTACTGGCAGGTGATCGCGATGTCGACCTCGCCCTGACGCAGCAATCGCAGCGCAGCCGTGCTCGTATCCTGCTGAACCTGTACCCGGAGATCAGGCTCTTCGGTGCTGAGCCGGTGCATCAGCGGAACGGCCAGCGTCGGAATCCCCATGTTGAACGTGGCGATGGCGACTTGGCCGGATATCCGGTCCCGGGTTTCGGCCACAGCGCTCATGGCCTCGTCGACCGCGGCCAGGACCCGGCGCACATGCTCGGCAAGCACCTGACCGCTGCGGGTCAGTCCGAGGGTTCGTCCGTCCCGCCGGAACAGCACCGCTCCGACTTCTTCTTCCAGCACACGAAGCTGTTGGGAGACTGCAGAACTCGTGATGCTGCGATGCTCGGCCACTGCGGTGACCGAGCCGAGGTCGGCCAAATCGGCCAACAGCATCATCCTGCGTAAGTCCAGCATCATGCACCTCCCACAGTTGATCGTTGCATCACCGCCACAGCGGGTGGAAGGCGCCATGAGTTCACAGTTGCCTGGGTTGGGGCTCTGAACAGGGCTTTGTCACGGGCCGGCGGCAGGAATCACCGCGGTTGTAATTCTCGCTTCATCGAGGCATTGACTGGGACATTAAGCCGCACTGAAAGGTTCCGGTAGCCAAAGACTGTTGTTCGCGGCGACCCGCGCGCTGACGCTGACCAGTGCGAGACCGATCCACTGTTTCGTCAGCCCAACGCCGAGTCAAGACAAGGAAGTCAGCACATGACAGACCTCAGTGAAAAAGCCAGGGAAACAACTTCTCTCACCGACACGGGTCTGGACATCGTGCCCGTGGCCGGATACATCGGCGCCGAGGTGCGCGGTGTCGACCTGCGCGGCGGCTTGGAAGCCAGTGTCGTGGAGGAGATCCGTAACGCTCTGCACACCTACAAGGTGATCTTCTTCCGCGACCAGGAGATCGGCCACGCCGAGCAGATCGCCTTCGCCCGGAATTTCGGCAAGGTGACCCCGGCGCATCCGCACGAGGAGGAGCCGCCGGAGGGGTTCCCCGAGATCCTGCCGATCGACAGCCGTCGCTACGAGCGCCAACTGGGCCGCAAGCGGACCTCGTACGACAACAGCTGGCACACCGACGTCACCGCGCTGATCAATCCGCCCGCGGCGTCGATCCTGCGGGCGCACATCCTGCCGCCCTACGGCGGTGACACGGCCTGGACCAACCTCGTTGCGGCATACGAGAACCTGCCCAAGGAGCTGCGCGACTTCGCCGACAAACTCGACATCAAGCACCAGTTCAACGCCCGCGCGGCGGCCGGCAGCCAGCGGGACCGCAAGGTGCGCGAGGCGAACCTGGTGACCTATCACCCTGCCGTGCGGGTGCACCCGGTCACGGGGGAGCGCGCGCTGTTCGTCAGCCCGGGTTTCACCCGTGGTGCCCGCGAGATCCGGGGTTACTCGCCGACGCAGAGCGAGGCCATCCTCAAGCTGCTGTGGGACGAGGCCACCCGCACCGAGTACACCGTCCGGTTCCGTTGGGCGCCGGGCAGCATCGCGTTCTGGGACAACCGGGCCACCGCACACCTGGCGATCGCCGACGCCGGCCACCTCGACTACGAGCGGGTGCTCTATCGCGTCACCTTGGAAGGGGATGTCCCCACGGGTGTTGACGGACGCGTATCCGAGTCCGTTTCCGGCGAGCCGTTCTTGGGATCCTGAAGAAAGAAGACAACCGATGACAGACACACCAGCGCGCGTCGAGCACCGCCGGCTGGGCGACAACGGGCCGGAAGTATCGGCAATCGGGCTGGGGTTCATGAGCTTTCGAACCTCGGCCGGCGCCGAGGACGAGACGCAGGCGACCGAGCTGGTCGCAGAGGCGATCGATCTCGGCGTCACGTTGTTCGACACCGCCGACGTGTACGGCCCCGAGTTCAGCGAGATCCTGCTGGGTAAGGCAATCCGGGGCCGGCGTGATGCGCTGACCATCGCCACCAAGTTCGGGAACGCACTGGATCGCGACACCAACCCTGACGCGCGTGCCCTGGACGGCCGGCCCGAATACGTCCGCACCGCGATCGAGGGTTCGCTGCGCCGCCTCGGAGTGGACCATGTCGATCTGTACTACCAGCACCGGGTCGATCCCGACGTGCCGATCGAAGACACCGTCGGGGCACTCGCGGAACTGGTCGCGGCAGGCAAGGTCCGCCACATCGGCCTGTCCGAGCCAGGGCCGCAGACCCTGCGCCGGGCCCACGCGGTCCATCCGATCGCGGCCATCCAGAACGAATGGTCGCTGTTCACCAGGGATATCGAGGCCGACACGGTGTCGGTCGCGCGCGAGCTCGGCATCGGCATCGTGCCCTACTCGCCGTTGGGGCGGGGTTGGCTGACCGGGCGGGTGCGCAGCGTCGAGGACGTCAAGGGGGTGCAGAGTCGTCATCCGCGTTTCGGCGCCGACGTGTTCGACCACAACCGGGCGCTCGCCGACACCGTGACCGAGATCGCTGCACAGATCGGCGTCCAACCCAGCCAGGTCGCGTTGGCCTGGGTGCTCTCGCGGGGTCAGGATGTGGTGCCGATCCCGGGAACCCGCCATCCGGAGTTCCTGCGGGAGAACCTCGGTGCGCTGACGGTGGCCCTCGATGCGGAACACCTGGACCGACTGGAGGCCATCACCGGTCAGGTCGGGGGCCACCGTTCGATCCGTCCCGAGCACCTCGGAGTGGAAGCGCCGGTCGCCTCGTGACCGTCATTGCCCGTTACGGCGACATCGACGCGGCGCTGGCGGTCCACAACGAGACGCTGGCCCTGCAACTCGCACATCGATCGGTACGCAAGTTCACCGCGGAACCGGTGACCGACGAGCAACTCTCGGCGCTGGTCGCCGCCGCCCAATCGGCATCGACCAGCTCGAATCTGCAGCCGTGGAGCGTGATCGCCGTCCGCGATCCGCAGCGCAAGGGCCGGCTGGCGACGCTGGCAAACAGCCAGCAGTTCATCAACCAGGCCCCGTTGTTTCTGGTCTGGGTGGCCGATCTGGGCCGCGCCCGCCGACTGGCGCAACGCGCGGGGGCCACGCTCGACGGTGCGGACTACCTGGAGACCACGATCATCGGTTTCGTCGACACCGCACTGGCTGCCCAGAATGCGGTGGTGGCCGCCGAATCTCTGGGACTGGGTGCGGTTTTCGTCGGGGCGGTCCGCAACCACCCCGAAGAGGTGGCGGCCGAGCTGGGGCTGCCGCCACACGCGGTGGCGACGTTCGGTCTGGCCGTCGGTACCCCGGACCCTACGGAGAACGCGGGAATCAAGCCGCGGCTGCCCCAGGCTGCGGTACTGCACCGTGAGCAGTACGACGCGCAGGCAGCCGATTCACATCTGCCCGGCTACGACGAGCGGCTGGCGGTCTACAACAACCGCTACGGTCTGTCGGGCAGCTGGAGTGAGCGGGTGCTGAGCCGGCTGGCCGGCCCGCATTCGCTGTCCGGGCGACACCGGCTGCGTGAGCAATTGGAACGCCTCGGTCTGCCGTCGCGCTGAGAGGTGACAGGAAACGAGCCGCTGAGCGGAATGCTCAGCGGTTCGTTTCGTCGAGTGTGGTCAGAAGAACCCGGTGTCCGGCAACCCCGCGCCGTTGACAGCGATGTCCCCGAGCACCCGAGCCTTGTAGACGGTCGGGTTGTGGGAGAACAGGGTTCGAAGGTTACGCCAGTGCCGGTCCAGGTACGACGCCGACCGCACCGACGACGCGCCGCCGGCGTCGAAGACGCGGGAGGCGGCGCGCAGCGCGGGCTGCTCGATGGCCACCTTGACCCGGGCGGCCGCCACCGCGCCCTGATCTTCGAGCCGGGCGTCGATCCCGCTGACCCGGGCGGTGTCGAGAGCCGGGGCCAACTCGGCCGCCGCCCGCAGCACCAATGCCTCGGCGGTGTAGGCCACCGCATCGATCTCGCCGACGATCTCCAGCAGCTGGGGGTCGGATGAGGGGGTGTCGGTGGTGGCGAAGGTATAGGTACGGTGGCGATCACGGACCAACGCGGCGGCCTCCTCGGTCAGAGACTTCAGGATTCCGGCCGCGATCGCGTGCAGATACAGCTGCACCAGCGCACCGCGCGCCCGGTCCACTCCCACATTCGTGCCGATCGGCAACACCTCGTCGTCGTGCACCGTGACGTCCTCGAATATGGTTGTCCCACTGCCGGTGTGGCGTTGGCCGATGCCGTCCCAGTCATCCGCGTGGACGATCCCGGCCCGGTCCGCCGGTACCACCGCGGCCACCGGGGCGCCGTTCTCATCTTCAGCGGTGGCACGCACGTAGTCGGAGAACTGGGCGCCCGTGCTGTAGAACTTGCGGCCGGTCAGCCGCAGCCCGTCGGCGGAGCGCACCAGCTTCGTGTCATAGGTCTGGCCACCCACGCGGGCGGTGGTGAGCTCAGAGCTCACCCCGCCGATCAGGTGACCCTCGGCCACCACCGGCAGCCACCGCTCCTTGGCCTGGCTGCCCGGGACCCGCTGCAGCTCCTCGACGGTCGCGTAGTGCACCCGCAGGATATGGGTCAGGTCAGGGTCGGCCTGGGCGAGCCTGATCAGCAGTTCGAAGAACTCGGGCACAGTGAGGTCGCCGCCACCGAGTTCGCCTGCCAATCGGGCCGCGCCCAGCCGGTGCTCACGCACCAGGCGCAGCCCGAGCCCGGGTGGTTCGTGTCCGCCCTCGTCCAGACGGCGGCGGTAGTCGGCGGCGATCGCGTCGAGCACTTCCTGCAGCTGTTGTCCCCGCGGAACGGCGCGTGCCGTCAGTACCGAGTCGATGGTCATCGGTGTCAATCCTTTCCGGTGGTTGCGGCCGAGGTGTCGTCGATCCAGGCGTCGTAGAACCAGGGCACCGAGTTGGCCGCGTTGGCGAATCCCCGTACCCGTGGGGCGACGGCGAAAATCTGGGTGTCTTCGAGCAGCGGGATGGAGTACGCGTTGTCGATGACGTAGTTGTTGTATTCCTCGAGCACTTTCAGCCGCTGCGCCGGATCGGTGGCTTCGATCTGGGCGTGCAGCATGCGATCGATCGCGGGGTCCGCGCCGTCGAGGGCGTACAGATCGCCGCCCTTGCTGTCGTAGTTCTGCCACAACCGCACCGGGTCGGCGGTGGGCCAGCCGTTGCGCCGCAGGCCTACCGAATCCTCGATGCTGGCGGTGGGGTAGTTGGCGAAGTCGGTCTGGCGGATCACCAGCCGGATACCGATGCGCCGCAATTGACGCTGGATCAGTTCGTACATCGGCTTGGCGGTGTGGTCATAGACGTCCACATAGATCTTGACCGCCAACTCCTGGCCGTCCTTGACCCGGTAACCGTCGCTGTTGACGTGGGTCCACCCGGAGGCTTCCAGCCGCCGGACGGCCTCGTTCGGGTCGTAGCGGACAGCGTCGCTGCGATCGGTGTAACCCGGGAAGTTCTTCGTGACGATGTTCTGCGCGGGCTTCCAGTTCTCGGTGTAGAGGGTGCGCAGGATCTCTTCGCGGTCGATTCCGAACCCGATCGCCTTGCGCACGTTGATGTCCCGCATGAACGGAGCGGTCTGCCGGACATCGAGAGTGTTGGCCAGGCCGGGGGTGCGCAGTCCCCGCACGTCGAAGCCCTCCCTGGTGAGCAGGCGCTCGTCCGGGGGCTGGGAATAGCGGATGGCGTCGGCCTGCCCGGCCCGTATCGCCCCCACCCGGACACTGTCTTCGGTCACCGGGATGACGGTGACCGTGTCCAGGTAGGCCTCGCCCTGGTGCGGCGCGGTGGCCGGGGCCCAGTTGTAACCGCGGCGCTTGGACAGCACGATCTGCTTGTCCGGAATCTCCGAGGTGGCGACGAACGGTCCGCACCCGATCAGGTTGGTGACAACGGACTGCTGTTCCTTGGTGGCGTCGATCGTGGCATCGGCGACCAGGCCTGACGTGTTCAGCGAGAGCACCGCGATGAACGGCGCGTACGGCTTGCGCAGTGTGACGCGGACGGTGCGACGCGCAGGGTCGGTCGTGATCGAGTCGACCTCAGGGAAGTAGGTGTTGCGCGTGATGCCCTTGTCTTTGTCTCCGTTGGCTTCCCATTCCAGGTTGCGGCGTACCGACTCGGCGTCGACGGGTTGGCCGTTGCTGTAGCTGGCGCCTTCGCGGATGGTGAATTCGTATATGCGCTTGGACGGGTCGACCGTCCACTTCTGTGCGATCCACGGCACGAAGTCGAACGTCTTGGGGTCCTGGTAGACGAGGCGGTCCAGCATCTGGTCCTTGAGCAGGCTGTTCTGCCAGTAGCTGACCTGGATCTGCAGGGAGGCCGGCGCCTCGGCATCCAAGTAGGTCAGGTCGCCGCCGCGAGCGCCGGGTGTCGGGGTGGGGGAATGGGCATCGGAGCAGGCACTCACCGAGCCGGCGACGATCAGGATCGCGGCCACCGTACGTCGGACCATCACGCCGCACGTGCCGGGGTGCCGGGGACCGCATCGAGCAGGCGGCGGGTGTATGCCGCGGATGGGGCGCCGAAAACATCTGCCGTGGGCCCGGTTTCGACCAGCCGGCCGTGTTCGAGCACGCTCACCTGATCGGCGATCTGGCGGACCAGGCTGAGATCGTGAGAGATGAACAGGTAGGTCAGTGCGAGTTCCTGTTGCAGGTCGATCAGCAGGTCCACCACCTGCGCCTGGACGTGGACGTCCAGCGCGGAGGTCGGTTCGTCGAGCACCAGGATGGCCGGATGCAGCACCAGGGCACGGGCCAAGCCGACCCGCTGGCGCTGACCGCCGGATATCTCTCGCGGCTTGCGGGCAGCCAGGTCGGCGGCCAAGCCGACCCGGTCGAGCGCCTCGGCGACCTCCTCGCGGCGCTGCGCGGGGGATCCGATGCGGTTGATCCGCAACGGCTCGGCGATCGCCTCGCCGATGGTGAACCGGGGATCGAGAGCGGCCAGCGGATTCTGGTGTACCAACTGAAGGACCCGGGCCTGTGCCCGCTGCTGCGCGGTGCGCAGCGGTGTTCGTGCGGCACGTACGGAACCGTTCACCCGAACCTCGCCCGAGTCGAAGTCGGTGAGGCCCGCCAATATCCTGGCCGCGGTGGTCTTGCCCGATCCGGATTCGCCGACCAGGGCGTGGATCGAACCGGCCCGGACCTCGAACGACACCGCGTCCAGCGCACGGGCCCCGCCGTAGTTCTTCACCAGCCGGTCCACGCGCAGGATCGGTTCCGCGGCGGCAGTCGTCGCAGGCCGGTGCGCGTACTTGTCCGGCGACAGCGCCGGCGCCGCGGCGATCAGCTGCCGGGTGTAGTCGTCCTTCGGTGCGGTGAGCACCGTTGCAGTGGGGCCGGTCTCGCGCACGTCTCCGTCGTGCAACACCACCACGGTGTCACTGTGCTGCTCGGCCAGCGCCAGGTCGTGGGTGATGAACAGGACGCCGAGACCGTGCTCGACGCGCAGCTCGTCGAGCAACTGGAGAATGCGCCGCTGGACGGTGACATCGAGTGCGGAGGTGGGCTCGTCGGCAATCAGCAGCCGGGGTTCACCGGCAATGGCGATCGCGATCAGCACGCGCTGCAACTGCCCGCCGGAGAGCTGGTGAGGGTAATCGCCGGCCCGGCGGCTCGCGTCGGCGATGCCGACGTGCTCGAGCAGCTCGACCGCTCGCCGGCGGGCACCGTCCCGACCGGCGATCCGGTGCACCCGCAGCACTTCGGCGATCTGGTCGCCGACCGGTTTGAGCGGATCCAGTGAACCCAGCGGATCTTGCGGAACGAAACCGATTGTGCTGCCGCGAAGATCGCGCCACCGGCGTTGCGAGAGCTGGGTGACGCTGCGGCCCTCGACGAGGATGTCTCCAGCGGCGATCCGGCCGTTGGCGGGCAGTAGACCTTGCACCGCGCGCGCGATGGTGGACTTGCCGGACCCGGACTGGCCGACCAGGGCGACCACCTCGCCGGCCCCGACATCGAACGAGACGTCGCGAACGACGTCCCCGCGGCCCGCATATTCGATGTTCAGATCGGAAATAGACAGCAGGGCAGGAGAATTCATTGTCAGCCGACTTTCTCTCGGATGATATGGGCGAGCCGCGACAGGCTCATCACGGTCAACACGATCGCCAGTGCCGGGAAGAACACCAGGCCCGGCGACGAGTTGATGTAGTTGCGTCCCTCGGAGATCAGCAGCCCCCATTCGGGTTCGGGCGGCTGCGCTCCGTAGCCCAGGAAGCTCAACGACGCGATTGCCAGGATGGCCGCGCCGAACTGCAGGGCGGCCAGGGCCAGTACGGAGGAGTAGGCATTCGGCAGGATGTGCCGGAACAACAGGGTGAGATGGCCGGCGCCCAGGTGTGCGCTGGCTTCCACGAATGGCAGGCTGCGCACCGCCAAGACCTCGGATCGCGCGAGCCGGGCGAATACGGCGATGGATGAGATACCGACGGCGATAGCGGCATTCACCGTGCCGAAGCCGAGGGCCACGATGATCGTGATCGACAGCAGCAGCGTCGGGATCGACAGCAGCACATCGATGATCCGGCCGATGATGCTGTCGGTGATGCGGCCGAAGTAGGCCGCCAGCAACCCGAGAACCGTTCCCACCAGCAGTCCGATGACCACGGCGATGAACGACCCGGCGATGGTGGCGCCGGTTCCGGCGATCACCCGGCTCAGCAGGTCGCGGCCGATGTAGTCGGTGCCGAACGGGTGCGAGAGACTCGGGCCGGCCAGGGGCAGGTCCGGATTCTCCTGCAGCGGATCGTAGGGGGCGATGGCCGACGGCGCGACGATCATCGCCGCGACCAGAAGGAGCAACAACACCGGTGGGATGTCCCACGGATTGACATTGACCCGGCGGGACGGCCTGGGAACGGGCACGGCAGGGCGTGCGTCGGTCAGGATCATGCGGGCACCAGCGCGCCTCTCGGAGTAGTGGATCTCTGGATGCGTGGGTCGATCAGCGGATAGGTGACATCGACGAGGAGATTGACCAGCACGAACGTGACCGACACCGTGATGACCACCGCCTGGATGATCGGGGTGTCCTGGTTGCGGACCGCTGTTTCGGTGAGGTAGCCGATTCCGGTGCGGTTGAAGATGGTTTCGGTGATGACCGATCCGGCCAGCAGTTCGCCGACCGTGATGGCCACGATCGTGACGGTGGGAATCGAGCCGTTCTTGACCAGATGCCCGAAGATGATCCTTTTGTCGTCAAGGCCTTTGGCGCGCAGCACTTCCACGTAGGGCTGGGCGGCGGCGTTGCTCAACCCCTGGATCAGCACCTGCGCGATGGGCGCGGCGACCGGCAGTGCCAGGGGCAGGGCGGCCAGCACAGTCGACCGCAGTCCCTCGTCGCGGACGGCCGATACCCACCCGAGGCTGAACGACAACCATTGCAGGGCCACCAATCCGGTGACGAACACGGGGATGGACAGGAACGCCGGTGGCAGCACCCGCGCGAACTCACGCACCGGTGACCATGGCGCGAACACCGCGGCCAGCGCGATGCCGAAGCCCAGCAGGGCGGCAAGTACGAATGCCACAGCGGCCAGCGCCAGTGTCGAGGGCAGCGCGTGCGCCATCAGCCGCGCTACCGATTGGCCGCTGTTGAGCGAATATCCGAGATCCCCGGTGAACAACCGCTGTACCGATACGCCGAACTGCACGATGGCGGGATCGGTGAGCCGGTAGTAATCGCGCAAGACCTGAGCGTCGTGATCGGAGATGGGATTCTCGGGGTTGGAGATCTGCGTCTCGATCGGGTCTCCGGGCAGCACGTTGAGAACGAAAAACACTGCGGTGTACGCCAATACGATCACGATGATCGACTGGCCGATGCGCCGCAGGGTGAAGTTCAACACCGGTCGAACGCTATGGCCGCCCCGCAGGTGGAGCAATCATTCGCACCTTTAGGAACTTTAAGCCGATGGTTCAGTTCTGCTTAACTGTTGTATCCGTGCGCAATTGGATTATGTGTGATCGCAATCGTTGTCGGGCGCGGGATGTTCGATCACGGTGGTGGGCATGGGGGTACCACTCACAGTTGGAATTGAGGTGACCGGCGACGGTCTCAGCGTGCTCGATGCCGGGGTCGCGGGTATCGCCGGCCTGGCCGGGCGGCTGGAGGCTGCCGGCGTGTCGTACTGGGTGATCGGCGCCGGGCGGGGCGAGGGTAACGACGTCACGGTGGAAGGTCTCGACCCGTCCCTGCTCGCCACGATCGCGGCGCGGCACACCAGCCGACTGGGGCTGGTTGTCGCGGCTGCCGCGCACCGGGACCACCCCTACAACCTCGCCCGGAGGCTGGTCTCGGTGGATCATGCCGCACACGGTCGGGTCGGCTGGCTGGCGCTGGACTTCGACCACAGCATCGCGCTCAACGCCAACACCGACACCTGGACCGGCAACGACCTCGACCCGGCGCACACCGACGACGCCATCGTCGCGGTACGGGCACTGTGGCGGACCTGGCCGCTGGACTCGGTGGTGGGGGATCTGGGTACCGGCTTGTTCGCCGATGTGTCGCGAATCCGACGCGCCGACGTACACAACGCATACGACATTGCCGGTCCGCTCAACGTGCCCGGATCGGTCCAGGGTGATCTCCCGGTCTGGCGGCAGGCCGGGATCGGCCGCGACGGCGTCGCAGGTGCCGCCGACCATCTGATTGTCGAGGACGGTGACCCGATCCCTGCGGCAGGCAACGTGGTGGTGCGGCTGAGGTCGGCCGGCTCGATCGATGCCGCGCTCAATCGGATCGCCGGTTGCGCCAAGACATCAGGGGTACTGCTACGACTCGACCCGGCCGAGTTGGAGCACGTCCTCCACGAGGTGCTACCGGCGGCCCGCAAACGCGGCCTGCTGGCAGATCACGAGACCGGGACGTTGCGTGAGCGGCTCGGCCTGCCGGTGCCCGTCGCGCCTGACCTGACCCGCAATCCGACGGTGTTCGAGACCGTACCCAACCCGGGAGGACGACTGTGACGCAAGCAGGCCAAGTGATCCTGAACGTGAACGTGCTCAACGTCGGAATCCACACCGGCGCATGGCGGCGCACCAGCGAGCAGCCGACCGCGTTCGCCGATCCCGGTTACTACGTGCGGATGGCGAAGCTCGCCGAGCGGGGAAAGCTTGACGCATTGTTCCTGGCGGACGGCCCGGCGTTGCGTGAGCATCCAGCGCTGCGTCCGTCGCAGGCGCTGGAGCCAAGCGTCATCCTGGCATCGGTGGCCGCCGAGACCGAGCATCTGGGCCTGATCGGAACGTTGTCCTCGACCTTCAACGACCCGGTCGAGCTGGCCCACCGATTGCTCACCCTCGACCGGCTCTCCGGCGGTCGGCTGGCGTGGAACGTCGTCACCACGTATTCGATCCCGGCCGGCGCGAACTTCGGTCTCGCCGACTACCCGGACCGTCATGTCAGATACCGGCGGGCTGCCGAATTCGTCGACGTGGTCCGTGCGTTGTGGCGCGACGCCGCCGACCCCAGCGGCCGCGGCATCGACCACCACGGTGAGTTCTTCACCGTGGTCGGCGGGCTGCCGCAGGGACCGTCCCCGCAGGGCCATCCGCTGTTGGTGCAGGCCGGCGGATCGCCGCAGGGGCGCGAGCTCGCCGGTCGGGTCGCCGATGCGGTGTTCAGCGCCGAACTCGACCTGGGCGCCGGAATCGACCACTACCGCTACGTGAAGGACGTCGCGGTCGCCTACGGCCGCAGGCGACACGACGTCAAGATCCTGCCTGGCCTGATCACCACGATCGGTAGCACCAGGTCCGAGGCCGAACGCCGGTTCGCCGACCAGAACGCCCTGCTGCCGCCCGGCCACGATCTGGAGCGGCTCTCGCAGGTCCTGGGCGAGGATCTGGCGGGCTATCCGCTGGACGAACCGGTACCGGCGCACCTGCTCGGAGAGGTCGCCGACCCGGCGAAATTCGGTGCGTCCCTGGGATTCCGGGAATCGGTGGTGCGATTGATCGAAAGCCGTGAGCTCACGCTCGGACAGGCCGTGCGTGAATTCAGCGGGGCCGGCCACCGCGTCATCGTCGGATCGCCGGTCGATGTCGCCGACACCATCGAGCGCTGGTTCCTGGCCGGTGCGGCCGACGGATTCAACCTGATGCCCGACGTGTTCCCCGACGGCCTGGAGATCTTCGTCGACGAGGTGGTGCCGATGCTGCAGGAGCGCGGCCTGTTCCGCAGGGACTACGCCGAGTCGACCTTGCGCGAGAGGTTCACCGGCCGGGCTCATTCCGGTGGGGTGCCGACCCTGGTCAGGGCCCAACTCGCGTGAACGAACCCGCCCCGTAGGTTGGTGGCGTGGATACTCCGATCGCCGTCGTCACCGGGGCAAGTCGCGGCGCAGGCCGCGGGATCGCCGCGGCCCTGCTCGCCTCGGGTTGGCGGGTGTACGTCACCGGACGGACGGTGACCGATCCGGGGGAGGGCGGCATCGCCGTCCAGGTCGACCACTCCGACGACGCGGCCGTGGGTGCGCTGTTCGAGCGGATCAGCGAACAGGAGGGCCGGTTGGATCTCCTGGTCAACAACGCCGCCGCGGTCCACGACGACCTGGTCAACCCGAAACCCTTCTGGGAGAAGCCGATCGAGCTGGCCGACGTGCTGGATGTGGGCTTGCGTTCGGCGTATGTGGCGTCCTGGTATGCCGCGCCGCTGCTGCTGGCCGCTGATCGCGGCCTGATCGCATTCACGTCGTCGCCCGGCTCGGTCTGCTACATGCATGGTCCCGCCTACGGGGCGCAGAAGGCCGGGGTGGACAAGTTGGCCGCGGACATGGCGGTCGACTTCGCCGGCACCGGCGTGTCGACGGTGTCGATCTGGATGGGCATCCTGCTCACCGAGAAGTTCAAGGCCGCTTTCGCCGGGCACCCCGACGCCCTGGCCAAAACCGCCGAGCATGCCGAAACCCCGGAGTTCACCGGCTATCTGATCGATGCGCTGTACCGCGATCCCGAGTTGGCGCAGCTGTCCGGACGTACCGTGATCGGTGCCGAACTCGCTGCGCGCTACGGCATCACCGACGAAGGTGGGCGGGTCCCGCCGTCGCACCGGGACATGCTGGGCGCACCGCGGGAACCCAGCTCGGCCGTCGTCAGGTAGTCCAGGTCAGCGAAACGGAGTGCCCGGGCATCGGATTCGCACACCGTCAAAAAGTTTGACGAAGTTGGGAACGGCATGTCGCACAGGCAGACGACCCAGCCGAGTAACCCGGCTCAGATGCCGGTGAGATACCGGCGGGTCACCACCCGCTGCAGCAGCCGCGTCACCGGTCCGCCCAGGCGGCTCCACCAGGTGGCCGGCCGCGAGAACGCGACCACCTCGGCGTGCACCTCGTCGGTGGCCGGGTCGTAGCGGACCGAGAACAACTCCTCGCCCGACTCGGGATGGCCGGCCAGCGTGCCGTACGCGAAGCCGCGGCGGTCGGGCTCGTCGAGAACGTAGACCACCCGGCACGGCGCCGGGACCGGGCCCAGTCGGACGATCAGCTCGGTGCCCACCGCGGCGGCCTCCGAGGTGGCTTGCACCCGCAGGCCCGCACCGCGCTGCATACCCCACTTCAGCACGTTCTCAGCCGCCTGATCGAAGCGGTCGCGGCCGGTGCCGATCACCGCGGAGGCCCGGGTGTGGCGGTACCCGGCGGGCAGCTCGCCGGCCGTCGCGCCCACCTCGGAATAGGTCAACGAGCGCTGCTCCAGGTCGTGCGGTTTCACCTCACCACCATGGCACTAATACGGTGGCTTCGTGGCCCCAGAAACTGACACCGCCAGAGCGCACCCCGGCGGAGGGTTCAACCCGCCCGATCCCACCGATCGCGGCGGTCCCGATTACGGCCGGTTCATCGAGGCGGTGCGCACCCTGCAGGACCATGCCCGCAGCGCCGACGCCCCTGACGAGGTGATCACCGAGGCCGCCGACCTGATCGAGAAGGTCTCAGCCCTACTGGCACCGTACGAAGCCGACGAATGGAATTCACCTTCCGGTCGGCGCATGGACCTGCCCAACCGTGGCAACGTCAACAACGTGCCGGTGGATCTGGAACGGACCGGCGACAACCAGATCGCCGGGACCGCCCACTTCCGGCGCTTCCACCTCGGCCGCAACGGCGCGGTACATGGTGGCTCGCTGGCGCTGCTGTTCGATTCGCTGCTCGGCTACACCGCGGCCAAACTGACCGGCAGCATGTATCAGCGCACCGCATACCTGCACGTCAACTACCGCAAGATCGCCCCGATCGAGAAGGACCTGCAGGTGCAGGCCGGCATCGACCGCATCGAGGGACGCAAGATCTTCGTCGAGGGACGCCTGCTCGACGGCGACGACGTGCTCGCCGAGGCCGAGGCATTGTTCGTTCGGCTCAAGCCGGGGCAGCCATGAGCCTGGCCACGAACCTCGCCGCGGTGAAACAGCGCTGGACAGGCTGGCGGGAGGGGCTGCGCTCGCGTCCGGTCGCCGATTTCACCTACCGGATCGTCATCGGCGTCGTCGGCACGGTCGTGCTGGCGGTCGGCATCGTGGCCATCCCGTATCCGGGCCCGGGCTGGGCCATCGTGTTCCTCGGGCTGGCGATCCTGGCCAGCGAGTTCGACTTCGCGAAGCGGGCGCTGCGTTATGTCCGGGCCCGCTACGACGCCGTGATGGCCTGGTTCGACCGCCAGCACATCGCGGTCAAGGGTGTCAGTGCGGCGTTCACGGGACTGGTGGTGGTCGGCACACTGTGGCTGTTCGGCGTCGTCGGTTTCGCGGCGGGCCTGGTCGGGCTGGAGCAGGAGTGGCTCAAGAGCCCTCTCGGGATGGGGTCCTGATCAGCAACACCGATAGCCCGCACCGATAGCATGACAGCGTTCGCATCAGCCCACGCATGGTAGGAGACTCCCCGATGAGCGCCGCCCCCAGCCCAGCCCCCGCTGCCCCGATCCGGGTCGCGGCCGGGACTACCGCCGGCGCGGCGGTGCGCGAGGCGGGTCTGCCCAGCCGCGGTACCCCGGACGCGATCGTGGTGGTGCGCGACGAAGAGGGGCGACTTCGCGATCTGTCGTGGGCCCCGGACACCGATGTCGAGGTGACGCCGGTGGCCGCCGATACCGAAGACGGCCGCAGCGTCATCCGGCACTCGTGTGCCCACGTGCTGGCGCAAGCCGTGCAGGATCTGTTCCCGCAGGCCAAGCTGGGAATCGGCCCGCCGATCACCGACGGCTTCTACTACGACTTCGACGTCGCCGAGCCGTTCACCCCGGAAGACCTGGACAAGCTCGAAAAGCGGATGCAGAAGATCGTCAAGGACGGTCAGCTGTTCTCCCGGCGCGTCTACGACTCCAAGGATCAGGCCCGCGAGGAGCTGGCCAACGAGCCGTACAAGCTCGAGCTGGTGGACGACAAGTCCGGCGACCCCGATGTGATGGAGGTGGGCGGCGACGAGCTGACCGCCTACGACAACCTCAACGCCCGCACCAAGGAGCGGGTGTGGGGCGATCTGTGCCGTGGTCCGCACATCCCGACCACCAAGTACATCCCGGCGTTCAAGCTGACCCGCAGCAGCGCCGCGTACTGGCGCGGCGATCAGAACAACGCCAGCCTGCAGCGCGTCTACGGCACGGCATGGGAGTCGCAAGAAGCCCTCGACAAGCACCTGGAGCTCATCGAGGAGGCGCAGCGCCGCGATCACCGCAAGCTCGGTGTCGAACTGGACCTGTTCAGCTTCCCCGACGAGCTCGGCTCGGGCCTGCCGGTGTTCCACCCCAGGGGCGGCGTGATCCGTAAGGAGCTGGAGGACTACTCGCGGCGCAAGCACTCCGAGGCCGGTTACGAGTTCGTCAACACCCCGCACATCACGAAGGAACACCTCTACATCACCTCGGGCCACCTGGAGTGGTACGCCGACGGCATGTACCCGCCGATGCACATCGACGCCGAGTACAACGAGGACGGCACGGTGCGCAAGCCCGGCCAGGACTACTACCTCAAGCCGATGAACTGCCCCATGCACCACCTGATCTACCGGGCCCGGGGCCGCTCCTACCGCGAACTTCCGTTGCGGCTCTTCGAATTCGGGTCGGTGTACCGCTACGAGAAGTCCGGCGTGGTGCACGGACTGACCCGCGTGCGCGGCATGACCCAGGACGACGCGCACATCTACACCACGCGTGAGCAGATGCGCGACGAGCTGACCTCGCTGCTGCAGTTCGTGCTCGACCTGCTCTCGGACTACGGCCTGGACGACTACTACCTGGAGCTGTCCACCAAGGATCCCGACAAGTACGTGGGTTCGGACGAGATGTGGGATGAGGCCACCGAGACCCTGCGGTCGGTCGCCGAGGCCTCGGGCCTGGACCTGGTACCGGATCCGGGCGGCGCGGCGTTCTACGGGCCCAAGATCTCCGTCCAGGTCAAGGACGCGCTGGGCCGCAACTGGCAGATGTCGACGATCCAGCTCGACTTCAACATGCCCGACCGGTTCGAGTTGGAGTACACCGCTGCGGACGGCACCCGGCAGCGCCCGGTGCTGATCCACCGCGCCCTGTTCGGCTCGATCGAACGGTTCTTCGGGGTGCTCACCGAGCACTACGCGGGTGCCTTCCCGGCCTGGTTGGCGCCGGTGCAGGTGGTCGGCATCCCGGTCGCCGACGCCCACCTCGATTACCTGTACGACGTTGCCGCCCAACTGAAGTCACGCGGGGTTCGGGTCGAGGTCGACGGCAGCGACGACCGGATGGCGAAGAAGATCGTCAACCACACGAACCTGAAGGTGCCGTTCATGCTCCTGGCGGGGGACAAGGACATAGAAGCGGGCGCCGTGTCGTTCCGGTTCGGAGACCGCACCCAGATCAACGGGGTGCCCGTCGACGAGGCGGTGGAGGCGATCGTGAAGTGGATCGCCGATCGCAACAATGCGGTGCCGACGGCCGACCTGGTAAAGGCAGGCACTGCACGGTGACGGGGGACGAGCGGTCGATCATCGATCATGGCGTGGGTGAACCCGACCATCTGCAGCGGCTGTGGACACCGCACCGGATGAGCTACATCGTCGATGCGGTCAAGGGCGACAACAAGATCGGCTCGGCCGGTTCGTCGCAGCCGTTCACCGACATCCCCGAGATGTCCGACGAGGACGGGCTCATGGTGGCCCGCGGTGAACTCGTGTACGCCGTGCTCAACCTGTACCCGTACAACCCGGGCCACCTCATGGTGGTGCCGTACCGGCGGGTGTCTGAGCTCGAGGACCTGACCGAGGCCGAGAGTGCCGAACTGATGGCGTTCACGCAGAAGGCGATTCGCGTCATCAAGGCCGTCTCGCGCCCGCACGGGTTCAACGTCGGCCTGAACCTGGGTGTCTCGGCCGGCGGCTCGCTGGCCGAGCACCTGCACATGCACGTGGTGCCGCGGTGGGGCGGCGACGCGAACTTCATCACGATCATCGGCGGCGCCAAGGTCATCCCGCAGTTGCTGAGCGAGACCCGGGAACTGCTCGCCACGGAATGGGCCCGCCAGCCGTGAGCAACCTGTTCCTGATGAGCCGGGCGGCCTACGCGAAACTGTCGCGGCCGGTGGCCAAGGCGGCGCTGCACGCGGGCCTGACCCCCGACATCGTCACGATCGTCGGCACCGCCGGGTCGGTCACCGCCGCGCTGACGCTGTTCCCGATCGGTCAGCTGTGGTGGGGCGCGTTCGCGGTGTTCGTCTTCGTGCTCGCCGACATGCTCGATGGAGCGATGGCGCGTGAACGCGGCGGCGGCACCCGATTCGGCGCCGTGCTGGACGCGACGTGTGACCGCATCGCCGACGGCGCCATCTTCGCCGGCCTGCTGTGGTGGGCGGCGTTCGGGCTGCACGACCCGACACTCGTGGTCGGGATCCTCATCTGTCTGATCACCTCGCAGGTGATCTCCTACATCAAGGCCCGTGCCGAGGCCAGTGGGCTACGCGGCGACGGCGGCATCATCGAGCGCCCCGAGCGTCTGGTGATCGTGCTGGTCGGCGCCGGGCTCTCCGGGGTGCCGTTCCTGCACGCCCCCTGGCTGCTGCAGGTCGCCGTCTGGCTGCTGGCGCTGGCCAGTGTGGTCACGGTCGCGCAGCGGATCCACGCGGTCCGCACCTCACCTGGTGCCATGGACCTATTGCAGCCGCTGCAGCCCTCGCAGCCCGACGGCGGCGACACACAGGAGCCGGGAGCCTCGTGAACATTCCGCTGTCGGGGCAGGTGACCGATTTGGGCTATGCCGCGGGTTGGCAGCTGGTCCGCGCGATGCCGGAAGTGGTGGCGCGCAACCTCTTCGACGCGGGTGCCTTCTATGCCTCCCGGGGTGGTGGACCGGAGCAGTTGCGAAAGAACCTGGCCCGGGTGATCGGGGTACCCCCGGCTGACGTGCCGGACGATCTGATGCGTGCTTCACTGGCCTCGTACGCCCGGTACTGGCGGGAGGCGTTCCGGTTGCCATCGATGGATCTGACCGCTGTGGCCAAGCGTCTCGACGAGGTGTTCGTCGGCGCGGACAAGCTGCGGGCTGCTCGCGAGGCGGGCCGCGGTGCGGTGCTGGCCCTGCCGCACAGCGGCAACTGGGATATGGCCGGGGTGTGGCTGGCCCAGCAGTTCGGCACCTTTGCCACCGTCGCCGAACGGCTCAAACCTGAGTCGCTGTACCGGCGCTTCATCGACTACCGGGAAAGCCTCGGATTCGAGGTGTTCCCGCTGTCCGGCGGTGAGCGTCCGCCCTTCGAGGTGCTCTCGGAACGGTTGCGGGACAACAAGTTCGTCTGCCTGATGGCCGACCGGGACCTCACCCGCAACGGTGTCGAGGTGCAGTTCTTCGGTGAAGCCACCCGGATGCCCGCCGGTCCGGCCAAGCTGGCCATCGAAACCGGCGCCCCGCTGCACCCGACGCATGTCCACTACGACGGGGAGGATTGCGTCGTCGAGATCTTCGACGCGCTCGACACCTCGTCGGGGGACGTGTCCGTGGTGATCCAGCAGCTCGCCGACCGGTTCGCCGCGAACATCGCCGCGCACCCGGCCGACTGGCACATGTTGCAGCCGCAGTGGCTGGCCGACCTGTCCGACGAACGTCGTGCCCGGTTAGGTACCTGACCATGCGTATCGGGATGGTCTGCCCGTATTCGTTCGATGTGCCGGGCGGTGTGCAATCCCATGTGCTGCAACTGGCCGAGGTGATGCGCGCGGGCGGGCATTACGTCAGTGTGCTGGCGCCGTCGTCGCCGCATGTGAAGCTGCCGGACTATGTGGTGTCGGGCGGCAAGGCCGTCCCGATCCCGTACAACGGCTCGGTGGCGCGCCTGCGGTTCGGGCCTGCCACCCACCGCAAGGTGAAGAAGTGGATCGCCGAGGGTGACTTCGACGTACTGCACCTGCACGAGCCCAACGCGCCGAGCCTGTCCATGCTGGCCCTGCAGGCCGCCGAGGGGCCGATCGTGGCGACGTTCCACACCTCGACCACAAAGTCGTTGACGCTCAGTGTGTTTCAGGGGATCCTGCGCCCGTTCCACGAGAAGATCGTGGGCCGCATCGCGGTGTCGGACCTCGCCCGGCGCTGGCAGATGGAGGCGCTCGGCTCGGATGCGGTCGAGATCCCCAACGGGGTCGACGTCCCGTCCTTCGCGAATGCGCCTCGTCTCGATGGGTATCCGCGGCCCGGCCGCAGCGTGCTGTTCCTGGGGCGGTTCGACGAACCGCGCAAGGGCATGCCGGTCCTACTGGGTGCCCTGCCGAAGCTGGCCCGGCGGTTCCCCGACATCGAGATCCTGATCGTGGGCCGCGGCGACGAGGACGCGCTGCGCGAGGAGGCCGGCGAGCTGGCCGGGCACCTGCGTTTCCTGGGGCAGGTCGACGACGACGGCAAGGCCGCGGCTATGCGCAGCGCCGACGTCTACTGCGCGCCCAACCTCGGCGGCGAGAGCTTCGGCATCGTCCTGGTCGAGGCGATGGCGGCGCGCACGGCGGTGGTGGCCAGTGAACTCGACGCGTTCAACCGCGTTCTCGATCATGGCCAGGCCGGCCGGCTGGTGCCGGTCGGCGATGCCGACGCGCTGGCCGATGCGCTGATCGAGGTGCTGGAGGACGACGCGCTGCGTGAGCGGTACATCGACCGGGCCACCGAGCGGGTCGCCCGCTACGACTGGTCGGTGGTGGCCGGCCAGATCATGCGGGTCTACGAGACCGTGGCCAGCCCCGGCGTCAAAGTCCAGGTGGGTGACTAGGCGTGCCTACCTGGCTTGTGGTCACCGCACTTGCCCTGCTGGTGGTTCTGCTGCTCGTCGGAGGGTGGGCCTATCAGACCGCCAATCGGCTCGACCGGCTCCACGTGCGCTACGACCTGTCGTGGCAGGCGCTCGACAGTGCGCTGGCCCGCCGGGCCGTCGTCGCGCGCGCCGTCGCGGTCGACGCCTATGCGGGCGCGCCACAGGGC
Organism: Mycolicibacterium boenickei; assembly: GCF_010731295.1. NCBI lineage: Bacteria > Bacillati > Actinomycetota > Actinomycetes > Mycobacteriales > Mycobacteriaceae > Mycobacterium > Mycolicibacterium boenickei. The sequence continues at coordinate 4,927,905 of NZ_AP022579.1, read as the reverse complement.
AAGCGGCTCGCGGCGCTGGCGGATGCCGCCGAACGGGCCCCGCGCCCGGCCCGTGAGGCCGCCGAGAACGACCTGTCGGCCGCACTGGCCGCGGTCGATCCGGCCGGGTTGCCCGTGCCGCTGGTCGCCGAACTGGCCGACGCCGAGGCCCGGGTGCTGCTCGCCCGACGCTTCCACAACGACGCCGTCCGCGACACCCTGGCCCTGCGGGAACGTCGCTTTGTGCGGCTGCTGCGATTGGGCGGAACCGCGGCACTGCCAACCTATTTCGAGATCGTGGAACGTCCGGATTCCCAAGCCGAGGCCAACCCCGTGAGCCGCCGGACCTCTGCGCGGGTGGTGCTGCTCGACGAAACGGGTGCGGTGTTGCTGCTGCGCGGCAGCGACCCCGCGATCGACGAGCCGGACAAGCCCGCGCCGCGGTGGTGGTTCACCGTCGGTGGCGCAGTCCAGCCCGGTGAGGATCTGGCCGCCGCGGCGGCCCGTGAACTCGCCGAGGAGACCGGGTTACGGGTGGCTCCGGAGGAACTTGTCGGGCCGGTGTGGCGGCGCGACGCCGTCATCGACTTCAACGCCTCGGTGATCCGCAGCGAGGAGTTCTTCTTCATCCACCGGACCGGCCGGTTCGAGCCGTCGGCGACGGGGCGCACGACCCTGGAACGGCACTACATTCACGGGCACCGCTGGTGCGATGAGACAATGATCGCCGAGTTGGTTGCCGGCGGGGAGGCCGTGTATCCGCTTCAACTGGGCGAGCTGCTGGCTCAGGCCAATGAACTGGCCGAACAGCCGGCTGCGATGCTGGCGAATACGCAGAGAGCTGCGAATCGCGAGCTGCAAGCCATCCGGTGATGCGGATTCAATGGATTTGGCGGCTCCACTAGACTGATTCAGTAGGACTTTGAAGGAGATTGCAGTGGATACCGCGGCGCAGAACGGCTCTAGCAACCAGACCGGCACCGCGCGCGTGAAGCGCGGGATGGCTGAGATGCTCAAGGGCGGCGTGATCATGGATGTCGTCACCCCGGAACAGGCGAAGATCGCCGAGGCCGCGGGTGCCGTCGCTGTCATGGCCCTGGAGCGGGTCCCCGCCGACATCCGGGCCCAGGGCGGGGTGTCGCGGATGAGTGATCCCGACATGATCGAGGGAATCATCGAAGCGGTCACCATCCCGGTGATGGCCAAGGCGCGCATCGGGCATTTCGTCGAGGCGCAGATCCTGCAGAGCCTGGGTGTGGACTACATCGACGAGTCCGAGGTGCTGACCCCGGCCGATTACACCAACCACATCGACAAGTGGAAGTTCACCGTGCCGTTCGTGTGCGGTGCCACCAACCTGGGTGAGGCGCTGCGCCGGATCACCGAGGGCGCGGCGATGATCCGCTCCAAGGGCGAGGCCGGCACCGGTGATGTCTCCAACGCCACCACCCACATGCGCAAGATCGGCGGAGAGATCCGTCGGCTCACCTCGCTGAGCGAGGACGAGCTGTACGTCGCGGCCAAGGAGCTGCAGGCGCCGTACGACCTGGTGGCCGAGGTGGCCCGGGCCGGCAAGCTGCCCGTCACGCTGTTCACCGCGGGCGGCATCGCCACCCCGGCCGACGCGGCGATGATGATGCAGCTCGGCGCCGAAGGCGTGTTCGTGGGTTCGGGCATCTTCAAGTCGGGCAACCCGGCACAGCGCGCCGCGGCGATCGTGAAGGCCACCACGTTCTACGACGATCCCGACGTGCTGGCCAAGGTGTCGCGCGGCCTGGGCGAGGCCATGGTCGGTATCAACGTCGAGGAGATCGCCCAGCCGCACCGGCTCGCCGAGCGCGGCTGGTAAACACCTCGTATGGCGATTGAAGAGATCCTCGATCTGGAGCAGCTCGAGGTCAACATCTATCGCGGTGGGGTGTTCAGCCCGGAGTCGGGCTTCCTGCAGCGGACGTTCGGTGGCCACGTCGCCGGTCAGTCCCTCGTCTCGGCGGTGCGCACGGTGGAGCCGACGTTCCAGGTGCACTCCCTGCACGGTTACTTCCTGCGGCCGGGTGACGCCCGGGCGCCGTCGGTGTACATCGTCGAGCGCATCCGCGACGGCGGCTCGTTCTGCACCCGTCGGGTCAGCGCGATCCAGCACGGCGAGACGATCTTCACCATGTCGGCGTCGTTCCAGACCGACCAGACCGGCATCGAGCATCAGGACGCCATGCCGGAGGCACCTGGCCCGGACGACCTGCCCGGATTCCGGTCCGGGGGAGCGTTCGACGACGCCGGTTTCGCGCAGTTCGCGGAATGGGATGTGCGGATCGTGCCGCGGGACCGGGTGGCGCGACTGCCCGGTAAGGCCTCGCAGCAGCAGGTGTGGTTCCGCCACCGCGATCCGCTGCCCGACGATCACGTGCTGCACATCTGCGCGCTGGCGTACATGAGCGACCTGACCCTGCTGGGTTCCGCCCAGGTCAACCACCTCGACGTGCGCAAGCACCTGATGGTGGCCTCACTGGACCACGCCATGTGGTTCATGCGGCCGTTCCGCGCCGACGAGTGGCTGCTCTATGACCAGTCCTCACCATCGGCCTGCGGCGGGCGCTCGCTCACCCAGGGCAAGATCTTCAACCGCTACGGCGAGATGGTGGCCGCCGTCATGCAGGAGGGCCTGACGCGCTACCAGCGCAACTTCACCCCGCCGGAGGACGCGTGAGCCCCCGGGTCGGGGTGCTCGCATTGCAGGGCGACACCCGTGAGCACCTGGCTGCGCTGCGTGAGGCAGGTGCCGAGGCCGGCACGGTACGACGGCTCTCCGAACTCGACGCGGTCGACGCCCTGGTGATCCCGGGCGGCGAATCCACCGCGATGAGCCACCTGCTGCGCGAATTCGACCTGCTCGAACCGTTGCGGGCGCGCATCGCCGCCGGGCTGCCGTGCTACGGCTCCTGCGCCGGCATGATCCTTCTGGCCACCGAAATCGCTGACGCCGGCGTGGCGGGCCGGGCCGCGGTGCCGCTGAAGGGTATCGATATGACGGTGCGGCGCAACGCCTTTGGCCGTCAGGTCGACTCCTTCGAAGGGGACATCGACTTCGAGGGCCTCGACACCCCGGTGCACGCGGTGTTCATCCGGGCGCCGTGGGTCGAACGGGTCGGGCCCGAGGTCAAGGTGCTGGCCCGCGCCGCCGACCACATCGTCGCGGTGCGGCAGGGCTCGATGCTGGCGACGTCGTTTCACCCGGAGATGACCGGGGACCGCCGCATTCACAAGCTTTTCGTCGATTCGCTCTGAGTCCAGCAAACCCACGGCGCATACATAGCTCAGACAAAGGCGGCACCGACTTAATGGTCGTGTGACGACGACGTTGGAGGATGCCTCCGCCGAGCCTGCCCTCGAAGCCCCGCGCAGCACTCCGCCGATCGCTCGTGAGCGCCTGGCGCTGCCCGCTCTGCTGGTCGCCACCGCCCTGGCTTACCTGTGGAACATCACCGTCAACGGCATGGGCAACCAGTTCTACGCGGCGTCGGCCTGGGCGGGGTCACTGAGCTGGAAGGCGCTGTTGTTCGGATCGCTGGATCCGGCCAATTTCATCACCGTCGACAAGCCGCCGGTGTCCCAGTGGGTGATGGGCCTGTCCGGTCAGCTGTTCGGGTTCAGCAGCGCCGCCATGCTGATCCCCGAGGCGCTGATGGGCGTCGGTTCGGTGGCCCTGCTCTACGGTGCGGTCCGCCGCATCGGCGGTCCGCGCGCGGCCCTGCTGGCCGGTGCCGTGCTGGCCCTGACGCCGGTGGCGGCGTTGATGTTCCGGTTCAACAACCCCGATGCCGCGATGGTGCTGCTCATGACTGCCGCCGCGTACTGCACGGTCCGCGCATTGCAGGGTTCCGGTGCCCGGTGGCTGGTGCTGGTCGGTGTAGCGCTGGGGTTCGCGTTCCTGGCCAAGATGCTCGAAGGCCTGATGGCCATGCCGGCCATCGCCCTGGTGTACCTGGTCGCCGCGACCGTGCCGATGCGGGTACGCCTGCTGCACCTGGCGGGTTCGCTGGCGGCGTTTCTCGTCTCCGCCGGATGGTTCGTGATACTCACCCTGCTGTGGCCGGCCTCCTCGCGGCCCTACCTCGCCGGATCCACCGACAACAACTTCATGAACCTGGTGCTGGGCTACAACGGATTCGGCCGGGTGCTCGGGCACAACCATTACGGCACGCACAACGACGTCGACCCTGTGGTTCCCGCCGGTGCGCACCACGGTGGCTGGGGTGATCAAGCTCAGGGCTTGCCCCGCCTGTTCACCGGCGAGTTCGGTTTCGAAATCGGGTGGCTGCTGCCGGCCGGTCTGCTCGCCGTGGTGCTGGTGCTGCTCTCGAGGCGTGGCCGGCCCCGGACCGACCTGGTACGTGCCGGAGCCATCCTGTTCGGCAGCTGGCTACTGATCGACGGCGTGGTCCTCAGTTTCATGAAGAGCATGGTCCACCCGTATTACTGCTTGTCGCTGGCGCCGGCGCTGGCGGCGATGTTCGCGATCGGTGTCGCCGAGATGTGGCGCCGGCGTGAGGATCGGTTTGGGCAGATCGGTTTGGCCGCAATGCTTCTGGGCGCTGCAGGGTGGGGCTTCTGGATTCTCGGCCGCAATGGGTCGTGGCTGCCACCGCTGCGGTGGGCGATCGTGGTGGTGGCGGTCGCGGCCACGATCGCCTTGTTGTGGGCGCTGCGGGCGGGAAATCGCGCCACCGCCACTTGCGCGCTGACGCTCGCGCTGATCGGTGGTCTGGCCGGACCGACCGCGTACACGGTGGCCACCCTGGGGCAGTCGCACACCGGAGGCGGTCCGAGTGTGGGGCCGGCCGATCCCGACGGCAACCACAACCATGGATGGAACTCCGACAATGCCGAGGTGAACGCCATGCTGCGCGGCGCCAACACCACCTGGTCGGCGGCCATCAACCGGTCCGGTGCCGCGGCGGCCCTCGAATTGTCCACCGACACAGCGGTAATGGCGATCGGCGGCTTCACCGGAACCGACCCGGCGCCGACGCTGGAGCAGTTCCAGACCTACGTCGCCGACCGGCAGATCACCTACTACATCCTCCCGGAGCCCAAGAACGACCACGGCGGCTTCTTCGGCATCAACTCCCACACCGACATCGCCGACTGGGTGAAAGCGAACTTCACCTCCACCAAGGTCGGCTCGGACACGGTGTACGACCTGCGGGCACCGCTCACCGGGGCCCTCCCTCGACAGTGACGCCTGCAGCCTCTTCCATCGGTTTGATGACGGAGGTGAAGTCGGACTCGGGGCCCTCGGCATGCAGCGTGTGCTCCCAGATCCGTTGCACGGTCTCGGCCATCTGCACCGGGAGGCCGAGGGTGGTGGCCTCATCGAGGTAGAGCCGGACGTCTTTGGCCATCAGGCCGGTGGCGAACCCATAGTCGAACGTGCGGGGGAGCACCGCTCGCGGGAACTTGTCGCGGCTGGCGTGCGTGCCACCGGATCCGGCGTTGAGTACGTCGATCATCACGTCGGCACTCAGACCCGCCTTGACGCCCATCACCATCACCTCGGCGGTGGCGGCCAGCGTGGTGGCGGCCATCAGGTTGTTGATCAGCTTCATGGTCTGTGCCGCGCCGGGCTGTTCGGAAACGAAGATGGCCCGGCCGAGTACCTCGAAGACCGGTGCCAGCGAATCGAACTCGCTGCGCGGTCCCGACACCATGATGGCCAGGGTGCCGGCCTGGGCGCCGTGCATCCCGCCGCTGACCGGGCTGTCGAGCGCCGCGATCCCCTTGGCGCCGAGGGCGGCGTGATTGCGTTGTGCGGCTTGACCTCCCACTGTCGACAGATCGACGAAGCGCCGCACCGTCGAACCGGTGGCAACCTCGGCCACCACTGCTTCGGACACCTGTGGGGTGGGAAGACTCGCCAGCACGGTCTCGGCGCGCTCGGCGACCGACCGCACCGAGTCGGCCGGTTGGGCACCCAGAGTGGTCGCCCTGGCCAGAACATCCTCGCGCACATCGAAGGCCAGCACGGGGAATCCCGCCGACAGCAGCCGGTCCATCATGGGCCACCCCATGTTGCCCAACCCGATGAAGCCGATCGCCTCAGTCATCTGCCGGGCTCTCGTCGAGTTCGGCGAACACGGCGCGGGCCAGCCGGAAGCTGTCGACCGCGGCCGGGATGCCCGCGTAGATACCCACCTGCAGGAAGATCTCGCAGATCTCCTCCCGGGTGACGCCGTTGGTGAGGGCGCCGCGGATGTGTGTGCTCAGCTCGTTCGGCCGGTTGAGGACCGCGATCATCGCGAGGTTGAGCATGCTGCGGGTTTTCAGCTCCAGACCATCCCGGCCCCAGACCGCGCCCCAGCAGTATTCGGTGACCAGGTCCTGCAGCGGCTTCGAGAAGGCGTCGACGTTGCCTGCCGCCTTGCGGACATACTCCTCACCGAGGACCGCCGTGCGGATCGCCAACCCCTTGTCGTACGTATCTTGATCCATGCGTCTCTTCCCGTAGTTCGTGGATTACCGCGCCACCACGACAGTCTTGGTGGCCGTCACGGCATCGAGTGCCCCATAACCTTTCTCGCGGCCGTACCCGGACTTCTTGAATCCGCCGAACCGTAGCTCGACGGCGGACCCGCCATCAACAACGTCATCCGCTGCCCGCGTACCGGCGTACGCTCCGGGCATGTCCGCGTCGTCGCCAACCTCGGTCCGGAGGCCAGGTGTCGTCGAGTCGGTGATGAGTTGGGCCGTATGGGCCCTGGTCGGCCTGATCGCCGTGCTGCTGGCGTTCGCCGCGATCTTTCCCGTCGGCTTCAGCGGGGCGGCTCCCGGACAGGCCGACGAGGCCGCGACCGTGGCCGGTTGGGCGGTGCTCACCCTGGCGACCGTGATTCTCGCGCCGATCGGCATGGCGATCGGGCATTGGCGGCATTGGCACATCTGGTACTGGCCGGTGCTGTGCGGCGCCGCGGCGGCCACGACGATGGTCCTGCTGCAGGCGCTGTAGGCGTCGTATCGAGCGCGGTGGGACCGGCCACGTAGACTGGAGAGCCGGAGTTTTAACCGGAAAAGGGGCGTACCTGCATGAGCGGCCATTCCAAGTGGGCCACCACCAAGCACAAGAAGGCCGTCATCGACGCCAAGCGCGGCAAGATGTTCGCCAAGTTGATCAAGAATATCGAGGTCGCGGCACGTGTCGGCGGGGGAGACCCGGCCGGTAACCCCACGCTCTACGACGCCATCCAGAAGGCCAAGAAGAGCTCGGTACCCAATGACAACATCGAGCGGGCCCGCAAGCGTGGCGGCGGTGAAGAGGCCGGTGGCGCCGACTGGCAGAACATCACCTACGAGGGCTACGGCCCCAACGGGGTCGCCGTGCTCATCGAATGCCTGACCGACAACCGCAACCGGGCCGCCGGTGAGGTCCGCGTCGCGATGACCCGCAACGGCGGCAACATGGCCGACCCGGGCTCGGTGGCCTACCTGTTCTCCCGCAAGGGCATGGTGACACTGGAGAAGAACGGCCTGACCGAGGACGACGTGCTGATGGCCGTCCTGGAGGCCGGCGCCGAAGAGGTCAACGACCTCGACGACTCGTTCGAGATCATCTGTGAGCCGACCGACCTGGTCGCGGTGCGGACCGCGCTGCAGGACGCCGGCATCGACTACGACTCCGCGGAGGCGAGCTTCCAGCCGTCGGTCACCGTGCCCGTGGATCTCGAAGGCGCCCGCAAGGTGCTCAAGCTCGTCGACGCGCTGGAAGACAGCGACGACGTGCAAGAGGTCTACACCAACATCGACATCCCCGACGACGTCGCCGCGCAGCTCGACGAGGAGTAGTGGCGAGCGTCCTCGACCCTGAGGGCGTCAAGTGGACGGTCCGACGGCGTTGGTTGCCGTGGCGTCCGCGCCGAAAGATGCCCGACGACTGGGGTTTTGGCGACACGTCGGTCAGCGACGGGGACGACATCATCAGCATCGTGCTGAACATCGCCCTCGTGGTGCTCTTGATCCCGGCCCTGGTGTTGGCGCTGCTGGTGGCCGCGGAGTTCCTGCTGTTGCTGCTCCTGCTGCCGTTGTGGGTACTGGCCCGGTCACTGTTCGGCACGCCGTGGATCATCGTGATCCGCCGTGACCACAAGGTCGTCGGCGAGGAAGCCGTGCGCGGGTGGGACGCGACCAACGCCCGCATCGATCAGATCAAGTCGTTCATCGCATCGGGTGCAGCGCTGCGTCGATAGGCGTCTCACCCGAGATCACCTCGAACGTCCGCCCGGCGGTCCCCGGCTCGTGCAGGACGGCGAGCAACACGCGGGCGACGTCGGCGCGGGGGATCGTGCCGCGGCCGGTCGACTCGGCGACCGTCACGGTCCCGGTGCCCGGCTCGTCGGTGAGGCCACCGGGCCGCACGATCGTGGTGTGCAGCCCGGTCCGGGCCCGCACATCGGCGTCGGCCTCGGATTTGGCCCGCATGTAGGCCAGGAACACCTCGTCGTAGTTCGCGTCCAGCGACCGGTCGTCGGCGGCCAGGGCCGAGACCATCACGTACCGGCTCACCCCCGCGGCCTCGGCCGCATCGGCCAGCAGAATCGCGGCATCCCGGTCGACGGTCTGTTTGCGCGCCGCCCCGCTGCCGGGCCCGGCGCCCGCGGCGAACACGACGGCGTCGGCGCCGCGCAGGGCGACGGCGACCTCGTCCACCGACGCCTGTTCCAGATCCAGCACGACGGCCTCCGCCCCGGCTGCCTGCAGATCGGCGGCCTGGGCCGGGTTCCGGATGAGCCCGGCCACCTCGTCGCCGCGGGCGGACAACAACTGTTCAAGGATCAGGGCGATCTTGCCGTGCCCGCCGGCTATCACTACGCGCATGGTTCCGACCCTACGGATCTGAGCGTGTCCCTGCGGCTGACTGTCGCCGGCTCACGCTAGGCTCTCGAACAGATGTTCTGACGAAGGGGTTCGTGTGCGGGTGATGGGAGTGGATCCCGGGCTGACACGCTGCGGCCTGTCGGTGGTCGAGAGCGGTCGCGGTCGGCAGGTCACCGCGCTGGATGTGGACGTGGTCCGCACCCCGGCCGATGCGCCGCTGCAGAAGCGCCTGCTCGAGATCAGCGATGTCGCCGAGTACTGGATGGACACCCACCGGCCCGACGTGATCGCGATCGAGAGGGTCTTTGCGCAGCAGAACGTGTCGACGGTGATGGGCACGGCTCAAGCCGGTGGGGTGATCGCGCTGGCCGCGGCCCGCCGCGACATCGAGGTGCATTTTCACACCCCGTCGGAGGTGAAGGCGGCGGTCACCGGTAACGGTCGCGCCGACAAGGCGCAGGTCACCGAGATGATCACCAGAATTCTTGCCCTGCAAGCCAAGCCGACCCCGGCGGACGCCGCCGATGCGCTGGCTCTGGCCATCTGCCACTGCTGGCGGGCGCCGATGATCGCGCGGATGGCCGCCGCCGAGGCGCTGGCCGCCGAACAGCGCCGCAAATATCAGGCCCGGCTGAAGGCCACCGCGAAAGCGGGCCGGGCATGATCGCCTCGGTGCGCGGTGAGGTCATCGACATCGCCCTCGACCACGCGGTGATCGAGGCCGCCGGCGTCGGCTACAAGGTGATGGCGACCCCGTCGACCCTGGCCAACCTGCGCCGTGGCGCCGAGTCCCGGCTGATCACCGCGATGATCGTCCGCGAGGATTCGATGACGCTCTACGGGTTCGGCGACGGCGATGCCCGCGACCTGTTCCTCACGCTGCTGGGCGTCTCCGGCGTCGGCCCCAAGATCGCGCTGGCGACACTGGCGGTGTACGACCCGCAGGCCCTGCGGCAGGCCCTGGCCGACGGCGATGTCACGGCATTGACCCGGGTTCCCGGCATCGGCAAGCGCGGTGCCGAGCGGATGGTGCTGGAGCTGCGCGACAAGATCGGTCCGGTCACCCCCGGGACCTCCGGGTTCACGGGTCACGCGGTGCGGGCACCGGTGGTGGAAGCCCTTGTCGGACTTGGCTTTGCGGCCAAACAGGCCGAGGAGGCCACCGACAAGGTGCTGGCCAACGATCCCGAGGCCACCACGGCTTCCGCGCTGCGGGCTGCACTGTCCATGTTGGGTAAGAAGTAATGGGTCGGTTCGACGACGCCGAGGAGCCCGACGACCGGGAGGTCTCACCGGCACTGACTGTCGGTGAAGGCGATATCGACGCCAGCCTGCGCCCGCGCTCGCTGGGGGAGTTCATCGGTCAGCCCCGGGTGCGCGAGCAACTGCAACTGGTCATCGAGGGTGCCAAGAACCGCGGTGGCACACCCGATCACATCCTGCTGTCCGGTCCGCCCGGGCTGGGGAAGACCTCGCTGGCGATGATCATCGCGGCCGAACTGGGCTCCTCGTTGCGGCTCACCTCCGGCCCCGCACTGGAGCGGGCCGGCGACCTGGCCGCCATGCTGTCGAACCTCGTCGAGCACGACGTGCTGTTCATCGACGAGATCCACCGCATCGCCAGGCCGGCAGAGGAAATGCTCTATCTGGCCATGGAGGACTTCCGCGTCGACGTGGTGGTCGGCAAAGGCCCTGGCGCCACGTCGATCCCGCTCGAAGTCGCGCCCTTCACCCTGGTGGGGGCGACCACCCGGTCCGGAGCGCTGACCGGTCCGCTACGCGACCGGTTCGGGTTCACCGCGCACATGGACTTCTACGAACCGGTCGAGCTCGAGCGGGTCCTGGCCCGGTCGGCCGGCATCCTGGGTATCGAATTGGGCGGCGAGGCCGGCACCGAGATCGCCCGGCGTTCCCGAGGCACGCCACGCATCGCCAACCGGCTGCTGCGCCGGGTCCGGGATTACGCCGAGGTCCGCGCCGACGGCGTGATCACGCGCGACATCGCCAAGGCCGCGCTGGAGGTCTACGACGTCGACGAGCTCGGCCTCGACCGCCTGGACCGCGCAGTGCTGTCCGCGCTCACCCGCAGCTTCGGGGGCGGCCCGGTCGGGGTGTCGACGCTGGCCGTGGCGGTAGGCGAAGAGGCGACCACGGTCGAGGAGGTCTGCGAGCCCTTCCTGGTGCGTGCCGGCATGGTGGCCCGCACGCCGAGGGGCCGGGTGGCCACGCCATTGGCGTGGACGCACCTCGGTCTGCAACCGCCGGTTACCGGACTGGGGCAGCCCGGGCTGTTTGAATAGACCGTATGGTCATCGCCGGTCTGGTGTTCGCCGCGCTCGCTGCGGCCCTGCATGTCTACATCTTTGTGATGGAGTCGCTGACCTGGACTTCACCGCGCACCCGCGCCACCTTCGGCACCAGTGCGGAGGAGGCGCAGGCCACCAAGGAGCTCGCCTTCAACCAGGGCTTCTACAACCTCTTCCTCGCGATGGTCACGGTGGTCGGCATCGTCGCGGTCGGCCTGGGGCACAACGCGGTCGGGGCCGCCCTCGTGTTCGCCGGTGTCGGTTCGATGCTGGCGGCCGCGGTGGTGCTGCTGACCAGCTCGCCCGACAAGGCGCGGGCGGCGATCACCCAGGGCATCTTCCCGCTCATCGCGGTGGTGTTGCTCGTGATCGGGCTCGCCATTTGATGACTGCTCGCGGAAACTGATTGGCCGCGGGTTCGACTAGCTGCGGTTTTCCACCCACTCGGCCAGCGCAGCCAGGGCCATCCGGGTGCCCGTCTCGTTGTCCGCCGGATCGACGGCGTCAGGGATCCCGTCGTGCTGAATCAGGACCTCGGTGCCGGTTTCCGCATCGCGCAACGTCGTCGTCATCGTCATCTCGCCGGCCATGGCGGGATCGTCGCTCTCGAACTCCAGCACCTCGACGACCCGCTCATCGGGCACCAGCTCGACGAAGCGGCCGTGATAGGTGTCGGTGTGGGCGCTGGACTTTCCGACGGCGTCCGGTGAGTCGTAATGCAGCGAGACGCGGAACGTTCCGCCCTCCCGGGCATCGAATTCGTGGACCTCGCTGCGCATTCCGGCCGGAACCCGCCACGCCGCGATAGCCTCGGCGTCGACGAGCGCCCGATAGACCGCAGCGCGGGGCGCGTTGACGTGGCCGGCGACCCGGGTGCTGCCCATGCCGCCACGCTACATACTGATTGGCCGCGGTCCTGGATAAGGACCGCGGCCGCTCAGGGGATTCTTCCCTTGTGGGGAAGTCTGTTACAGCAACCCGAGCATCTGCAGGTTGGTGATGTACTTGACGATCACCGCCGGGCTGACGTGGGGGATGTCCTTGTCGGGCCCGATCTTGGCTTCCTGCACCGCCGCCCGGAACCGGTCGGTCGGCGCGGCAGCTCCCAGCAGAGGCTGCGACGGCTTCTGGTAGTTGTGCAGCAGTGGCAGCAGGGAGGCCTGACGCTGCTTGTCCGGCAGCGCGCGCAACGCGGTCTCGAAGCGCTGCAACCACTGGCCGTAGTCGTCGATGCGGTGCACCGGGTAACCGGCTTCGATCAGCCAGTCGGTGAACTCGTCGAGGCCCAGGCCGTCGTCGTAGGGGTTCATCACGTGGTAGGTCTCGAACCCTTCCGTGACATGCACGCCCAGCGTCGAGATGGCCTCGGCGATGAACTCCACCGGGAGCCCGTCGTAGTGGGCCCGCTGGCGGTTGCCGTCCGCGTCGAGTTCGTAGAACGAACCGGGCGCGATGCCGGTGGCCACCAGGCTCAGCATCATCCGGGTGAACATGTCGGGCAGGTTGAGCTGGCCCGAGTACGTGGTGTCGGCCAGGATCATGTCGCAGCGGAACACCGCGACCGGCAGCCCGCACAGGTCGTTGGCCTCACGCAACAGGACCTCACCGGCCCACTTGCTGTTGCCGTAGCCGTTGGCGTAGGAATCGTCGACCTGCCGGGTCGGGCTGATCACCCGGATGTCGGCATCCTCGACGAACTCGCCGGGCTTGATGCCCCAGCCCACACCGATCGTCGAGACGTAGATGAACGGCTTGATCTTGGTGGTGAGCGCGATGCGGATGAGCTCGGCGGTGCCGAGGGCATTCGCGTCGAACATCTGGCTGTAGGGCAGCACGTGGTTGACCAGGGCGGCCGGGTCGACGATCAGATCGACGTCATCGGCCAGTCGCTGCCAGGTGTCGTGGTCGAGACCCAGATCGGCCTCGCCCTTGTCGCCGGCGATCACCTCCAGGTGGTCGGCAGCCAATTCCTGGTAGTGCGCAAGCAGTTTCGCGTCACCCACATCGAAGGTGGCATCAAGGCGCGCGCGAGCCTCGGCGTCGCTCTTGGCGCGGACCAGGGCGATGACCTTGCCGTCCACCAGGTCCATGCGCTCGAGCCATTCCAGGGCCAGGTAGCGGCCCAGGAAGCCCGTGGCGCCGGTCAGCAGCACAGTGCGGACCTCGGCCGGAGCCTTGGGCAGGTTCGGCGCTGCGGCCACGGTTTCGGCGTCGAGGAACTTGTCCAACGTCAGGTCGGCGGCGTGCACCTCGGTCGCGTCCCGGCCGTGCACCGACGCGTAGGTCGGGCGCTTGGACCCGTGGCGCTGGCCTTCGATGTAGCCGGCGATACCGGCCAGGTCGGTGGCCGGGCTGACGATCACGCCCACCGGCACATCCACCTCGAAGATCTCGTGCAGCAGATTCGAGAAGGTCAACGCGGACAACGAATCCCCGCCCAGATCGGTGAAGTGGGCGTCGGGCGCGAGATCGGATGCCGCGGCACCCAGCAAGGCCCCGGCGGCCCGGCTCACGGTGTCGAGCACGGGGGCGTCGGCACCGCTGCGGCGCAGTTCACTGAGCTCGTTGGCCTGGCCCTCGGCCAGCTCGGTGTAGAGCTGCTCCAACCGCTCGCCGTAGTGGCTCTTCAGGTTGGGGCGGGCCAGCTTGCGGATACCGGTCAGCAGACCGTTCTCCAGGCTGAAAGGCGTTGTCTCCACGATGAAATCGCGAGGCACCTCGTAGGACTGCAGGCCGGCGGCACGCGCCGCGTCCTGCAGGGAATCGCTGATCGCCTGCTTCGAGACGGCCGGGTCGGTCGGCACCACGACGGCGAGCAGATAGGAGCGGGCGCTGTTGCCGTAGATGAAGATCTGTCGCACCAGCGGGCTGTCTCCGAAGACCGCCTCCAGCTTGGAGACCGTCACGAACTCGCCCTGTGAGAGCTTCAGCACGTTGTTGCGCCGGTCGAGGTACTCGACGTGGTCCGGTCCGAGTTCGGCGACGATGTCACCGGTGCGGTAGTACCCGTCCTCGTCGAACATCTCGGCGGTGATCTCGGGGCGCTTGTAGTACCCGGGGAACATCTGCTCGGACTTCACCAGCAGCTCACCGCGGGGGTGGGGCTGATCGGTGCGGAAGTAGCCGAGATCCGGGACGTCGACCAGTTTGTAGTCGATCACCGGCGGACGCTGGATCTGGCCGTCGACGAAGACCGAACCGGCCTCGGTCGAGCCGTAACCCTCCAGCAGGTGCATGTCGAGCAGGCGCTCCACCCAGGTCTTCATCTCGGCGGAGATCGGCGCGGAGCCGGTCATCGCGGAGACGAACCGCCCGCCGAGCAGATCCTGGCGAACCTCGGCGAGCACCTCGTCTTCGGGGGCGCCACTACGGTCGAGTCGGCTCTGGTACTCCTGGAACAGCATGTCCCAGATGCGCGGCACGAAGCTCAGCTGAGTGGGCCGCACCAGCGCCAGGTCCTCGAGGAACGTCGAAAGGTCGCTGCGCGCAGCGAAATACGCGGTACCGCCCGAGCTGAGCGTGCCGATCAGGATGCCGCGGCCCATGACGTGGCTCATCGGCATGAAGTTGAGGGTGATCGCGGGCAGGACGGCCTGGTTCTCGTCCCAGGTGGCCTTCGAGGCCAGCTGCCACATGTTGGCGACCTTGCTCTCCGGGTACATCGCGCCCTTCGGGGTGCCGGTGCTGCCGGAGGTGTAGATCAGCATGGTCAGCGGGTCGGGCTGACCCGGGGTGTAGAGCGGGGCGTCGGCCAGTGAGCGTCCGCGGTCGAGGACGTCGGCCAACGGTTCGACGACGACGCCGGTGCCTGCCAGGGCTGCCTTGGCGGCTTCGAAGGTCTCACGCTGCGCGTCGACCTGGGGCCGGTAGTCGAACACCACGAGGCGGTGGGGTGCCGGTCCGGACTTCACCAATTCGACTGCGTCGTCGAGGAAGTCGATGCTCGCGGCAATCACGGTCGGTTCGGTCTCGGCGACGATGGGCCGCAGGGTGGTGACCGGGGCGCTGGTCTGCAGCGGCACCGACACGGCGCCGAGCTCGATCAGGGCGGTGTCGATGGTGGTGTAGTCCACGCTGGTGAACCCGAGGATGGCGACACGGTCGCCTGGCTTCACCGGGTGGTTGTGCCAGGCGTTGGTCACCGCCTGGACGCGGTCTCCCAGCTGCCGGTAGGTGATGGTGTCGAATCGGGGGAGCAGCCGGGCCGAGGTGCGGCCGGCAGCGTCGGTGACGAGTTCGACGGCCCGCTGCCCGAGGGCGGGGCGGTCCGCGTACCCGGTGAAGATCCCTTTGACGACGGCGGGCAACCGGAGTTCGGGCTGGGCCACGGCGGCGTTGACGGCGTCGCTGGGGCGGGCGTCGGCGAACTGTGAATCGGTGTCATACAGATGTGCGATGCGGCGTTGGAGCCGGTCCTCGCGTGTTTCGGTGGTCATATCGGTCCCCTGAGCAAATCAAAAAAATATGGTCGGCACGTTTGTCGCGCCTACTGATTACTACGTTAGTAAAACTAATTATATTTCGAGATGCCAGCGCCGAAGGTGCGAGATGCGTCACGCCCGACACGCGCCCGTCCCACAGCGGTGTGGGACGGGCGCGCGGGGAACTCAGAGCAGGCCGAGCTGCTGCAGGTTGGTGATGTACTTGACGATCACCGCCGGGCTGACGTGGGGGATGTCCTTGTCGGGCCCGATCTTGGCTTCCTGCACCGCGGCCCGGAAGTGATCCGTCGGGGCCAGGGCGCCCAGCATCGGCCGCTCGGGCTTCTGGTAGTTGTGCAGCAGCGGCAGCAGCGAGGCCTGACGCTGCTTGTCCGGCAGGGCCCGCAGGGTGCTCTCGAAGCGCTGGATCCACTGCCCGTAGTCAGGGATACGCTCGATCGCATAGCCGGCCTCGATCAGCCAGTCGGTGAATTCGTCCATGCCGAGGCCGTCGTCGTAGGGGTTCATCACGTGGTACGTCTCGAAGCTCTCCACGGACTGACCGCCCAGCGTCGAGATGGCCTCGGCGATGAACTCCACCGGGAGCCCGTCGTAGTGCGAACGCTGCCGGTTGCCGTCGGCATCGAGCTCGTAGAAGGACTTCGGCGCGATACCACTGGCGACGAGGCTGAACATCATCCGGGTGAACATGTCGGGCAGGTTGAGCTGACCGGAGTAGGTGGTGTCGGCCAGGATCATGTCGCAACGGAACACCGCGACCGGCAGCCCGCACAGGTCGTTGGCCTCGCGCAGCAGGACCTCACCGGCCCACTTGCTGTTGCCGTAGCCGTTGGCGTAGCCGTCGTTGATCTTGCGGACCGCGCTCATCTCGCGCACGTCGACGTTCTCGACGAACTTGCCCGGCTCGATCTGATCGCCCACGCCGATGGTCGACACGTACGTGTACGGCTTGATCTTCGTGGTGAGCGCGATCTTGATCAGCTCGGCGGTGCCGAGGGCATTGGGCCCGAACAGCTCGCTGTAGGGCAGCACGTGGTTGACCAGGGCGGCCGGGTCGACGATCAGATCGACCTCATCGGCCAGGCGCTGCCAGGTCTGCCGATCCAGGCCGAGGTTCTCCTCGCCCTTGTCGCCGGCGATCACCTCCAGGTGGTCGGCGGCCAGATCCTGGTAGTGCGCAAGCAGTTTCGCGTCGCCGTCGCTGTTAGGTCCAGCAGTGTCGAAGGTGGCGTCGAGCCGGGCGCGGGCCTCCTCGTCGGACTTGGCGCGGACCAGGGCGATGACCTTGCCGTCGACCAGATCCATGCGCTCGAGCCATTCCAGGGCCAGGTAGCGGCCCAGGAAGCCGGTGGCGCCGGTCAGCAGCACGGTCCGCACCTCGGACGGGGCCTTGGGCAGGTTCGGCGCTGCGGCCAGGGTGTCCGCGTCGAGGAACTTGTCCAGGGTGAGATCGGCGGCACTGACCTCAGCGGCGTGCCTGCCGTGCACCGACGCGTAGGTCGGACGCTTGGATCCGCTGCGCTGCGTTTCGATGTGCGCAGCGATGCCGGCCAGGTCGGTGGCCGGGCTGACGATCACGCCGACCGGCACATCCACGTCGAAGATCTCGCGGAGCAGATTGCCGAACGTCAACGCCGACAACGAATCGCCACCCAGATCGGTGAAGTGGGCATCGGGTCCCAGGTCGGATGCCGCGGCACCGAGCAACGCACCGGCGGCCCGGCTCACGGTCTCCAGCACCGGGGCGTCGGCCGCCCCGGTACGCAGCGCTCGCAGTTCAGCGGCCTGCGTCTCGGCCAGATCGGCGTACAACTGCTCCAGCCGCTCGCCGTAATGCGCCTTCAGCTTCGGCCACGCCAGCTTGCGGATGCCGGTCAGCAGGCCGTTCTCCAGGCTGAAAGGCGTTGTCTCCACGATGAAGTCGCGCGGGATCTCGTAGGACTGCAGGTCGGCTTCGCGGGCGACTTCTTGCAGGGATTCGCTGATCGCCTCTTTCGAAACGCTTGCGTCGGTGGGCACCACGACGGCCAGCAGATAGGGCTGTGCACTGTTGCCGTACACGTAGATCTGTTGCACCAGTGGGCTGTTGCCGAACACCGCCTCCAACTTGGCCAGCGTGACGAACTCGCCCTGGGCGAGCTTGAGCACGTTGTTGCGCCGGTCGACGTAGCGCAGCTGGTCCGGCCCGACCTCGGCGACGACGTCGCCCGTCCGGTAGAAGCCGTCCTCGTCGAACACCGACGCGGTGACCTCGGGACGCTTGTAGTAGCCGGGGAACAGGTTCTCGGTCTTGATCAGCAGCTCGCCGCGCGGGTGAGGCTGATCGGTGCTGAAGTAGCCCAGATCCGGGACGTCGACGAGCTTGTAGTCGAGCACCGGGGGACGCTGGACGACACCGTCGAACAGGGCCATGCCGGCCTCGGTCGAGCCGTACCCCTCCAGCAGGTGAATGCCCAGCATGTCCTGAGTCCAGGTCTTGAGCTCGGGTGAAATGGGTGCCGAGCCGGTCATCGCCGCGACGAAGCGTCCGCCGAGGACCTTGTCCCGCACCTCGGCCAATACCTCGGCCTCGATGGCCGCACGGTCCTGGCCTGCCTCGGCCAGGCGCTGATCGACCCGGCTCTGGTACTCGCTGTGAATCATCTCCCACACGCGCGGAACGAAATTCAGCTCGGTGGGCCGCGTCAGCGCGAGGTCCTCCAGGAGTGTCGACAGATCGCTACGAGCCGCGAAATAGCAGGTGCCGCCTGCGGCGAGCGAGGCGTAGAGGATGCCGCGACCCATCACGTGGCTCATCGGCATGAAACTCAGGTTGATCGCCGAACTCACCGGTCCGAGCCAGGCCTTGCTGTTGCGGCGCCAGAACTTGGCGACCGAGCTCTGCAGGTACATCGCGCCCTTGGGCGCGCCGGTGCTTCCCGAGGTGTAGATCAGCAACGCGAGCGGATCGGTGCCGTCGGACTCCGGGGCCGGCGGCGTCGGCAGTTCATCTCCGCGGTCCAGCAGTTCGGCCAAGGTTTCGACCACGACGGCGGAGCCGATCAGTCGCTCGGCGGCAGAGGCCACGGCGTCGCGGTGATCGTCGATCTCGGGGTGGTGGTCGAAGACGAGCACTCGGGCCGGAGCGTGGGCGGTCAACGCCAGCTCGACGGCGTCGGCGAGGTGGTCGACACTCGCGGCGATCACCCGCGGTTCGGTCTCGGTCACGATCGGCGCCAGCGCCTCGGGCGAGGAGCTGGTCTGCAGCGGGACCGACACCGCACCGAGCTGGCCGAGTGCCGTGTCGATCACGGTGTAGTCGGCGCTGGTGAATCCAAGGATCGCGACGCGGTCGCCGGTCACGACGCCGGAGGCGTGCAGGGCTGCGGCGAGGGCACGGACCCGTTGCCAGAGCTCGCCGTAGCTGATGGTGTCGAACCGGGGGAGCAGGCGCGCGGTCGTGCGTCCCGTGGCCGGGTCGGCGACGAACTCGAGGGCGCGTTCGCCCAGCGCGGGTCGCTCGGAGTAGCCCTCAAGGACGGTCTGGACGATTTCCGGCAGAAGCAGGCCGGGGGCGTCGACGGCGGCGGTGACGGTGTCGCTGGGAATCGCGGCGGCGAACTGTGGATCGGTGGCGGTCAGATCGGCGATACGGCTCGCCAGTTGCTCATCACGAGTATCAAACGACATCAAGAACCCTCTTTACAGATAGCTGAATTAATCACCGGCGCGACGTTGCGCTACCGAACTACTACGTTAGTGAAACTAAACTTATTTCC
The DNA here is from genome assembly GCF_010731295.1 of Mycolicibacterium boenickei. Classification (NCBI taxonomy): domain Bacteria; kingdom Bacillati; phylum Actinomycetota; class Actinomycetes; order Mycobacteriales; family Mycobacteriaceae; genus Mycobacterium; species Mycolicibacterium boenickei. The sequence goes on along the minus strand of NZ_AP022579.1, from coordinate 4,908,555 downwards.
GGAAAACCAGCTATCTAGCTGTCAATGTGCTGTGAGTCTGGTCGTTCCTGGGTACGAGCAGGGGACGGCCTGATAGCGGCTCAACGGATTGCTGGGACCGCCGCCCGAGCAGGAGCCCGCCCGGCGAGCGCTTCCACCGCCGCCGTGGGATCAGGCACCGCGATCAACAGGTCGCGGGTCGCGGCCAAGGCGGTGGGCGACGGCGCCACGCCGCCGATTGCGTCAGCCAGATCGAGCAGATGCACGGTGGCCTCCATCAGCGCGACCTCGGCGACGACGCCGAGCGTGGTGCTGCCGACGATCGGGTAGCGGATCACCGTTTCGCCGGCCCGGGCCATCTCGGGCATGCGGCGCAGTTGGGCGGCCGCTTCCACGAATCGAGCTGCCGCAGTCGGTGGCGTCAGCGTGGAGGCCTCGAGCACAGCGCGTTCGGCGATCTGGTTCGCCGTGGCGTTGGCGACACCGTCCGGCCGGTTGAAGATGCGCAGCATCTCGGCGGCGTCGGTCACCGCGGGCGCACCGTCGATTCGCGCCTTGGCCAGTTCGTCGAACGTCGTGGCCTCCGGACACACATGGGCGACCAGCGACTGCACGTCCCAGGACTCACAGCGGGTGGTGGTCCGCCACTGGGTGGCGGTGAGGTCGGCGCACCGCTGCCCCCACCGTTCCCATGCGCCGGCCAACTCATCGCGCAGGACAATCTCGACTAGACGCATCCCCTGAGGGTAGGAGCGTTACTGCCACCGAGTTTGGGGTACCCACCGGGGTGTCAAAGGAGGCATCATGACCGAATTCGATACCCGCGGCGGCCGGCTGCGCATGCCCCGCAGTCGCGGGGCCGCCAGCGGCCTTTTGCTGGTTCTGCTGGGAATCTGGGGTGCGCTGATCCCGTTCGTCGGACCGTACTTCGACTTCGCGTTCACCCCGGATCAAGCCTGGGTGTGGACGTCGGCGCGAGGGTGGTTGGAGGTGCTTCCGGGGGCTGTGACGGCGCTGGGCGGCCTGCTCCTGCTGGGTTCGGGTAACCGGGCCACGGCGCATTTCGGCGCATGGCTGGCCGTTTTGGGTGGAGCGTGGTTCGTGGTCGGCCGGGCGCTCGCCGGGCCGTTGGGCATCGGTGACACCGGCATGCCCATCGCCGTGACCGACGCCAAACGCGTGACGCTGGAGTTGGCCTACTTCTCCGGGCTGGGCGCACTGATCGTGTTCCTCGGTGCGATGGCCGTGGGCCGGTTGTCGGTCCGCAGCGTGCGTGACGTCGAGTACGCACAGCGGCCTGCGGCACACGCCGTGTCGGCCGAGCCCGTCGCCGTCGCTGACGCCGAGCCGACCGAAGCCGTGGCCGCGCCCGAGCGCCGGACCTGGGGCGGGATGTTCGGCAGGCGCCACACCCACGCTCATTAGCGCTTCAGAGGTCGCGCAGGATCAGCTCCAGCACATCGAGCCCCTCGATGAGCAGTTCGTCGCTGATCGTCAGCGGCGGCAAGAAGCGCAGCACGTTGCCGTAGGTGCCGCAGGACAGCACGATCACCCCGGCCGCATGGGCGCCTGCGCACAGCGCCTTGGTCAGCTCCGGGTCGGGTGTGGTGGTGCCGGCCTTGACCAGTTCGACGGCGATCATCGCGCCCCGTCCGCGTACGTCGCCGATCCGGTCGTCCTCGGCCTGCAACCGGCCCAGCCGGTCCTTCATCAGCGCTTCGATCTGCTGGGCCCGGGCGACCAGGCCGTCGGCCTCGATGGTCTCGATGGTGGCCAGCGCCGCGGCGCACGCGATGGGGTTGCCGCCGTAGGTGCCGCCCAGTCCGGAGACATGTGGCGAATCCATGATCTCGGCCCGCCCCGTCACCGCGGACAACGGCAGGCCGTCGGCGATGCCCTTGGCGGTGACGATCAGGTCGGGATCGATGCCCTCGTGTTCACACGCGAACATCGCGCCGGTGCGGGCGAATCCGGTCTGCACTTCGTCGGCGATGAACACCACGTTGTTGTCGCGGCACCAGCCCAACAACGCGGGCAGGAACCCGTCGGCCGGGACGATGAACCCACCCTCGCCCTGGATCGGTTCGATGATGACCGCGGCCAGGTTGTCCGCGCCGACCTGCTTCTCCATCACGTCGATGGCCCGTTTGGCCGCGAGTGCGCCGTCGGTGGCCAACTCCTTGCCGAACTCGGCATCGCGGAACGGATAGGACAGCGGCGCCCGGTAGATCTCGGGCGCGAACGGGCCGAAGCCGTGCTTGTACGGCATGGACTTGGCGGTCAGGGCCATCGTGAGGTTGGTCCGCCCGTGGTAGGCGTGGTCGAAGGCGACGACGGCCTGCTTGTGGGTGTGGGACCGCGCGATCTTGACCGCGTTCTCCACGGCCTCGGAACCGGAGTTGAACAGGGCCGACCGCTTCTCGCCGCGTACCGGCGTCAGCCGATTGAGATGTTCGCAGACCGCGACGTACTCCTCGTACGGGGTGATCATGAAGCAGGTGTGGGTGAAGTCGGCGGCCTGCGCGGCCACCGCCTCGACCACGCGCGGCGACGAGTTGCCGATGGTGGTGACGGCGATGCCCGAGCCCAGGTCGATCAGGCGGTTACCGTCGACATCCTCGACGATGCCGCCTCCGGCGCGGGCGGCATACACGGGCATGGTGTTACCGACACCGCGGGCGACGGCCGCGGATTTTCGGCCGATCAAGGCCTCGGATTTGGGGCCGGGAATTGCGGTGGCCAGAAGGCGGGACTGCTCTGGATGGCTCAACACTGCCTCCTCTTTACGGAAGGGCGGCACCGGAAACAACGCGTACTGAGCCTAGCCGCGGGGCCTGCCTGTCGGCGGCGAATGGGGTGGTCCGGGTCGGCGGCGGTATCGTGGCCTCGGTCGCCCTGACATCTGACACAACACGAAAGACATAGTTGACATGGATCTCGTCATTTTTCTGCCCCTGCTGATCGTCATGGGCGCGTTTATGTTCTTCGCGTCGCGTCGTCAGCGCAAGGCGATGCAGGCGACCATCGACCTGCACAACTCGCTGCAGATCGGCGATCGTGTGCACACCACCTCGGGCCTGCAGGGCACGATCACCGGCATCACCGACGACAACGTCGACCTGGAGATCGCCCCCGGCGTCGTCACCACCTGGATGAAACTCGCGGTGCGCGACCGCATCGAGGAGGACACCGAGGTGGACGCCGACGCCGACACCCCGTCGGCCGCGACTGAACTGACCGAGAGCACCGGTGTCACCGACACCGACGGCCTCAAGAAAGACTGACCGCAGAGCACCCAGGACAAGCACGTACCCTTTGCGGTGCTGACGAACTGATCTCGAGGAGACCCTAGAAACGTGGCATCGTCTACGGCGCCGGTGCACCCTGCGCGCTACCTGACACTTTTCCTGGTCCTTCTGATCGGCGTTTATCTGCTGGTGTTCCTCACCGGCGACAAGCAGGCCAAGCCCAAACTGGGCATTGACCTGCAGGGCGGTACCCGGGTGACGCTGACCGCGCGCACCCCGGACGGCTCGACGCCGACCAGAGAGGCACTCAACCAGGCCCAACAAATCATCAGTGCCCGCGTCGATGGTCTCGGCGTCTCGGGCTCGGAGGTCGTCATCGACGGCGACAACCTGGTGATCACTGTTCCCGGCAACGACGGCAGCGAGGCCCGCAACCTGGGCCAGACCGCGCGTCTGTACATCCGGCCGGTCGTGCATGCGATGCCCGCCAAGCCGCCGGCCCAGCAGGGCCAGCAGCCAGGCGCAGGCGCTCCGGGTGCCCCCGCGGCCCCAGGTGGGGCACCGGGTGCCCCGGGCGCGATCCCGGGAATGCCGGGTGTCATCCCCGGTATGCCGGGCGAGGCGCCGGCAGCACCTCCGGCGGGCGAGGCACCAGCGGCACCGCCGGCCGGCGAGCCGGTCCCGGCACCCCAGCCGCGGCCCTACCCGCTGGACCCCGCGCCCACGCCTGGCGAACCGACCCCGGCTCCCGCCCCTGGTGAGCCCGCGCCTGCACCGGCCCCCGCGCCTGCACCGGGTGAGCCCGCGCCGGCTCCGGCACCGCCCAAGCCCGGTGACGCCAAGGCCGCCCTGGCCCAGCGCATCGCCGACGAGAAGGAACTGCGGCAGAGCACCAACCCGTCGATCCAGATCCTTGCCCTGCAGTACCAGGCCACGCGCTGCGGGGAAGAAGATGTGCTCGCAGGCAACGACGACCCGAACCTGCCGCTGATCACCTGCTCGCAGGACGGCCAGACGGTGTACCTGCTGAGCAAGTCGATCATGAGCGGCGAGGAGATCGCCGACGCCACCTCCGGGCTGAACCAGCAGCAGGGCCAGTACGTCGTCGACGTGACCTTCAAGAGCGGAGGCGCCAAGACCTGGGCCGACTTCACTGCGGCGAATGTCGGCACGCAGACGGCGTTCACCCTCGACTCGCAGGTGGTCAGCGCACCGGAGATCCGCGAACCGATCCCCGGCGGGAACACCCAGATCACCGGCCAGTTCACCTCGGACACGGCCAAGGAACTGGCCAACGTGCTCAAGTACGGCTCGCTTCCGCTGTCGTTCGAATCCTCGGAAGCCGAGACCGTTTCGGCGACCCTTGGCCTGTCCTCGATGCGGGCCGGCCTGATCGCGGGCGCAGTCGGTCTGGCCGCGGTGCTGCTGTACTCACTGCTGTACTACCGCGTGCTCGGCCTGCTGGTCGCGCTGTCGCTCGTCGCCGCGGGCGCAATGGTTTTCGCGATCCTCGTGCTGCTCGGCAGGTACATCGGCTACACGCTGGACCTCGCCGGTATCGCCGGTCTGATCATCGGTATCGGCACCACGGCTGACTCGTTCGTGGTGTTCTTCGAACGAATAAAGGACGAGATTCGTGAGGGCCGGTCCTTCCGGTCGGCGGTGCCCCGAGGCTGGGCCCGCGCCCGCAAGACGATCGTGTCCGGCAACGCCGTGACCTTCCTGGCCGCCGCAGTGCTGTACTTCCTGGCGATCGGCCAGGTCAAGGGCTTCGCGTTCACCTTGGGGTTGACCACGATCCTCGACATCGTGGTGGTGTTCCTGGTGACCTGGCCGCTGGTGTACCTGGCCTCCAAGTCTCCGACGATGGCAAAACCGGCCTTCAACGGTCTCGGCGCGGTGCAGCAGATCGCGCGGGAGCGCCGAGAGGCTTCGCATGCGACCGCGGGACGGGGATAAGCACATGGCAGCAGCAAAGAACACCGCCGACGACACGGCCGCCGAGGACGTCAAGGACACCGCAGTGGAGGCGCCGAACATCGAATCCACTTCCGCGGCAATGCCGAAGCATGGATTCTTCGTCCGGCTCTACACCGGCACCGGCGCCTTTGAGGTGATCGGCCGCCGCAAGCTCTGGTACGCGGTCAGCGGCATCATCGTCGCGATCTGCGTCGCCAGCATGGTGCTTCGCGGATTCACCTTCGGTATCGACTTCGAGGGCGGCACGAAGGTGTCGATGCCCTCGGCCGGTTCCGAGGGCATCGTCTCGGTTCAACAGGTCGAGGACGTCTTCAGCAAGACCCTGAACAAGGCGCCCGAGTCGGTCGTGCTGGTCGGCAGCGGCGCCTCGGCGACCGTGCAGATCCGTTCGGAAACCCTGTCCAACGACGAGACCGAAAAGCTGCGGACCGCGCTGTTCGACGCGTTCCATCCCAAGGGTGGCGACGGCCAGCCGAGCAAGCAGGTCATCAGCGACTCGGCGGTGTCCGAGACCTGGGGTGGGCAGATCACCCAGAAGGCGTTGATCGCGCTCGTGGTCTTCGTCGTGCTGGCGTCGATCTACATCGCGTGGCGCTATGAGCGGTATATGGCGATGGCGGCGATGGCCACCCTCGTCTTCGACCTGGTGGTGACCGCAGGTGTCTATTCGCTGGTCGGGTTCGAGGTCACCCCGGCCACGGTCATCGGTCTGCTGACGATCCTGGGTTTCTCGCTCTACGACACGGTGATCGTGTTCGACAAGGTCGAAGAGAACACTCACGGTTTCGAGCACACCACTCGCCGAACGTTCGCCGAGCAGGCCAACCTCGCCGTCAACCAGACCTTCATGCGCTCGATCAACACCAGCCTCATCTCGGTGTTGCCGATCGTCGCGCTGATGGTCGTCGCGGTGTGGCTGCTGGGCGTCGGAACGCTGATGGATCTGGCCCTGGTCCAGCTGGTCGGCGTCATCGTCGGTACCTACTCGTCGATCTACTTCGCCACGCCGCTGCTCGTGTCGTTGCGTGAACGCACTGAGCTCGTGCGCAAGCACACCAAGCGCGTGCTGAATCGCCGGGAGAAGGGCGCCAAGGCGTCGACGGCCACCAAGGACGCGGCGGACGCCTCCGATGCGGACACCGACGACACCGAGACGGTGTCGGCCTCGGTCGCCGCCGAGCCCGCGCCGGCCAAGCCGGCTCCCGGTGCACGACCGGCCGCACGGACCGGACGTCCGTCGGGCAAGCGGAACACCCGGCGGTAAACCGCATGGTTCAGTGGCGGGCCGTCGCCCGGGCACGGACGGCACTGACGGCGGCGACGCTGTCCGTGGTGGCCGTGATGGGCCTGTCGGCGTGTTCGGGCAGCTCGGCCGACGAGATCGACTACGCCGTCGACGGCACCCTGACCACCTACAACACCAACACGGTGGCCGGAGCCGCGTCCGCCGGGCCGCAGGCGTTCGCCCGAGCGCTCACCGGGTTCGCCTATCACGGCCCCGAGGGCCAGGTGGTCGCCGACAACGATTTCGGTTCGGTGTCGGTCGTGGGCCGCGCCCCGCTGATCCTCGACTACGTGATCAGCGACAAGGCGGTCTACTCCGACGGCAAGCCGATCACGTGTGACGACCTCGTGCTGGCATGGGGCGCGCAATCAGGACGGTTCCCCGGGTTCGACGCCGCCAACCGAGCGGGCTACCGCGACATCGCGTCCGTGGACTGCGCCCCGGGCCAGAAGCGGGCCCGGGTGTCGTTTGCCCAGGACCGCGGATTCCTCGACTACGGGCATCTGTTCGCCGCGACATCGCTGATGCCCTCACATGTCATCGCCGACGAACTCAACCTCGGCGACGGCGGAGTGGCGACCGCCCTGCAGAACGGCGACCAGCCGACGATCGACCGGATCGCCAAGGCGTGGAACACCGTCTGGGATCTCAAGCCCGACCTCGACCTCAAGCGGTTCCCGTCCTCGGGCCCGTACCGGATCGACTCGGTGTCCAAGGACGGCGTGGTGGTCCTGGTTGCCAACGACAAGTGGTGGGGGACCCCGGCGGTCACCAACCAGATCGCGGTGTGGCCGCGTGGGGCCGACATCCAGGAGCGGGTCAACCAGGGATCGTTCGACGTCGTCGACATCGAATCCGGATCGTCGGGCCTGCTCAACCTGCCCGACGACTACGTCAGCACGGAAAGCCCCTCGGCCGGTATCGAGCAGTTGATCTTCGCGCCGGGCGGTCCGTTGGCCGCAACGCCGGCGCGGCGGGCCGTGGCGCTGTGCACCCCGCGGGACGTGATCGCCCGCAACGCCGCGACGCCGATCATCAACTCCCGGCTGAGCCCGGTCACCGACGACGCGTTCAGCGCGGCCGAGAACGTGGGCGAGGCCGTGCAATTCGGGGTGGCCAACCCTGACGCGGCCCGCGCGGCGATCAACAACAAGCCGCTGACGGTCCGGATCGGATACCAGACGCCCAACGCCAGGCTGGCTGCGACCGTCGGTGCGATCGCGAAGTCGTGTGCCGCCGCCGGCATCACCGTCCAGGACGCCGGGTCGGCGACGGCCGGGCCGGTGGCCTTGCGCAACAACGAGTTCGACGGACTGCTGGCCAGCACCGGCGGGGCCGCCGGCAGCGGCTCCTCGGGTTCCTCGGCCATCGACGCCTACGCGTTTCATTCGGGCAACGGCAACAACCTGCCCGGCTACGCCAACGAGCGGATCGACGGCATCATCGATGCCCAGGCTGTCTCGTCGGATCCGAAGGAACTGGCGCGGCTGGCGGGGGAGGGCGCGCCGATCCTGTGGAACGACATGCCGACCCTGCCGCTGTACCGCCAGCAGCGCACGGTGCTGACATCGACCAAGATGTACGCCGTGAGCAGCAATCCGACCCGGTGGGGCGCGGGGTGGAACATGGACCGCTGGAAGTTGTCGACGTGAGCGGCGACACGGCCAGGATCTCGGAGCTGGTGAAGAAACTGATCCGGGAGGTTCCCGACTTTCCCGAGCCCGGCGTGCAGTTCAAGGATCTGACGCCGCTGCTGGCCGACGCGCAGGGCCTGGGTGCGGTGACCGACGCCCTGGCCGCCACCGCCGCGGATGCCGATCTGGTCGCGGGACTGGACGCCCGGGGATTCCTGCTGGGTGCCGCCGTCGCGACCCGGCTCGGTGTGGGTGTGCTGGCGGTACGCAAGGGCGGCAAGCTGCCGCCCCCGGTGCACAGCGTCACCTATCAGCTCGAATACGGCAGTGCGACGCTGGAGATCCCGGCCGACGGGATTGATATCGCCGGGCGCAACGTTGTGATCATCGACGATGTCCTGGCCACCGGCGGAACCCTGGGAGCGGCGCGACAGCTGCTCGAGGCGAGCGGGGCCAACGTGCTGAGCGCCGCGGTGGTGCTGGAATTGACGGCCCTCGGCGGTCGGGATGTGGTGGCACCGCTGGAGGTCACCAGCCTGCATACGGTGTGAGGGATATCCTCGAACTCTCGGAGGTTGAGCGGAGGTGACGATGGCCGGCGATACGGGTACGGACGCGACTGCGGGCCAGGCGGTGCAGTCGCCTCCGGCGTTGCCGGGCGCCACGGGACCCGACGCCACGAAGACCAGCGCCTCACGGCGGGTGCGCGCCCGGCTCGCCCGCCGCATGACCGCGCAGCGCAGTGCGGTCAACCCGGTCCTGGAGCCTTTGGTCGCGGTACACCGCGAGATCTATCCGAAGGCCGATCTGCAGCTGTTGCAGCGTGCCTACGACGTCGCCGAGCAGCGTCACGCCGACCAGCTCCGCAAATCTGGTGACCCCTACATCACCCATCCGCTGGCGGTGGCCAACATCCTGGCCGAGCTCGGCATGGACACCACGACGCTGGTGGCCGCGCTGCTGCACGACACCGTGGAGGACACCGGGTACACGCTGGAGGCCCTGACCGCCGAGTTCGGCGCCGAGGTGGGCCACCTCGTCGACGGCGTGACCAAGCTGGACAAGGTGGTGCTCGGCTCGGCCGCCGAGGGCGAGACCATCCGCAAGATGATCATCGCGATGGCCCGCGATCCGCGGGTGCTGGTGATCAAGGTGGCCGACCGGCTGCACAACATGCGCACCATGCGGTTCCTGCCGCCTGAGAAGCAGGCCCGCAAGGCCCGTGAGACGCTGGAAGTCATTGCGCCGCTTGCTCATCGGCTGGGCATGGCCACCGTCAAGTGGGAGCTTGAGGATCTGTCGTTCGCGATCCTGCACCCGAAGAAGTACGAGGAGATCGTGCGGCTGGTCGCTGACCGGGCGCCCTCACGCGATACCTACCTGGCCAAGGTGCGCGCCGAGATCGGCGTGGCGCTGAGCGCGATGAAGATCAACGCGGTCGTCGAGGGCAGGCCCAAGCACTACTGGTCGATCTACCAGAAGATGATCGTCAAGGGCCGCGACTTCGACGACATCCACGACCTGGTCGGTGTGCGGATCCTGTGCGACGAGATCCGTGATTGCTACGCGGCCGTCGGCGTCGTGCACTCGCTGTGGCAACCGATGGCGGGCCGGTTCAAGGACTACATCGCCCAGCCGCGCTACGGCGTCTACCAGTCGTTGCACACCACGGTGGTCGGCCCCGAGGGCAAGCCGCTGGAGGTGCAGATCCGTACCAGGGACATGCACCGCACCGCGGAGTACGGCATCGCGGCGCACTGGCGCTACAAGGAAGCCAAGGGCCGCAACGGAGTTCCGCAGAGCCACGCCGCGACCGAGATCGACGACATGGCCTGGATGCGCCAGCTGCTGGACTGGCAGCGGGAGGCCGCGGACCCCGGCGAGTTCCTCGAGTCGTTGCGTTACGACCTTGCGGTGCAAGAGATCTTCGTCTTCACGCCGAAGGGTGACGTGATCAACCTGCCGACCGGCTCGACCCCGGTCGACTTCGCCTACGCGGTGCACACCGAGGTGGGCCATCGCTGTATCGGCGCCCGGGTCAACGGCCGGCTCGTCGCGCTGGAGCGCAAGCTGGAAAACGGTGAGGTCGTCGAGGTGTTCACCTCGAAGGCGCCCAACGCCGGGCCGTCGCGCGACTGGCAGACCTTCGTGGTGTCGCCGCGCGCGAAGGCCAAGATCCGGCAGTGGTTCGCCAAGGAACGCCGCGAAGAGGCACTGGAATCGGGCAAGGACGCCATCGCGCGCGAGGTCCGCCGTGGCGGACTTCCGTTGCAACGCTTGATCAATGCCGATTCCATGGGTGCGCTGGCCCGCGAGTTGCGCTACACGGACGTCTCAGCGCTCTACACCGCGGTCGGTGAGGGTCACGTCTCGGCGCGCCATGTCGTGCAGCGTCTGCTCGCGCAGTTCGGCGGCGACGATGCGGCCGAGGACGAGCTCGCCGAGCGGTCCACCCCGTTGACCATGCCGGTGCGGCAGCGCAGCACCGACGACACCGGTGTGGCGGTGCCGGGTGCGCCCGGAACCCTGACCAAGCTGGCCAAGTGCTGCACCCCGGTGCCCGGCGACACCATCATGGGCTTCGTGACCCGCGGTGGTGGGGTCAGCGTGCACCGCACCGACTGCACGAATGCGGCTTCGCTGCAACAACAGTCGGAACGCATCATCGAGGTGAACTGGGCGCCGTCGCCGTCGTCGGTGTTCCTGGTGGCCATCCAGGTCGAGGCGCTGGACCGGCACCGCCTGCTCTCCGACGTGACGCGGGTGCTGGCCGATGAGAAGGTCAACATCCTCTCGGCGTCGGTGACCACGTCCAACGACCGGGTGGCGATCAGTCGGTTCACCTTCGAGATGGGCGATCCCAAACACCTGGGTCACCTGCTGAGCGTGGTGCGCAACGTGGAGGGCGTGTACGACGTCTACCGCGTCACGTCGGCGGCCTGACCCCGAGCGCTCCGGTACCGGGCCCGCGCCGGGCGAGGTACACCACACCGGCGACACTGATCCCGAGTACGCAGATCCCTACCGCGATGACGAGGCCGCGCAGCAGTTTGGCGAAAACCGTTGCGGGCAGCACCGCGTCCTGCGAGGACTCCAGTGACAACGAGAACGGCAGCGACCCCGATTTCAGGACGCCGACGAGTGCGCGTGCCGAATCCGCGGTGAAGTCGCCGGTGATCTCTACTCGGCCGCCGGTGATGGCCTCGCGGATCTCCGGGGCGCTGACCACCCGGGTGTCGAGGGTGAACGCGGTCTGGGTGCCGATGTTGGCCGTGGTGAAGTCCGCCCAGGTCTTCGTTCCGGCGCTGGTGAACCCCACGTCGACCACGTACCGGCCCGCGTCCTCGCTGTACCCCGAGTCGGCCTCGTTGATCTCCGCGCCGCTCATGATCGACTTGTCCAGCAGGTAGACGGTTTCTCCGTCTTCGGAGCAGGTGACCAGCGGCAGGTTGGGGTCGTCGTGGCCGGCGAGCACGTCGTCGTCGCCGCAGCGTGTCGCCTGGAACTGCAGCGCCAGGATCTGCATCGAGGGGTCGGTGGCCTGCCGGAGTGTTTTCTCGTCGGAAATACGTTGTGCCTGACCAGGTTTGGCCGTGCCGGGTGCGGGTGTCGATGGGGCGGTCGGCGGGGATTCGGCTTTGGCGGCCATGGCATGGACCACCGGACGGATCATCAACTGCCCTGGCATCGTGATGTCGCGCACCACATCTGGGTCACGACTCGGGATCGTGGCCACCAAGGTATCTCCGTCGGTCGCGACCTCCGAACCGGAGAAGCCCATTCCATGAAGGCGGTTCTCGACGACGTCCCGCATTTTCGCCAGCGCATCGGCCGACGGCGGGGAGCCACTTGAGGACGCGGTCGAGTATGTCAGGCGGGTGGCTTCGCGGTCGGCCCAGATGTGCCGGGTCAAGAACACCGCGGCGACGTAGCCGCCGACCAGTACGACAAGGAACAACACCCCGAGAACGCGGGTCAGGGCGGTGGTTCCGCTGTGTTGAGGAGGCGGGTACTGGACTGGAATCGGATAGGACACCGCAACCTCCTCGTCGGCTCAGCCCACGCTTGCCGATTTGATTGTCACCGGTGTGGCGGGCTTGCCGTCGTCGCTTCCGTCAGCTACCCCGCCATCGGCGATCGCGTCGAGGGTGGCCAGGCCGGTCTTGTCGACGGTGCCGAACACCGTATACGTCGGCGGAAGCAGGGAATCTTCGTACACCAGGAAGAACTGGCTGCCGTTGGTTCCCGGCCCGGAGTTGGCCATCGCCACCGTTCCGCGCGGATAGACCACGGGTTCTTTCACCGCGGGGTCCGAGAGCCGGTACTGGTTGGTCGGGTACTCGTTGGGGAATCGGTAACCGGGTCCACCCGTTCCGGTGCCCGAGGGGTCACCGCATTGCAGCGCCGCGAGGGCTCCGGTGGTCAGCCGGTGACACTCGGTGCCGTCGAAGAATCCCTGGAACGCCAGGCTGGCGAAGTTGTTCACCGTGCACGGCGCCTTGCCATTGGCCAGGTTGAGTCCGATGCTGCCGCGATCGGTGACGATCCCGGCTTCCACCGTGGCCGGTTCGGTCGGCACAGTGCCGGAGTGCGGCGGGGTGGCCGGCCTGGTTGCCGGCGCGGCCGTGGCCGGGTACTGGCAGTTGGCGCCGAGGTTCGGCGGGGGCGCGAACGCGGGCAGTTGCCGGCTTGAGCCCTGCGCTGCCGGGTACCGATCGTGGCGCGGCATGTCCTCGGCGGCTTTGACGACGATGAGACCGAGCACCACGATCAGCACCACCGCCACGATCGAAAGGGCTGTCATCGCGTACCCGATGATCAGGCCCGCGATCGCGATGCCACGGCCCTGCTCACCGCTGCGTTTGAGCTGTGCGAGCGAGATGTGCCCGAACAGGATGCCAAGCGGTGCGAACAGGACCGAGCACACCAGTGCCGCGACCGCCATGCCGTTGGTGCGGGCAGACGGGGGATACCCAGCCGGATATCCCACCGGGTAGCCGCCGTACGGGGGCGGGACAGTCAAATGGCTCCCGCCCTAGTCCAGGGCCACGGACTTCAGCTGGACATCGAGTGCCGGCTTGCCGTCCGGTCCGCCGCCGGCGACACCGGCCGCGGCGATCTTGTCGAGCGTGGCCAGGCCGGTGTCGTCGATCTTGCCGAACACGGTGTAGTTCGGAGGCAGCTGCGAGTCCTGGTACACCAGGAAGAACTGGCTGCCGTTGGTGTTCGGTCCGGCATTGGCCATGGCCAGCGTGCCGCGCGGGTACACCACCGGCTTCTGCAGCGCCGGGTCGTCCGGCTGGAACTGGTTGGTCGGGTATTCGTTGGCGAACTGGTAGCCGGGGCCGCCCGTGCCCTGGCCGGTCGGGTCACCGCACTGCAGCACCGACAGACCGCCCGTGGTCAGGCGGTGGCACGGGGTGTCGTTGAAGTAGTTCTGCCCGGCCAGGCTCGCGAAGCTGTTCACCGTGCACGGGGCCTTGCCGTTGTCGAGCTGGAGCCCGATGTTGCCCTGCGTGGTCACCATGCTGACGCTGACGGTGGCCGGGTCGGTCGGGACCTTGCCGGTGTGCGGCGGGGTGTTCTGCTTGCTGGCAGCGGCCGCGGCCGGGTACTGGCAATTGGCGCCGAGGTCGGCGGGTGCGGCGAAGGCCGGCAGCTGCCCGTCGGCGGTGGGCTGGACAGGCGCCCCCGACGTCGCGGTGGTGGTCTCCGCCGAGGCGGTGGTGCTGCCCGAGTCCTTGCTGGTGAACACGAACGTGGCCACGACGGCGCCGATGACGACGATGGCCCCGACGACGGTGCCGGCGATGGTCACGATGCGTCGCTTGCGTTCCTGGGCGGCACGGCGCTCCAGCTGTTCCTCCAGCTTGCGCTTGGCCGTCTCACGCCGTTCTTGGTTGGTCGGCACCGCAGCAGTCCTCCTTGTGAGCGGTCGGGATTGGTGACGAGTCTGCCAGGCCGACCTGGACTCAGGGTCTGCGACCCGCGGGAACCGCAGGTGGCGGCGCGGCCGTGGGAAACTGGGGCCGTGTTCATTACCGGATTTCCGGCCGGGATGCTGGCATGCAACTGCTACGTGCTGGCTGAGCGGCCAGGGGCCGACGCGGTGGTGGTCGACCCGGGCCAGCGGGCCACCGACCGCCTGCGCCGCATTCTCGACGAGAACCGCCTGACGCCGGCGGCGGTCCTGCTGACGCACGGTCACGTCGATCACATGTGGTCGGCCCAGAAGGTGGCCGACACCTACGGCTGCCCGGTGTACATCCACCCCGAGGACCGGTTCATGCTGACCGATCCGATCAAGGGATTCGGGCCCCGGCTGGCCCAGCTGGCGTTCGGTGTGCTGTTCTCCGAGCCCAAACAGCTGGTCGAGCTGGACCGTGACGGCCAGACCCTCGACTTCGGCGGCGTGTCGGTGACCGTCGACCACACGCCGGGACACACGAGGGGATCGGTGGTGTTCCGGGTCGCCGGGGAGGACACCTTCCCGGGCTCCGGCGCCGACACGGTGTTCACGGGCGATACGCTGTTCCGGTCCTCGGTGGGCCGCACCGACCTGCCCGGCGGCAGCGGACGTGACCTGCTCACCTCGATCGTGACAAAGCTGTTGGTACTCGACGACGACACCGTGGTATTACCAGGACACGGCCCGCGCACGACCATCGGGCACGAACGCCGCACCAACCCGTTTCTCGAAGGTTTGACTCTGTGACATCTGCATTCCAGGCGCCCAAGGGCGTGCCTGACTACCTACCGCCGGAGTCGGCGCAGTTCGTGGCGGTTCGGGACGGACTGCTGACCGCGGCGCGGCGGGCGGGGTACGGCGACATCGAGCTGCCGATATTCGAGGACACCGCGCTGTTCGCCCGCGGGGTGGGGGAGTCCACCGATGTGGTGTCCAAGGAGATGTACACGTTCGCCGACCGGGGTGATCGTTCGGTGACCCTGCGGCCCGAGGGCACCGCCGGAGTGATCCGCGCGGTGATCCAGCATCGGCTGGACCGGGGCGCGCTGCCGGTCAAGCTCTGTTACTCGGGGCCGTTCTTCCGCTATGAGCGACCGCAGGCCGGACGCTACCGCCAGCTGCAGCAGGTCGGGGTGGAGGCCATCGGGGTCGACGATCCGGCGCTGGACGCCGAGGTGATCGCGATCGCCGACGCCGGGTTCCGGTCGCTGGGTCTGGACGGATTCCGCCTGGAGCTCACCTCGTTGGGCGACGACACCTGCCGTCCGGCGTACCGGGAGCTGTTGCAGGCCTTCCTGTTCAAGCTCGACCTGGACGAGGAAACCCGGCGGCGCGCCGAGATCAACCCGCTGCGGGTGCTCGACGACAAGCGGCCCCACGTGCGTGAGATGACTGCCGACGCGCCGCTGATGCTCGATCACCTGTCGGACAGTGCCAAGGCCCACTTCGAGGTGGTGCAGGCGCACCTCGACGCACTCGGTGTGCCGTACGTGATCAACCCGCGGATGGTGCGTGGGTTGGACTACTACACCAAGACCACCTTCGAGTTCGTGCACGACGGGTTGGGTGCGCAGTCCGGCATCGGCGGCGGTGGCCGCTACGACGGCCTGATGAGCCAGCTCGGCGGGCAGGACGTGTCGGGCATCGGCTTCGGGCTCGGTGTCGACCGCACGCTGCTGGCCCTGCAGGCCGAGGGCAAGTCCGTGACCGGTGTCGGCGGCGTCGAGGTGTTCGGCGTGCCGCTGGGCGACGCCGCCAAGCTGGAGCTGGCCAAGCTGGCCGCGCGGCTGCGGGCCGGCGGGGTGCGGGTGGACCTGGCCTACGGCGACCGCGGGCTCAAGGGCGCGATGAAGGCGGCAGACCGATCGGGCGCCAAGTACGCGCTCGTCGCCGGTGACCGCGACATCGAGGCGGGCACCGTCGGGCTCAAGGATCTGGCCACCGGTGAGCAGGTCGACGTCGCCGCCGATTCCGTTGTGGCCGAGGTCCTTTCCCGCCTCGCCGGGTAGCTGCCCCTTTGCACCGCGAGCGTGCGTGTCTGCTGCCCGACACGCCGCATTTCGGCAGCGCTTCGCGCACGCTCACGCGGGCTCAGCGTCCATGTAGTGCCGCGGTGAGGACCGCGTCGAGGTTGCCGATCCCGCCGTTGAAGGGGTTGCCCCGCTTCAGGATCCGATCGCCGCTCGGTGTGACGGCGACGAGCTTGGGCGAGCTGGATCCCAGCTGCATGCGCCGGGCGAACTGCACGTGGGACAGCGGGGCCAGCACTACGCCGTCGGCGTCGGCGAGCACCCCGCGTGCTCTGTCGAGTACGGCCACGGGCCGGTAGCCGGTCAGCGGTCGTCTGTTGTCGGCCTTGATCCGGCCCACCGCGGCGGCCGTCGCGGCGCCGAAAATCAGCCCGGCGGCGAGGAACACCGCGCTCACCACCGGGGGTACGCCACCTCCTCGGCCACCCAGCGCGAGTCCGAGGGTGACCGCGCCGAAGCCGCCGAACACGACTGCCAGTACGCCGAGGACGAAGGCAGTCGTCGCGAGCGGGCCGGTGCCCCGGTCGATGACGACGACGAGTGGGCCCTGCTCGGCCACCACCGTTCCGCCGACATCGGCGAGGACCCGGTACTGCGCGGGTTGGGTCATCGTCGAAGTGTGCCCGTGGTGTGCCGCGAGCGTGCGGGAAATGCCGACGTTCGGCGGTGTGTCGGGCCGCAGACACGCACGGTCGCGGTGCAGGGGGATCAGATGGCCATGGCGGCGCGGACGTCGGCTTCTGACGTCGAGCCGCCGGATCCGCTGGAGGTGATCCGGCCGGCTTCCAGGATGTAGTAGCGCTGAGCGGATTCCAGCGCGAATCCGATGTGCTGCTCCACCAGCAACACGCCTAGATCGCCCCGTGCGGTCAGGGAGGTGATCGCGGCCTCGATCTCGGCCACCACCGACGGTTGGATCCCTTCGGTGGGCTCGTCGAGGATCAGGCACCTGGGGCTCGTGATCAGTGCCCGGGCGATCGCGAGCTGCTGACGCTGCCCGCCCGAGAGCAGGCCCGCCCGCCGGTTGAGCAGCTCCTTGAGGGCCGGGAACAGGTCCAGTTGCTCGTCGATCAGTGCCTTGCCGTTCTTGCGCCCGTCGGCCACGACCTGGAGGTTCTCGGCGGTGGTCAGCTGGCCGAAGGACTGCTGCCCCTGGGGCACGTACGCCAGGCCGCGGGATACCCGGGCACTCGGGCGCAGCCGGGTGATGTCCTCACCGTCGAAAAGCACCTTGCCCGCAGTACATTTGAGCAGCCCGACGGCCGCTCGCAGCAGGGTTGTCTTGCCCGCGCCGTTGTGGCCCATCACCGCGGCGACGCCGTCGGACGGCACCGCGATGCTCGCGCCGTGGATCACTTCGGATCGGCCGTAACCGGTTCGGACATCGAGCAGTTCGAGCATCAGGCGATTCCTTCCGCGCCGGCCGCGGCAGTGCCGAGGTAGACCTCTTGGACCTTGGGGTTGGCCTGCACCTCGGCCACCGAGCCCTCGGCGATGACCTGGCCGCGGGCCAGCACCGTCACTGAGGTCGCAAACGCCCGCATGAAATCCATGTCGTGTTCGACGACGACCACGGTGCGAGTTCCGCCGATGCGGCGCAGCAGGTTCCCGGTCTCCTCGCGTTCCTCGTGACTCATCCCCGCCACCGGTTCGTCGAGCAACAGCACATCGGCGTTCTGCACCAGCAGCATGCCGATCTCCAACCACTGCTTCTGGCCGTGGGCCAGCACGCCTGCGGGTTTGTCGGCGAGGTCCGCGAGGCCGGTGGTTTCGAGGGCTTCCTCGATCGCGGGCAGGACGCCGCGTCGCCGGCGCAGCAGGGTCCACGGCGAGCGACCGGCGCCCGCTGCGATGTCGAGGTTCTGCAACACCGACAGTTGTTCGAACACGCTCGCGGTCTGAAACGTCCGGCCGACGCCCAGCCGGGCGATCTGGTGCACCCGCTTGCCGAGCAGCTCCACACCCGACTTGTTCACCGAGCCGGTGGCCCCCACCAGGCCGGTGATCGCGTCGATGACCGTCGTCTTGCCCGCGCCGTTGGGTCCGATGAGGAAGCGCAGATCTCCCTGGAACAGGGTGAGGTCGACGTCGCTGACTGCCTTGAATCCATCGAAATCGACTGTGAGACCGCGGACTTCCAGATACTCGGCACCCATGCCGGCGTTGCCGCCGGCCACCGGCTCGGGTGTCTGTGCGGCCTGTTCGGTTTCGGTCACGATGTGGCACCTACTTTCTCGGTATCGGTGTCCGAAGCCGGCTGGGGTTGGGATTCCTCGGCACTCGGCCCGCTCACCCGATTGCGCCGCCACCGGGACAGCAGCACACCGAGTCCGGCCAGGCCGGCCGGGAAGAACCCGACCACCACGATGAACAGCAGGCCCTGGGCGTAGATCCACCCGGACGGAAACCGTTCGGAGAACAGGGTTTGCGCCCAGGCCACGCCGATCGCGCCGAGGACCGGGCCGAGCAGCGTGGTACGCCCGCCGATCGCCACGCCGATCAGGAACGCGATGGACGGCACGATGCCGACTTGCGACGGTGCGATGAACCCGACGATCGGCACGAACAGGGCACCGGCGATGCTGGCGAACAGCGCGGCCAGGGTGTAGGCGACAACCTTGATGTTGGCCGGGTCGTAGCCCAGGAACCGGACGCGCTCCTCGCCGTCGCGCACGGCGACCAGCAACTCGCCGTAGCGGCTGTACATCAGCTGACGGACCAGGGCGACGACGATCAACAGCGTCGCTGCCGCAAGGAAATACACCATCCGCTTGTTGGCCGGATCGTTGAGGTTGAATCCGAAGAAGGTCCGGAAATTGGTCAGCCCGTTGCTGCCGCCGAGACTGGTCTGGCCGACGAGCAGGATCGCCAGCGCGGCGGCAAGCGCCTGCGACAGGATCGCGAAGTACGCGCCCTTGACCCGGCGCTTGAACACGCCGAAGCCCAGCAGGGCTGCGATTCCTGTTGGTACCAACAGGATTGCCAACAGTGCGAACGCGGGGGACGCGAACGGCTCCCAATAGCCGGGCAGGTGCCGAACTCCGGCGATCTGCATGAAGTCGGGCACGTCGTGTCCGCGGATCTGGGCATCGGCGATCTTGAGGTGCATCCCCATCATGTAGCCACCGAGGCCGAAGAACACGCCTTGCCCGAGCACCAGCATTCCGCCACGGCCCCAGGCCAATCCGATGCCCACCGCCACGATCGCGAAGCACAGGAACTTGCCGAGCAGGCTGAGCCGGAAGTCCGACAGGAGCGCCGGCGCCAGGCCGAACAACACGATCGCCGCGATCCCGAATCCGGCCCAGGTCTGCCAGCGGCCGAGAATGGTCATACGAGACTCCTGGTCCGGACCGTGAACAATCCCTGCGGGCGCACCTGCAGGAAGATCACGATGATGGCGAACACGATCACCTTGGCCAGCGACGCTGTGGTGCTGTATTCGATGAACGAGTTCAGGAAACCGAGGGCCAGCGCCGCGATCACGGTGCCCTTGATCTGGCCGAGGCCGCCGACCACCACCACGAGGAAGGCATCGATCAGGAAGCTCTGGCCGATGGTCGGGCTGGTGGAGCCGATCAGCGTCAGTGCCACGCCGGCCACCGCGGCCAGCCCGGACCCGATGAAGAACGTGGTGATGTCGGTTCGGCGTGACGAGATGCCGCTGGTTTCGGCCAGATCCCGGTTCTGGACCACTGCCCGGATGCGCCGCCCCATCGGGCTGGTCTTGAGTACCGTCGCGAGCACCGCCACGCACACGACGGCCAGCACCAGGATGAACAGTCGCGTCTTGGGCACCACGGCGCCGAGTATCTCCACGCCACCGGACAGCCATTCCGGGGCAACGACGTTGACTGCGGGAGCGCCGAAGATGTCGCGGGCCACCTGTTGCAGGATCAGCCCGACGCCGAACGTGACCAGCAAGGTGTCCAGCGGACGGTGGTACATCCGCCGGATCAGGGTCACCTCCAACAGTGCGCCCATGGCGCCGCCGACGAGGAACCCGACCAGAAGGGAGATCAGCAGTGAGGCACCGGCATTGGTGATGAGCTGCTGCACCACGTAGGCGGTGTAGCAGCCCGCCATGATGAACTCGCCGTGCGCCATGTTGATGACGCCCATCTGGCCGAAGGTGAGGGACAGGCCGAGTGCGGCGAGCAACAGGATTGAGCCGAGGCTCAATCCCGTTGCCAGCTGGCCGATCAGGATGTCCATGCTGTGTTCGATTCCCCGTCGCTTCGCTCGTCTCTCAGCCGGACAGACCCGCGGCCCACGGGTAGGACTTCAGGTACGGATCCGGATCGATCGGCCCCTTGGACTCCCAGATGGTGTAGATCAGGCCGTCGGGCCGGATCTCGCCGATCCTGGCGGTCTTGGTGATGTGGTGGTTTTCGCCGTCGATGGTGACCTTGCCCTCCGGGGCGTCGAAGCTGACACCGTCGGCGTTGTCCTGAATCGCCGCCACCTCGAACGACTTCGCCTTCTCGACGGTGTTCTTCCACAGGTACACCGAGACGTAGGCGGCTTCCATCGGATCCGAGGTGGGCTTCTTGGGATCCTTGACGAAGTCCTTGTAGGCCTTGACGAAGGCGTTGTTCACCGGGGTGTCGATGGTCTGGTAGTAGTTCCAGGCGGTGAGTTGGCCGGTGACGTTCTGCACCCCGATCCCGCCGACCTCTTCCTCGGCGATCGAGACCGAGACCACGGGCATCTCCTGCGGCGTCAGGCCGACGTTCTTGTACTCCCGGAAGAACGCCACATTTGAGTCGCCGTTGAGGGTGTTGAACACGGCGTCGGCGTCGGCGCTGCGGACCTTGTTGATGATGGTGGAGAAGTCGGTCGAGCCAAGCGGGGTGTAGTCCTCGCCCTTGATCTCGATGCCGTTCTCCTTGGCGTAGGCCTTGATGATCCGGTTCGCGGTCTGCGGGAACACATAGTCACTGCCCACCAGATAGAGCGACTTGACGCCCTTCTCCTTGAGGTAGTCCAGTGCCGGGACGATCTGCTGGTTGGTGGTGGCGCCGGTGTAGAAGATGTTCTTGCTCGACTCAAGACCCTCGTACTGGACGGGGTAGTACAGCAGGGCATTGGCGCTCTCGAACACGGGCAGCATGGCCTTGCGGCTCGACGAGGTCCAGCCGCCGAACACCGCGGCCACGCAGTCGCTGCTGATCAGCTTCTCGGCCTTCTCGGCGAACACCGTCGGCTCGGAGGCCCCGTCCTCGCCGATCAGCTCGATCTGTTTGCCCAGAACTCCGCCCTTGGAGTTGATCTCCTGGACCGCGAGCTTGATCGCATCGCGCACCGTCACCTCAGAAATGGCCATCGTGCCTGACAGCGAGTTCAACGACCCGACTTTGATCTTCGGGCCGGAGGTGTCCACACAGGAAGCGGCGTTTGCTGCGTCGGTTTCGCTCGCCCGGCTGCCGCAGCCGGCGAGGAGCAGGCTGGTGGCTGCGATCAAACTCCCTGCGGCAAGCGCAGACCGACGCAACGGGGCACGTCCTGGAACTCGCATTGGCGACCTTTCCCTTGAATTGCAGCGCTTCTCGGCCGATCGGTGTCAGCGGCGGTGCAAGAGGTTAAACGCCCTGTGCGGGCGTCGAATCGGGACGTTAGAGCGCCGCTGTTACTGGGAAATGTCTGTGTGTGACAAACAAATTAACCTCAAGCTAGACCGAGTTGGTTTGCCGTTGGCGAGACGCCGCGACACCCATTCGTCGCACCTGTAACAAGGCGGTAGCCTGCGTCGATATGAGGAACATGCGAAAAGCGACAACCACGGTCGGTGCGGCGCTGGTTCTGGCAGCTGCGGGTATGGCGGTCTCCAACGCAACGTCGTATGCGGAACCGGACGCCCAGGGCCACAAGGTCAAGTACACGCTCACCTCTGGCGCACCCTACGAGTTCGACCTCTACTACCTGACGACGCAGCCTGCGAGTAAAGACGCCTACAACGCGGACGCGTACAAGTACCTGCAGAAGGCGACGGTCAACGTCGGTCCTGACGCGCCGTGGGTGTTCGAAACCACGCTCGCCGATCCGCAGTGGGCCATCTTCACCGTCGCGAGCACCACGCACGGTGGCCGGGCCGAGCCCAACGCGCACTGCGAGATCGCCGTCGACGGTCAGATCGCCGTCCAGAACGATCATCCGTACAGCCCGCGCTGCCAGCTCGGCCAGTGGTAGCGGTCAGTCTTTAGGTCCGTACCCGAGTTCCCACGGGTTGGGATCAGCCTTGACGGCACGGTCGAACTGTTGTTCGATAAAGAAGTGCACGACGGGCGGTTCCCTTGCCGGCCCGAAATGCGATTGACTGGGCAAGCGCCCACGGCGCGCGCCGATGCCGTACCCGAAACCGCGGCATCGGCGCACCAGTCTTATCTGTCCGACTCGGCCCTGCGCACGGCGCTCGTGATGGCCCGAGCCAGATCGGCCGGCGCCTCGACATGCGCGAGATGGCCCTGGCCTGCCAGTCGGACCAGATTCGCCTGAGGCAGCGCGGCCGCGAACGGGGCAAAGGCGGCGCCGTACGGTGCCCGGTTCTCGTTCAGGGTGCCGAGGATGAGTGTCACCGGGATATCGAGGTGTCGATATCCGTCGAACGCTGGTTCGTGCGCATTGATCGCGGCGAGCTCGTCGGCCAACGGGGCGGCGAGTGGGCGCAACACCGGCCACGCCGGGCTGCGGCGCAGGTCGGCGACGTATTCCGCGGAGAATCCGGAGACCTCGGTGTTGACCAGGGAGGCGGCCCGGTCGAGGTCGCCTGCGGCGATGGCGTCGCGAAGCGCCGGGACCACCGCCGGGGCGAAGGGGCGGCTGACCGGTTCGTAGGCGGTCACCGAACGGACGTGGGTGTTGTCGACCGCGGCGTCCAGTGCGATGAGTGCCCCGTAGCTCCACCCGAACAGGTGGGCGGTGCCGAGCTCGTCGAGGACGTGTCGTAGGTCGGCGATCTCGACGCCCGCCGAATAGTCCGCGCCCACG
Organism: Mycolicibacterium boenickei; assembly: GCF_010731295.1. Lineage (NCBI taxonomy): Bacteria > Bacillati > Actinomycetota > Actinomycetes > Mycobacteriales > Mycobacteriaceae > Mycobacterium > Mycolicibacterium boenickei. The sequence goes on along the minus strand of NZ_AP022579.1, from coordinate 4,885,444 downwards.
GGACCACTCGGGATCCGGCCGCGGCGGTTGAGGGTGATCACGGGATTGGGTAGCTCGATGGCGTCGGCCACCTCTTGCCAGGTCGCCGCATCGGCCATGACGCCTGGGGTGAGTACCAGGGGAGTGCCGGTGCCGGCGCGGACCCGGTGGCTCAGGGTCGTCCCGCCCCGGTGGTACTCGACCATGCTGGGTTTCGGTTGTGTGAATGTCATTCTGGCGCAGGTCCAATCGTTCGTCGTCTCACTGCTACGAACCCGCCCGGGGTGGACGGTGTTCCTCGCACGGACCGGAAATCCCGACACGGGTGGAATTACCTTGACATCATGATCGAACGGATGTTCGATTGAGATGTGCGCTGGGATGGACAGGCCGTCGGGGTCGACGACGGTGCATTGCCCGGTTTGCAGCGGGTCGGTTTCGTACGGAGCGTCCGCTCGCCGCAGTTCGAGGGGATGACCTTCCACGAGGTGCTGTGCAAGTCGGCCCTCAACAAGGTGCCTGCGGCGTCCGCGCTGCCGTTCCGCTTCACGGTCAACGGCTATCGCGGCTGTAGTCACGCGTGCCGCTACTGCTTCGCCCGGCCCACCCACGAGTACCTCGATCTCGACTCCGGGGCGGACTTCGACACGCAGGTGGTGGTCAAGACAAACGTCGCCGAAGTGCTGCGCCGGGAACTGCGCCGCCCGTCGTGGACCCGGGAGACCGTCGCGCTGGGCACCAACACGGATCCCTATCAGCGGGCCGAGGGCAGGTATGCGCTGATGCCGGGGATCATCGGGGCGCTGGCGGGCTCCGGTACGCCGTTTTCGATCCTCACCAAGGGCACGCTGCTGCGCCGCGATCTCGGGCTGATCGCCGACGCATCCAACCATGTGCCGGTCAGCGTCGCGGTGTCACTGGCGGTCGGCGACGACGATCTGCACCGCGAGGTCGAACCGGGGACGCCCTCGCCGCAGGCCCGCCTCGGCCTGATCTCGGCCATCCGCGCTGCGGGCCTGGACTGTCACGTCATGGTGGCCCCGGTGCTGCCGCATCTGACCGATTCCGTCGAGCATCTCGACACGTTGCTCGGCCGGATCGCGGCGGCCGGCGCGAACGGGGTGACGGTGTTCGGTCTGCATCTGCGCGGTTCCACCCGCGGCTGGTTCATGGACTGGCTGGGACGCACGCGTCCTGATCTGGTCGGTGACTACCAAAGGCTGTATCGGCGCGGGGCGTACCTGCCCGCCGATTACCGCGACATGTTGCGGGCGCGCGTCACGCCGTTGGTGGCCCGACACGGGCTGGCACGTCAGGCACGGATGGTGCCGGTGGCGGCGGAGACCGCCGCGGCACCGGCGGCCGCGCAGCCGACGCTGTTCTGACCGTCGAACGGCGGTCAGCTCTTGTTGCGCTTGACCTGATTGAACGGCACCCCGCGGTCGGCCGCGTGCTCGCGCGGGAAGCCGAGGATCCGCTCGCCGATCACGTTGCGCGCCATCTCCGAACTGCCGCCGCCCAACGACCCGGTCTGGCGGGACAGATACCGCACGCCGATGTCGAGGAGCCCGGGGGCGTCGGCGCTGCCTTCGTCGATCACACCGGCCGTGCCTGCGATCGCCAGCGCGGTGTCCACTTCGAGCTCGGTGGTCTCGGCGTGGAACAGCCGGATCAAGGTGCCCGCATTGGGTGGCAGCGAACCGTTTTCGATCGCCTTGCCCACGTGGTCGATGAGCTGCTTCTTGACGATACGTCGCACCAGGGCGCGTCCCGCCAGATCCTGCACGCGCGCGTCGTCGCCCTGGCCGGTGGCCTCGGCCAGCCCGACGTGGTCGGGCGGCATCTCGTTGGCGTTCTCGGCCCCGGTGCCGCTGGCGAACTCGGAACCGCCACCGACAGCGCGACGTTCGTGGTGCAGCTGGCGGGAGGCGACCGTCCAGCCGTCGTTGACCTCGCCCACGACGGCGTCCGCGGGAAGTTCCAAGTTGTCGAAGAACTCTTCGCAGAACTCTTCGTTGCCGTTGACCTCGGTGATGCGGCGCATCGTGATTCCGGGTGCGTTCAGCGGCACCAGGAACATGGTCAGGCCCTCGTGTTTGGGCACGGTCCAGTCGGTGCGGGCCAGCATCAACCCGTAGTCGGCAGCGAACGCGCTGGTGCTCCAGGTCTTGGCGCCGTTGATGATCCACTTGTCGCCGTGCAACTCGGCGCGGGTGATCACCCCGGCCAGGTCCGACCCGCCGCTGGGCTCGGACAGCAACTGGCAGAGCACCTCGTCGCCGCGAATCGCAGCCGAAATGCGTTCGCGCTTCTGATCTTCGCTACCCATGTCGAGAATCGTCGCGCCGCAGATGGTGAACGACGGGGTGTTGAGGATCAACGGCATCTCGTAGGAGACGCACTCGTCGTTGAACGCTTTCTGGTACGCGTAGTCGAGGCCCAGGCCGCCGTACTCGCGGGGGAAGCAGATACCGGCGAATCCGCCTTCGTGGAGTCGCTTCTGCAGTTCCTTTGCGCGCTCCCAGGATTCGGCTTCGGCGCGCACCGAGAACGGGGGATTGTCCGGATCGATCGACGGCATGTTCTCGGCCAGCCAGGCCCGGGCGCGCAGCGCGAACTCTTCGACCGATTCGGTGGTGGCGGCGGTGCTCACGGTGTCGGTCATGCCCCGATCTCCTCGGCTGCGTCGGTCTTGCGGCTCAGTGCGTACACCGCGCGGTGGTGGTCTTCGGGTGACCCGTAGAGCGCCCGGTACAGGGCGACCCTGCGCAGGTACAGATGCAGGTCGTGCTCCCAGGTCACGCCGATGCCGCCGTGCAACTGCACGCAGTCCTGCAGCATCACGGGAGCACGTTCTGCCACATAGGCTTTCGCGACGCTGACGAGCTTGGCTGCGTCCGGCGAGCGTTCCGACACCGCGGCGACTGCCCCGGCGGTGGTGGCCCGCGCGGCCTCGAACCACATCTTCATGTCGGCGGCGCGATGCTTGAGGGCCTGGTAGGACGCCAACGGGCGGCCGAAACTGTGACGGTCGACGAGCCACTGATTGGTCATCGTGAGCACTGTGTCGAGGATCCCGACGACCTCGGCGCACTGCAGCACCAGAGCCACCTGGCGCTGGCGTTCGATGATGGCCGGGGTCTGCTCGGCGGACCCCACCGCGGCGGATTCGCCGACCTCGACCCCGTCGAATTGCACTCGGGCGTAACGCTTGACCAGGTCCACCGAGTTCTGCGGGATGACCGTCACCCCGGCGACGTCGGTGGGCACCACGAACTGCCTGATCGCGCCGTCGCAGACGGCCACCACCAGCACCGCACCACTCTGCTCGCCGGCTTCGACCCGGTCCTTGACGCCGTCGATCCGGTAGCCCGAGTCGGTGCGGGTGGCTGTGGTGCCGACGCCGGTGGCGGACTGCAGGGCTCCGAACGGTCGGTTCGGCTCGTAGGCCGCCCAGGACGCCACGGTCTGGCCGGACACCAGGGCCTCGATCAATTCCTCGTGGCCGCCGGGTGCTTCGACCAGACCAGCCAGCACGATGCTGACCGGGTGCAGTGGACCCGGAGCCACCGTCCGCCCGGCCTGCTCGGCGAGCAGGGCCAGGTCGGTCACGCCGTCCCCTGACGGGCTGCCGCCACCCAGTTCCTCGGGCACCAGAAGGCCGGCCCACCCCAATTCCGCCGCACGGCCCCACCATCGAGGGTCGAACGAGTTGCCCTCGGCGTGCAGTTGACGCACCCGGGTCAGCGGCACTTCCTTTTCCAGGAAGGCCTGCGCGGTGGAGGTGAACAGCATCTGTTCGGGATTTGCCACGTCGGTCATGGAGTCGGCCCAGCTTCTTGTGTGTGAGGAGGACTAGATCAGTTCAGGACGAGTGCCGGGACATCGGGACGGTAGACCTTCTTGTTCTCGACCTTGAACAGGTCGACCAGGTTGCCGCCCATCACCTTTCGGACACCGTCTTGGTCAAGGCCGTGAGCCTGCAGGTCGTCGACCAGCTTGATCGGGTCGGCCAGCCCCTCCGGGTGCGGCCAGTCGGATCCGAAGATGATGCGGTCGATGCCGCAGAGGTCGGCCATCTTCTTGAAGTCGTCCTCCCAGAACGGGGCGACGTACACGCACCGCTTGAAGGCCTCGATGGGGTCCTCGGGGAACTCCTGCGGCATCTTCGAGTAGACGTCCTTGAATTGGTAGAACAGGTAGGGCACCCACGAGGCACCGTTCTCCACCGACAGGATCCGCAGATCGGGATTGCGGGTCAGCGCACCGTGGCAGACCAGCGCGGCCATGGTGTCCTCGATCGGGCGCTTGCCCATCGCGACCATCCGGAACGATGTCGGCTTGAACGGCAAGAACTCGTCGGCAGGCTCCCAGTCGTTGAGGTACTGCGCGTAGCCGCTGTCGGAGGCGTGCATGCACACCGGGATACCGGCTTTCACGCAGGCGTCCCAGAACGGGTCGAACTCGGGGAAGCCCAGTGACCGGGTGCCGCGGTAGCCGGGCACCGGCGCCGGACGGACCAGCACGGTCTTCGCCCCGCGCTCCAGGCACCACTCAAGCTCTTCCAGTGCACGGTCGACGACACCCAGATTGATGACCGGGGTGGAGAAGATGCGGTCGGAGTAGTTGAATTGCCAAGTCTCGTACATCCATTCGTTGAGCGCATGGATGATGTCGAGGATCAGATCCGGATCGTCCTTGAGCCGCTCCTCGACCAGGCTGGCCAACGTCGGGAACATGATCGTGTAGTCAAGGCCGAGGCTGTCCAGAACCTCAAGGCGCGCTTCGGGATTGCGGAATGCCGGGATCGCCTTCATCGGCTTGCCCATCACTTCGCGGTAGCTCTTGCCTCCGCTGCCGTGACGGAAGTACTCCTCCTGGGCGCCCGGCCGGGCGACGACCTCGAACGTGGGGTTCGGGATGTAATCGCTGATCTGGTTGCGCACCACGATCTTCGTGCGGCCGTGCACATCGATGTAGTCGATGACGCCTTTGCGATTGTCGGGCAGGAACTTGGTGAGCGCTTCTTTCGGCTCATAGAAGTGGTTGTCGGCGTCGAACACCGGATAGGGAAGCTCGCGTGAGGGCATGTTCGCCTCCTGGAAGAGTCTGGTTTTCGAAACTGGTAATGACGTTACCACGCGATGGCTGACATGGACGAGCCCATTCGGGCGATCGCTCAAATACTCGGGAACGTGCTGGTCAGGCGGTGGATTCGGGGCGCAGTAGGCCACGCACGCAGAACTCGTAGATGTGCCGGCCGTCGATGGGTGCACCGTTGAGTTCGACCCCGAGTGAGCGCAGGCGCATCGCACCGAGTACCGACTGCATGATCAGGGCCGCGGTGCTCTGGATGTCGATGTCGGGCCGGAAGGCGCCCGAGTCCATGCCGCGGCGCAGGATGTCGCCGATGAGCTCGTGCAACGGTGCCAGCACCCGGGCGTACTCGCGCGGCAGCGACTCGGCGAGATGATCGTTGTAGAAGGTCAGGCCGCGGTTGATGCTGTCCTGGGTGCTCGACGATGCCGGGATGGTGATGCGCTCGATCAGCAGCCGCAGCGCCTCGGGGCCGGGCAGTCCGTCGGTATCTGAGCGCCACCGCTGCGTCGACTCGGCCATGATCTTGTCGATGAGCGCCAGCAGCAGCTCGTCTTTGGTGGAAAAGTGCTGGTAGAACGACCTCAATGAGGTCTTGGAGCGTTCCACGACCTCCAGCACGGTGAAGTCGGTGCGTCCGGTCTCGCCCAGGATGGCGAGCGCGGATTTCATGAACCGGCGGGCGCGGTCCGCCTGCAGCTCGGCGCGTGCGCCGTCGGATGTTCGTTCGGCCGGCCTAGCCATTGCGTCATCACCTCCGTCATGCTGCACTTGCGAGAATGACGTTACCGTTTTTGTAGAAGCAATAGGCGGCTTGTGATTACTGTGATGGACCGATGAGTGAGTGGTTCCTGTTCCTGCCCCAGGTGCGGCTGGACGTCGACGACATCGTCGAGCGGGCGCGGGTGGCCGAAGCCAGTGGATTCGACGGCATCGCGTTCATCGACCACTTGGAGGCACCCGGTGCCACGCACCAAAGCATCTGGGAGGCAATGACCGTCGCCACGTGGGTGGCGGCCCGCACCGAGCGCCTGCGGATCGGTCACCTGGTGCTGTGCGACGCGTTCCGTCATCCGGCGGTGCTGGCCAAGCAGGCCGTCACGCTGTCGGCGACCAGCGGCGGCCGGTTCGAACTCGGACTGGGCTCGGGGTCGTGGCCGCAGGAATTCGAGCGGTTCGGTATCGAGACCGGTGACGCGGCCGCGCGGGTGCGCAGGCTCGGCGAGAATCTGCAGCTGCTCCAGCAATACTGGGGCGACGGCGAACGAGCACAGACACCGCGGCCGGCCCATCGAATCCCGTTGGTACTGGGCGGAACCGGCAAGCGGATGATGGAGCTGGTACGCACCCATGCCGACTGGTGGAACATTCCTTCCCATCAGCTCGATCGGCTTCCCGCACTGCTGCCGACGGTGGGCTCGGCGCGGGTCTCCCTACAACAGATGGTCGGTTTCGTGGGCCGTGACGCCGACCGATCCGCGGTCACCGAACGCAGCACCCGCCTGTTCGGGCATCTCGGCGACGGGCTGGTGTGCGGCGACGCTGCCGAACTCACCGCCCATTTCGCCGGACTGTCGGCCCAGGGCGTCGAACGCTTCTACGTGTGGTTTGCCGATTTCGCGGCGCCCCAGACCATTTCGGAATTCGCCGAGACAATCATCAACGCCTGAAAGGACAAAGGACCATGACAGCCCAACCTCAAGAGGCCGAGCCGACGCAGTGGACGCTGCAGATGCTGCTCGACCTGTTCGATGCCGAACCAGCGGGGGAGAACCGATTCACCGTGCAGACCGGCATCGCCGGGGTCGACGAGCGCCAGGTGGTGGAAGGGACCCAGATCGTCGGTGCGGCCATCGTCGCTGCGGCGAAACGTTTTCCGGACAAGTCGGTTCGCTCGGCCCACGCGGTGTTCGCCCGGGCCGTCATGGTGGGCCCGCCGGTCGAGCTCGACATCGATGTGATCAGTGAAGGGCGCTCCACGGCCACCGCCGTGATCGCTGCATCGCAGAACGGCAAGCGCTGCATCACCATCACGGTGTTCACCGATGTGCCCTCCGGCGACGTGATCCGTCATCACCTGCCACGGCCCGAGGTCGCGGGCCCGGCCGATTCGAACGTCTCCCACATGCCGATGATCGGCCGGGAGCTGCGGCTGGTCGACGTCGTCGACGTGAACAGTCCCGATGAGGTCGGTCCGCCCGAGCTGTACGCCTGGCTGCACTACGACCCCGTTCCGGCCCGCGACGATCTGGCGAAGGCGCTCATCGCGTATTTCACCGGGCACCTGGGTATCTCGACGACCATGCGGGCGCATGAGGGCATCGGTACCGCGCAGGCGCATCTCACCGTCTCGACCGCGCCGATGACCGTGACAGTGAGCTTCCACGAACCGGTCCGGTGGGACGGCTGGCTGCTCTACAGCCACGAGAGCACCCAGGTCGGCTCGGGCATGTCGTATGTGCGCGGCGCGGTGCACACCGAGGACGGCGAGCTCATCGCCTCGTTCAGCCAGGACGCGCTGATCCGCCCGCTGCGCACCACCGACACCAACATCTCCGAGCACTCGCGGCTGTAGGGCCGGCGCCGCCGCTCAGATCTTCAGATACCCCTTGTCTGCCGGGATCTGGGCGGCGGTGACCAGTGCCGACGAATCGCTGGCCAGCCACAGCACGATGTCGGAGATGTTGTCCGGTGCGATGAGCGAATCCGTAGGCAACGCGCCGGGGGAGAAGCTGTGGATGTAGTTCGGATGATCCTGCAGCACCTTGTACATCGACACGTCGTTGCCCATCGGGGTATCGGTGCCATAGGGATGGACCGAGTTGACCCGGATCCCGAATTCGCCCAGTTCTACCGCCAATGAATTGGTGAGCCCGACGACACCGAATTTGGTGGCGCAGTAGTGCGCACAGCCGGGCACCGCCTTGATCCCGGCTGCCGAACTGATCGTGATGATCGAGCCGCCGTTGCCTGCTGCGATCATCGCAGGTACCACGGCCTGCACGGTGTGGAACAGCCCCGTGAGATTGACGTCGATGGTGTCTTGCCACTGCTGTGCCGGAATCTCCCACAGCCGGCCCCAATTGAGCACGCCAGCGTTGGCGACGACGATGTCGAGCCGGCCGAACTGCTCGATCGCGTCGGCCACCAGCCGCTGTTGGCCCTCGGCATCCCGTACGTCGATCTCACGGGCCAGGATCTTGCGGCCCTCGCCCTCGACCAATGCCACGGTCTCGGCGAGATCTTGTGGGGTGGCGGCGGCGTATCCGTTGTGCGCGGCCACGGGTGAACAGGCGTCGAGCGCGACGATGTCGGCGCCGGCGCGGGCCAGCCGCACGCAATGCGAGCGGCCCTGGCCGCGCGCGGCCCCGGTGACGTAGGCGACCCGCCCGGCCAGTGGGGTGTCGTTGTGGCTCATGCGGGTTGCTCCTCAGATAGTGCGGTGACGCGGACATCGGTGAATTCGTAGTCGGACAGCGGGGAATTGCGGGCGAATTGCCGGGAACCGGTGATGGTCTGTGGCCGGTAATACGGGGTTTCGTACTGAGAGTTGACGAAATAGGTGTTCAGGCCCGATGTCGCGGTGTAGTAGAGGTGCGCGACGCGGCCGTCCCGGCGCATCCGGGCGTTCCACAGGTTGAAGGCGTCCTGACTGACGGACGCCACTTGCGCGCCGCGCCGGCGGGTCTCGTCGATGATCCGCACGGCGTGCGCGGCGACGGTCTCGACGTAGTCCAGCCAGGCGAAACCGACGAAGCCGAGCGGGCCGACGATCTCCCAGCGGTTGGGCAGCCGCGGATGGGCGGTACCGGCATAGCTGTGCAGGCCGTGGGCCCGGTAGTACTGCGCGAGGTCGAAACCCCTTGCGCCCACGACGGTGTCGGGCCGGTAGGTCTCCGGGTCGATCCACAGCTCGTAGCCGGTGGCCAGCACCAACAGGTCGGCCGGACGGTCGACGCCGTCGGTGGTGCGGATCCCGGTCGCGGTGATCCGCTCGATCGGCGTGGTGATCAGGTGCGTGTTCGGGTTGTTCAGCGCAGGCAGGAAGGTGCTGGAGATGACCGGCCGCTTGGCCAGGATGCCGTAGCGCGGCACCAGCTTCGGCCGGGTTGCGGCATCTTTGATGACCACGCGCAGCAGCAGCCGGTACAGCAGCCTGGACCAGCCGTCGTAGAGCGGCATCAGGCGGCGCAACCATCTGTCGGGCAGCCGGGAGAAGACGTGGACGATCGGCGCCACCATGAAGATGTCCATGGCCAGCCGGCCGGCCGCGTTGACCGCAGGGACGACACCGGGCAGCCGCAACAGCCGGCGCATTCGCGGTGAGAAGTCGAAGTCGATCTTCGGCAGCACCCAGGCCGGGGTGCGTTGGTAGACATCGAGATTTGCCGCCTCGCCGGACAACGCGGCGGTGATCTGGACGCCCGAGGATCCGGTCCCGATCACCGCGATGCGCTTGCCCTTGGTGTCGTACCGGTCGTCCCAGGCGTTGGGGCGCAGGATGGTCCCGGTGAAGTCCTCGACGCCGTCGATGTCGACGGTGTTCTTGGCGTTGACGTACCCGCCCACCGAACTGATCAGGAAACGTGCGGTCACCGGAGTGCCGTCGCGGATCTCCAGTCGCCACCATCCGTTGTCGTCGTCCCATTGCTGACGGATCACCTCGGAATCGGGGCGCAGATGCTCGTAGAGTCCGAGTTTCGCGGCAGTGTCCTGCAGGTAGCGATGGATTTCCGGGCCGGGTGCGAAGAACCGGCTCCAGTTCGGATTGGGGGCGAAGGACAGCTGGTACCACAGGGTGGGGATGTCGACGGCCAGGCCGGGGTAGTGGTTGTCGCGCCAGGTGCCGCCGAAGTCGTTGCCGCGCTCGATGATGACGAAGTCGCGGATACCCTTCTGGCGCAACAGATGCGCTGATGCGATGCCGCCCGGTCCGGCGCCGATGATGGCCACCTCGTAGTCGGGCGTGCGCACGCGAGGAGCAATCGGAGATTCCGTCATTGGTGCCTTCCGGTCAGGCCGACGACGATGTGGTCGGACACGAATCGTTTCACCGCACGTGGACTGTCGAGGTTCACGCCGATGGGTGGGAGAAGTTCGAAGCTCAGCAGCAGGCGCACGATCCATTCGCTGGCCCGTGCCGGTGCGATGCCGGGACCGACCTCGCCGCGGTCCTGGGCGGCGCGAACGTATGGCTTCCACAGATCGATCGAGCGGCGCATCAGATCGTCACCGGTGTTGCGCAGCAGCAGTACCAGGATGCTCTCGTTGATCCCGCGCGGTGCCACGGAGTCCGACTGCTCGCGGTGCGCGCAGATGACGACCGCAGCGGCGGCGACCTGATCGGCGAGGGTGTCGTGGCGGTCGGCCTCCGCGGCGATGGTCTCGATGAACGCGCCGGCCAGGTGATCGAGCCCGATCCTGATCGCGTTGTCGCGACTGCCCAATGCGTTGTGCACGGTACCGCGGGACACTCCCGCATGTTCGGCGACGGCGGTAAGGCTGAATTGCCTTGGACCCAAGCGTCTCAGCGTCTCAGCGGTGGCAGCGAGCAGTGCGGGTGACACCGCCCGGTCCGTATCGCGCATTTGGACACATTATCGAAATGTGTTCAATGTGGTCAGCGTTTTGGCAGATCTGCCGCCGCGGCATCCAGTACGTCGTTGAACACCCTGGTCAGCATCGGCCGGCCGACCCACCGGGTCAGCGCTCCGCCGACGAGTGGGAACTTCACCCGGAACGTGGTGGTCCACGTGACGCGGGTTCCGTCCTCCACCGCGGCGAAGCTGACTCGGCCGTGCCGGTGTTCCGACGGCGGGAAGCTGCGTTCGACGGTGTAGTCGAAGGAGTGCGGCGCGTCGTAGGCGGTGATGCGTTCCCGGAACCAGCCGATGGCCCACAACAGGATCCGGACCGCGCCTTGTCCGTAAGGCGCCTGCCGTCCGGGTTCGGCCAGCCGCTGGCGTAGCACCAGTGGCGAGCGGGTGAAATTGGCCGCGTTGCTCATGAAGTCGAACACCTCGCCCTGCGGTGCGGCGATGGTCCGTTCGACGGTGACGGTCTGCATCAGTCCTCCTGCTGTCTGGTCAGGGTGCGGAGTGCGGCGGCGTCGCGGAGTTTGTCGGGGTTGCGCATCGCATAGAGCGCGGTGATGAGACCGTCGGTCACCTCGATGAGCAGGACCGAGTCAAGTGCTCCGTCCTGATGGAACAGGACGGCCGGCATCGAGTTGTAACTCGCGAACGCGACGTCGAAGCCTGCCATGCTGCCCTGGGCGAGTCCGGCCATGAACTGTGCGACCCGTCGTGGCCCGACGACGGGACGGCGGGCAGCCGACACCTGCCCACCGCCGTCGGACACGGCCACGACCTCGGGGGCCATCACCGCGACGAGACCGTCGATGTCCCCGGTGTGGGCGGCCCGCAGGAACTTCGTGACGGCGGTGCGCGCCATTTGCCGGTCGGGAGTGAAACGTCGCCGCCGGGCCTGAACGTGTTCCCTTGCGCGGTGGGCGATCTGGCGCACGGTTGTGTCGGACTTGCCGACCACGAGCGCGATCTCGGGATGGCTGTACCCGAACACCTCGTTCAGGACGAACACCACGCGTTCGTCGGGGCTCAGGGTCTCCAGGACCAGCAGCATCGCCATGGACACGGATTCGGCGAGGACGGCGTCTTCGCTCACGTCCGATGCGGTCTGGATCGGCTCGGGCAGCCAATTGCCGACGTAGTCTTCGCGTCGGCGTCTGCTGGTGCGCAGCGCGTTGAGGGCCTGCCGCGTCACGATCTGGACGAGATACGCGTGTGGATGGGTCACCTCGCCGGCGGTGACCCAGCGCAGGTAGCTGTCCTGCACCACATCTTCGGCGTCGGCGGCGCTACCCAGGATCTCGTATGCCAGCGTGAACAGCAGCGGGCGGTGCTCGGCGAATACCTCGGTCGCGTTCAGTTGGTCCCCCTCTGCCCGTGGTCGTCACACTCTCAGACACCGCTCGGCGGCCGAACCGTGACATCCACCGGATGTGAACCGCGTCACATCGTGGCGACGTCGTGCGCGTGGTGGACGATGTCGTGCAGGTGGTAGATCGCGATCGTCGCGACGGTGAACTCGCTGCCGTTGCTGCGTAGTCCGCGTCGTGACCAGGCGTCGGCCGGCACATGGTCGTAGGTGTCGGCGACGACGCTCGCCGCCTCGAACAGTTCGGTGGCGACGGTCCCCGGATCCTGCGATCCGTAGTCGTCGGCGATCGCGGTGGCGTCCTGATCCCAGTTGGGGAACCGCGGGTCGTCCTCGGTCAACATCAACCGCACCCGGTGCGCGAAGATCCGGTGCACGTCACGGATGTGGCAGCCGTATTCCAGGGCCGACCAGCGGTCGGCGCGGGTCCGAACGGCAACCCCGGGCCGGTTAAGCCTGGGTACCCACTGTGCGGCATCGTCGCGGATCAGGCCGGCCACCTCGCCCGGCTGCACCCGCGCCGGGTCGAACCCACACTCCGGGCACGCGCGGGACAGCACCCAGGTCCAGTCCTTGGTATCGGGTTCGAGTTCGGGTTCCATCACACCAGTGTGGCCGCGCGTCAGGTGCCCGACAACGCCGACCTGAGGACATCGAGCGGCAGCCCACCCAGATCGAGTGCGCGACTGTGGAATTCCCGCAACGACAGACCGCGTTGCAGAGACTCCTCGCGGAGCTCGTGCCAGATCCGCTGTCCGATGGCGTACGACGGTGCCTGCCCCGGCCAACCCAGGTAGCGATCCAGTTCGAAGCGCAGGTTCTCCTCGGCCATGGCCGAATGTGAGGTCAGGAAGTTCCAGGCCCGCTCGGCGTCCCACACCTCACCGTCGGGTGCGGTCAAACCACAGTGCACGCCGATGTCGATCACCACGCGGGCCGCGCGGAACCGTTGCGCGTCAAGCATTCCCATCCGGTCACCGGCATCGTCGAGCCAGCCGAGCTCGGCCATCAACCGCTCGGCGTACAACGCCCAGCCCTCACCGTGGCCGGACACCCAGCAGCCCAGCCGCCGCCACCGGTTGAGTTGATCGGCCAGGGCCACTGCCCGCCCGATCTGCAGATGGTGCCCGGGCACGCCTTCGTGGAACACCGTGGTGGTTTCCTGCCAGGTGTGGAACTGCTCGACGCCGGGCGGCACCGACCACCACATGCGTCCGGGGCGCGACCAGTCCTCGGACGGGCCGGTGTAGTAGATGCCGCCGGTCTGGGTCGGCGCTATGCGGCATTCGAGGGTGCGCAGCGGCCCGTCGATGTCGAAGTGGGTGCCGGCAAGGGATTCCACCGCGCGGTCGGAGAGCTGCTGCATCCAGGCCTGCAGCGCATCGGTGCCGCGGATGAGGTAGCGCGGCTCCTCGTCGAGCCGGCGCAGCGTCTCGGCGACCGTGGCACCCGGGTAGAGCTGCTGGGCGATCGATTCCTGCTCGGCCACAACGGCATCGAGCAATCCCAAACCCCATTCGTAGGCCTCGTCGAGGTCGACGGAGGTCCCCAGGAACAACCGCGACATCAGCCCGTAGGTTTCGCGCCCGCAGGCGTCGGACGGGCGGGCGACCGGGGCGATCTCCTCCCGCAGCACATCGCCCAGCTGCCGGTAGGCGTCGGCCGCGGCCTCGCTGCGCTGTCGTATCTCCGCCTGCAGCCGCGGGTTTCCCGGTGCCGCGCCGGTGCCCATCTCGGCGAACAACTGGGCGATCTGGCGGGCCTGGGTGACCCCGCGGGTGACCTGGCGCAGAGCCGGGGCGTGAGCGTTGCGGGCCGCCTCTCGCAGCGCGTCCGCATAACCTGCGGCCCGCTCGGGCACCTTCGCCAATCTCGCGGCGATCAGCGCCCAGTCATCCTCGGTGTCGGTGGGCATCAGGTCGAACACGTCGCGCATGGTCTGCAGCGGCGACGCGATGACATTGAGCTCGCCGAGGTCCAGGCCCGCTTCGTGAACGTCGACGATCGCGCCGAGGCGCTCGCGGAGGGCGGCCACGGTGACCACGTCGACGTCGTCGACCGGCTCGATCCCGTCGAGTTCGGCCAAGGTGGCCCGGGCCGCCTCGGCGCGCGCCGTCACGCCCTGCGGGGAGTAGTCGGTGACGTCGTCGTCGTGGCCGGTGATACCCAGTTCTGTTGCGGCGCACGGGTCGAGACGCGCATAGGTGTCCAGGTAGCGTTCGGCTACCGTGTCGACGGCGGTGGTGGCCCTAGCCAAGGTTGTTCGCGGCGAAGGTGTCGCACTTGTTGGGATCGCCGGTCTGGTAACCGATGGTGAACCACTTCTGGCGCTGCTCGGAGGAGCCGTGGGTCCAGGCCTCTGGATTGACCCGGCCGGTGGCCTGCTTCTGGATGCGATCGTCGCCCACCGACGAGGCCGCCGACAGGGCGTCGCTGATGTCCTTGTCGCTCAGCGGTTCCAGGAACGGCACGTCGGTGCCTTCCTGACGGGTGATCGACGCGTAGTGCGCCCACACCCCGGCGTAGCAGTCGGCCTGCAGTTCGGTGCGCACACCCGCGCCGGTGGCGCCCTCCGGATCGCGCTGGGCTCGGCCGAGAACCCCGAGCAGGTCCTGCACGTGGTGACCGAATTCGTGGGCCACCACGTACTCCTGCGCGAGCGGGCCTCCGCTGGAACCGAACTGGTCGACGAGCACCTGGAAGAAGTCGGTGTCGAAGTAGGCCGTCTTGTCCACCGGGCAGTAGAACGGCCCGACGTCGCTGGTGGCCGGACCGCAGCCGGTCTGCACCTGGCCCTTGAACAGTCGCACGTGCGGACGGGTGTATCCCTTGAGCAGTTGCTGCCACACGCCGTCCACGGAGTTTCCGGTGGCGACCACGCGGCACTCGACCTTGGAGTTGGCATCCGCACCGGTCTTGCACTGGCTCAGGTCGAAACCCTCGCCTCCGACGCCGCTGGTGTCCATCGGCTGTTGTTGAGGCATCACCGTGCCGGGGTCCACACCGAGGAACATCGCGAGAACCACGATCAAAAGACCGCCGAGACCTCCGCCGATCGCGATGCCACGGCCGGGGCCGCGGCCACCACCGGAACTGGAAGTGGTGCTCGTGTCGATCTGCATACCCTCGTTGAAGGTCATCCCGTCACTCCATCGCATTCGCCGGTAGGTGCGTGCTCAACAGCCCGTTAAGCTTGTCACACTACGATTCAGACGTGTCCGTCGTTGCGGAACATTCGACCATCGCCCACACCTCGCTGGGGCGGCTACGCGGCACCCGTGAAGGCGGGGTCAGCGTATGGCGAGGTGTCGAGTACGCCCAGCAGCCCGTCGGCGCGTTGCGCTTCCTGGCGCCGCGGCCCGTGGTGCCCTGGTCCGGGGTCCGCGACGCCGTCGAGCACGGCCCGCTGCCCCCACAGGGGCGTTCGTTCGTCGGGGGAGGCCGCGACGACCCCAAGGTCCGGGACGAGGCCTGCCTGACCGTGACGGTGTGGTCGCCCGACACCGGCGGATCGCTACCCGTGATGGTGTGGATCCCCGGCGGCGCGTTCGTCTACGGCGCCGGCCAGTTGCAGCTCTACAACGGTTCGCGGCTGGCGGCCAACGGCGATGTGGTCGTCGTCAACGTCACCTACCGGCTCGGCGTGTTCGGCGGGTTCGAACTCGGTGACCTGGGTGAGGGATTCGACGACAACCTGTGCCTGCGCGACCAGATCGCCGCCCTGCAGTGGGTGCGCGACAACATCGCCGCATTCGGCGGCGATCCCGACCAGATCACGGTGTTCGGTGAATCGGCCGGTGCCACATCGGTGTTGGCCCTGCTGGCCAGTCCAGCGGCCGACGGGCTGTTCGCGCGGGCCATCGCCCAGAGCCCGGCGTTGCCATTGATCGCCGACCGTGAGGACCGGGCCCGTCAGTCCCGGCGCTTCATGCACCTGCTCGGGGTCGGGGCCGAGCAGCTCAAGGTGCTGCCGCAACGACAGTTGTGTCGCGCCGCGGGCCGGCTGCAGCTCGAGAGTGCGCAGCAGACACCGACGTTGGCTTACGGGCTGACCCACGGCGTCGACCTGCTGCCGCTGCACCCGATCGAGGCGGCACGCGCAGGTGCGGTGTCCGCGGTGCCGTTGATCATCGGCACCAACAGCCACGAGGCGTCGATGTTCGCCTGGGGCAAACCGCCGATGTTGCCGACCACGTTGGCCGGCGTCGAGGACTACCTCCGTCGCCGCGCCCCGGCTGACCGCGACCGGATTCTTGCCGCCTATCCCGATTTCCCGCGCCGCCGCGCCTTGATCGCGTTCGGCTCCGACGTCATGTTCGGCGCGCCGACCTGGGCATTCGCCGATGCCTACAGTGCCCATGCGCCGACTCACGTGTACCGGTTCGACCACACCACCTGGACGTTGAAGGTGTTGGGGCTTGGCGCCACCCACGGCAGCGAGATCGTGCACATCCAGCACAGCTACAGCTCGTATCTGGGGCGCAAGCTGCATCCGTTGGGTCGCCGGGTCCAGCCGTCGGTCGGCCGTCGGATGCAGCGCACCTGGTTGGATTTCGCCCGGGCCGAGGTCGCCGAGTGGCCGGAGTACGACGTCGAGCGGCGCCTGACCCGGGTGATCCGGTCCACGCGGGACGAGACCGTCGCCGATCCCGATTCGGTGCGACGCCAGGTGTGGGAGGGGCTGGCCTAGTTGCCGTAGCGCTCGTCGGTATAGCGGCGCAGGTTGTGCAGGAACCGCTGGAACAGCCATGCCATCACCGGCCGGCCCATGGTCATCCCGAGCCGCCCGGCCAGTCCACTCGGCTTCATGGCCATCACCCAGGTCAGGTGGCAGCCGCCGGCCGTCTCCACCACGCGGTAGTCCTCGGCGAAGGCCGAGATCGCGTTGGAGGTGCTGGTGTTGAATCGGAAAGCCATGTGGGAGAAGGGCTCCCATGCCAGGAACTCCTCGTCACCGACGATGTGGCCGCGCATCGTGACCGTGCGGGTGGTGCCGACGCCGCGAGGTTCGGGGCTGGTCCACTCCACATTGGTGATGACGGTGGCCCAGTGCGGCCACGAGGTCTCATCGCTGAGCACCTCGAACAGCTGCTCTGCGGTGATGGCGAGGTCGACGGTGCTGACGAAGCGGAACGGCGCCCGGTCGATGAAGTCCAACTCGACGCGTTCGCACTCATAGGTCCGGGCCATGGGTAGACACCCTAGGCCAGAGTGTCTAGTGGCGGGTCAGCCCGGCCCGTCGCCGGCCGCCGCCAACAGCGGGACCACCACGTCGCTGATCGGGGTGGGCAGGCCGTGCGCGGCCGCCTTGCGGGTGATGACGCCGTTGCGGATATCCCACTCCAGCGGTCGGCCGGCCTGGTGGTCGGTCAGCATCGAGGTGGTCAGGTCCTCGGGCGCCGCGGCCAGCATGCCGACGATCTCGTCGACCACCTCGTCACCCAGATCGGCACCGTCGGCCCGGGCCACGGACAGGCATTCCGCTACATAGCGCCGGGCCAGTGCGGCCACGTCGTCGCGGCGGAACATGCCCGCACGCCGGTCGGCCAGCACCATGAACCCGACCACGGCGTTGACCAGGAGCTTGCGCCAGGCGGCGCTACGGAAATCGGGATCCCGCTCGACGGTGATCGCGGTGGCACGCAGCGCGTCGGCCACCGTCGCCGCTGCCGGGGTGTCGGGCAGGACCAGCCGGGCCTCGCTGCGTAGCCGCACCCAGCCGTCAGGCTGCATCTCCGATGAGATCCACACCGCTGCGGGCACGACGTGGGCTTCGTCGGTGTACCGGCTGACCTCACTGACCCGCTCGACCTGCTCGACGCCGTTCTGCAGCGCGCACACCACGGTTTT
Organism: Mycolicibacterium boenickei; assembly: GCF_010731295.1. Lineage (NCBI taxonomy): Bacteria > Bacillati > Actinomycetota > Actinomycetes > Mycobacteriales > Mycobacteriaceae > Mycobacterium > Mycolicibacterium boenickei. The sequence continues at coordinate 4,867,561 of NZ_AP022579.1, read as the reverse complement.
CTCGTCGCACAGCCGGTCCAGCCAAGCCGCGGCCTGCGCATTCTGGGTGTCCTTGACCGCGAGAAACACCACGTCGAGTGGACCGTCGACGCTCGCCGGATCGGTGCGTACCGGGCCCGGCACCCGGATCGGTTCTCCGTCGTCGGGCCGGATCTCGACACCGTCGCGCGGGGTCCGGCCGCACAGCAGAACCGGTTGGCCTGCGGCGTGCAGGAGCGCGGCGACGGTGGACCCGATGGCGCCTGGGCCGATGACCGCGATGGGGGACGTCATGTCGCCAAGTTACCGGCGCAAGCGACTCTCTAGACTGGTCACTCGTCACCACCCGTCTGTCTCGATCGACAATCAGGAGTTTTCGTGCTGCGCAGTCATGCCGCCGGTTCATTGCGGGCCGCGGATGCCGGTCAAACGGTCACCTTGGCGGGATGGGTGGCGCGTCGCCGTGACCACGGCGGCGTCATCTTCATCGACCTGCGCGACGCGTCTGGCGTGTCGCAGGTGGTGTTCCGCGAAGGCGATGTGCTCGCCGCCGCGCACCGGTTGCGCGCCGAGTTCTGCATCGCCGTCACCGGGGTGGTCGAGGTCCGTCCCGAGGGCAACGAGAACCCCGAGATCCCGACCGGCAAGATCGAGGTGAACGCCACTTCGTTGACCGTGCTGTCCGAGAGCGCCCCGCTGCCGTTCCAGCTCGATGAGACCGCAGGCGAGGAAGCCCGGCTCAAGTACCGCTACCTCGACCTGCGCCGTGAGGGCCCGGGCAACGCAATCCGGTTGCGCTCCAAGGTGAATGCCGCCGCCCGTGGCGTGCTGGCCGAGCATGACTTCGTCGAGATCGAAACCCCGACGCTGACCCGCTCGACTCCCGAGGGCGCCCGCGACTTCCTGGTGCCCGCCCGCTTGCAGCCCGGCTCGTTCTACGCGCTGCCGCAGAGCCCGCAGCTGTTCAAGCAGCTGCTCATGGTCGCCGGCATGGAGCGCTACTACCAGATCGCGCGCTGCTACCGCGACGAGGACTTCCGCGCCGACCGCCAGCCGGAATTCACCCAGCTGGACATGGAGCTCAGCTTCGTCGATGCCGACGACGTGATGGCGATCGCCGAGCAGGTGCTGCGGGCGGTGTGGTCGACGATCGGCTACGAGCTGCCGCTGCCGTTGCCGCGGATCAGCTACGCCGACGCGATGCGCCGCTTCGGTTCCGACAAGCCCGACCTGCGGTTCGGCGTCGAGCTCATCGAGTGCACCGAGTACTTCAAGGACACCCCGTTCCGGGTGTTCCAGGCCCCGTACGTGGGCGCGGTCGTGATGGAGGGCGGCGCGTCACAGCCGCGGCGCACCCTCGACGGCTGGCAGGAGTTCGCCAAGCAGCGCGGCCACAAGGGACTGGCCTACGTGCTGGTGGGTGAGGACGGAACGCTGGGCGGTCCGGTGGCCAAGAACCTCACCGACGCCGAGCGTGACGGGCTGGCCGCCCATGTCGGCGCCAAGCCCGGTGACTGCGTGTTCTTCGCGGCAGGCCCGGCCCGCTCGGCGCGTGCGCTGCTGGGAGCCACCCGCATCGAGATCGCCAAGCGCCTGGACCTGATCGACCCGGCCGCATGGGCGTTCACCTGGGTGGTGGATTTCCCGATGTTCGAACCCGCCGACGTGGCGACCGCCTCGGGCGACGTGGCGGTGGGCTCGGGTGCCTGGACGGCCGTGCACCACGCCTTCACCGCGCCCAAGCCCGAATCGGAGGACACCTTCGACTCGGACCCGGGCAACGCGTTGTCCGATGCCTACGACATCGTCTGCAACGGCAACGAGATCGGTGGCGGGTCGATCCGTATCCACCGGCGCGACATCCAGGAGCGGGTGTTCGCGATGATGGGCATCGATCACGACGAGGCCCAGGACAAGTTCGGGTTCCTGCTGGACGCCTTCGCCTTCGGTGCCCCGCCACACGGCGGTATCGCCTTCGGCTGGGACCGCATCACCGCGCTGCTGGCCGGGGTGGATTCGATCCGCGAGGTCATCGCATTCCCGAAGTCCGGTGGCGGTGTCGACCCGCTGACCGATGCGCCCGCGCCGATCACCCCGCAGCAGCGCAAGGAGTCGGGGATCGACGCCAAGCCGGAGTCGAAGGCCAAGCCCGAATCGAAGTCCGAGAACAAGTCCGAGGCCGGGGCTTAGCCTCTTTCGACGTGCTTCAGCGCGCGGTCCGCGAGCCCGGCGAAGTTCGACTGGGGTACCGCGCGCATCGTCGCGTTCGGCGTGGCGACCCGTGCTGAGGCCGGGGTGCCCGTCACACGCGGCGCACTGACGTCACGCTGGCGCATCCGGCCGAGTTCGGTGATCGGCGCTGCGGCGATCACCGGTCCGCGCGCCACCACGGCCGGCTGGAGGACCTGCTCGCCGGGTATCTGGCTGCCGCCCACATTCGCGGGCCTCATGGCTTCGTACTTGGGTGGCACGACGGATGACGTCGTGCCCTGTTTGGGATAGAGGCTGCCGGGGCCGTCATCCGGTGGGGAGGTTCTGCCGGCATCGGCTCGGTCCGGTGGGACCGGCCGGCGTCCCGGAGATGCGTTGTCGCTCCCGTACGACGATGGCGCACCGGTGCCCGTCATCTGCTCGAGCTGCTGACGCCAGCCCTGCAGATATCCGACCAGCTGCTGCGTGTAGTCGGCGGCAGGCACCTGGGACGGGGCAACCGGCGCGGCGGGCGGTGGCGCTGCGTATGCGGTGGGATAGGGCAGCAGGCCCGGTGCCGCGGGCATGGGATACGTGCCGGGCCCGGCCCATGGGCCGGGTGGGGGCGCCATGCCGGCAGCCATCGCGGCCATCGCGGTGAGCGGCTCCAGGAACTGGCGCCACGCCTGCAGATACGCATAGAGCTGCTGGCTGTAGTCAGGTGGGTACGTCATGGTCGGGCTCCTGGCGGTGTCGGGACAGCGGGTGCGGCAATGGTGTCCAACGGATGGGGCAGTGATTGCATGCAGTACTCGGAGTCGAGGATGCGCAGCGCCCGGGTATCGGCCGGTTCGCGGTTCTCGACGTCGAAGATGTAGCAGTAGTCGCCGGCGGGCGTCGGCATCCGGATCGGGCTGGAGAGACCCTGATCGAGAAAGCCGTACGGGAAAAGCCAAGGGAGTACCGTATTTTCGCGGCGGTCGAGGCCGCCGGATCCCACCCACACATAGTGATCAAGGATGGCGTTGACGGCGTGCCGGGCCGATTCGCAGGCCGCTTCCATCGACGTCATCCGCGTGAACGTCCTGGCCCAGGTGCCTGCGAAGACCACCGAGTTGTGGTGCACCTGGTAGCCGCCGTGGCGGGCCTGCCAGACCTGACGCCGCTCGAGGTCTTCGAGCCACCATTGCTCGGTCGGGGCGAAACTCCACGACGTGCCGTGCGGATTCCACGGGTCACCGCCGGGCCGGTTGTCCCAGTCGCCGATGATCGGCACCAGGTAAGGGGTTTCGTTGCGGACAACCCGGCCACGGCCCTGGCCGGGCCCGTCGGCCATCACCAGACCTCGGTCCAGCGCGTACCAGACAGGCCATGGCAGCAGTTCCTCCGCGACGTTGCCGGCGTCGTTGGTCAGGGCGGTGACGATCTGCCGCCACACCTCGGCGGCGATCTCGTCGGCCGTGCAATCCCGGGCTGCCCGGCCGCGGCCCAGCTCGTCGACCAGGTGACGGGACGGCGCGTTGAAATCGCCGATATCGACCGAGAGCACCGAGACGTATCCGTCGCGGGCCAGCCGGGGCCGGTTCTCCCACAGCCCGTGCTGATTGATCGAGGACAGCGCCCACTCGGTTCCGGCGTAGTACATGTGCCCGCGGATCAGCTGGAACTCCGTGTCGAAATAGAACTGGATGCCACTGAGCGTCTGGAACCGGTCCCAGGGCACACGTCCCAACTCGTCCATGCAGTACGGGTCGCGCGGGGTCGTCGTCCGGGTGCCCTGCGACTGCAGCGGTCCGTCGGCAGGCGGCGCGGAGGTAGTGAAACCGTCCAGGCCGGCCACGGTCCCGCCGGTGCCGGCGGCTCGCAGTGCCGCCGTGATCCGCTCGGCCGCAGGAGCATCCACGGCAACCACGGTGTAGTCGGGGTTCAGCAGGGTACCGTCGGTCAGCACGATCTGCACCCGCGGCCTCAGATGCGGCGGCTGCCCCGGGTCGATCGATGGCGGTAGAAGTTGCGCCGCCTCGCCGTGGACGAAATGGACGCCGAGGGAGACGAGGTGCCGATACCAGTTGTCGAACCACGCCTCGGTGGTCGGGCCGTTGAGGACGCCGTCGGCCTTGTCGTCGCGCCGGTCCATGTTCAGGTAGAGCTGCAGATATGTGGTGATGTTGGTACGGGCGTCACCCCACTTCGGGTCGAATGCGGCCAGCACGCGAGGCATTTCGCGCAGCAGCGCGTCGAAGTTCGGTGAGTAGGACACCGGCTGGCAGGTCGTGTCGTTGTCGTGCCCGACGAAGAAGTCGTACGAGGACAGGTTCTGCAGTTCCCGCCCCCGGCGCAACGGACTGGTGACCAGGTAGCGAAGTAGCCGACCCTGGAAGGCGGCGACATCGTTTGCGGTGAAACCCAATTGGGTGAGCTGACGCAGAACGCCGAAGAATTCGGCCAGACTGCGCGGCAATTCGCGGGGGAACACCAAGGACGGCTTGCCGTCCACTGTCGTGCCCTGGGTTACGACGCGGCGCACGTTGTCCATGACGGTGCGTGCGGTCGGCTGACAGTCGCCGGCACCCGTGCGCTGGTAAACGGGGATGCGTTGGAACAGATCCCAGATGTGCAGGTAATAGGCCGGGAAGAAGCGGAAGCCGTGCTCCCCGGCGACCGCGCACTCGGGCGGGCGTGGGTCACCTCTTCGTTCAGGGAACGGACGCAGTTGCGCCGGGCTGCCGCCGAAGGGACCCACTGTCGAGAACTGGGATGCGGCAAGGCCGCCGAGCTTGACCGGGGGATGGATTCCGGCCGGCGCGGTACCGAGACCGTTGCGCTCGTCCTGGCGCGGCTCGTACACCGTGACGTCGAAACCACGGTCGGCCAGTTCGTGTGCCGCGGTGAGGCCGGCGATGCCTGCACCGAGGACGACCACAGTCGGGCGCGGGGCGCACGACGCGGGCGTCGACACGCAGGTCATGACGCACCTGACCGCAGTGCGTTCAGCAGCGCCGGTTGCGTCGGAGCCCGGACTGCGGCATGGACGTAGGCGAGAAGCGTGTCGTGCGCGCGCAGCACATCGTCGAGCGCGCCTCGGACGCACAGCATGTCGGTCTCCACTGCGTCTCCGAGCCCGACCGTTGCGTCCAGCACGTCGAGGATGGCGCCACGGGAGGTGCGTAGCCGGACGCCGGGCGCATCCGCATGGCCGTCGGCGACCCGGAGTTCATTCCCGCCCGACAGGGAGAACACCTCACCATCCACGTCGAGCTCGACCACCAGTGGCCCCAACTGTTGCAGGATCAGCCGGTAGCCGTCGGGCCCCTCGTCGGCGAGGTGCTCGATCGAGCGTCGCAGCAGCGACGAAACCGGCTCAGCCATAGAGGAACTCGAATACACCCGCGCCGGCGAAGTCGATCTGCCTGCCTCCGATCCTTCCGGCCACGGTCACATCGCCGTTGGTTTCGCAGAGCACCGTGGACCGGGTCAGACTGACCTCGCTGGGCTGTGCGAGCCGTGCGTAGGACGTGGCGCGGAACTCGGCGTGCACCTCGTCGTCCACCCGTGCCGCGGCGATCCGGAACCGGTCCGGAACGCCCGGTGCCGCACCGTCGAGCACCAGTCGCATCGGCGGCGGCAGGGTGCAGTCGGGCCCGTGTGCCAGTGTGCCGACGCACTCGGTGGTGAGCGCGGCGTGCCGGAAGATCGCGGCAGGTTCGTCATGGTGCCAGACGTAGAGCGCCTGGGACAGGTAGTTCAGACGGCGACGATCGGTCATCTGCAGGAAGACCATCGACCACGGATCGCTGGAATCGCGGGGCAGGATCGTGCCCCAGACCCAGCCGAAGTCGTCACCCCAGCGGAAGCGACCCCAGTTGTGGTCGTGATACGCCAGTTCGTCGGCGATGTGATGTTCGCGTCCGTCGAGGTGCAGCGATCCGTTCGCCCGCAGTCGTGGGACGAACAGCCAGTTCATGCGGCCTTCGCCGACGGGCTGATTGTTGACCACGAACGGGCGGCTGATCGGGCTGAAGGTGAGATTGCCCGAGATGTCGTGCTCGGGGAGGTCGATGAGTACCCGGTAGCCGTTCGGGCCCAACGTCATCCGGTTACCGCGGATCGTCAGCTCCCCGAGATCGGCCGAAACCTCGAGCGCGGAGACGTCGAATCGCTCGACGGCTCCGATCCACTGGTCGTCGTGTGCGATGACGATCACCCGCGGCACCAGGTGATGACGCCCGGTCGTGGTGGTCTCGTCCGTGAGACTGAAGTTGATCAGGATGCGCCGCCCCGGTCCGTGGATCACGAAGTGGTGCCACTCTTTGAAGCCGGCGGGCTGCGTCGTGGCCAGCACGGGGGCGCGCAGGAAATCGCTGCTTGCGAGTACCGCGCTCATCGCAGCCACCTGCTCACATCGATCGTTGGGCCGACCGGGACGGATTGTGCGGGAGCGGATTCGGCGAGGCGCTCGACTGCCGTCCCCAGGCTGGCCAGCCCGAGCAGCGCGTGTACGAAATCGTCAGTGGGCCGCGGCGGCGCGGAGGCGGTGCCGTCACCGGCCAGCGCGTGAACAGCCCGCGACACCGCGGCCAGCCCGAGCAGATAGCCGAGGAAACTGCTCTGCCGGTCCAGTGCGGCGCGGGGATCGGAGAGACTCATGCAAAGCCCTCCGGACGCAGTCGGGACAGGGTCGCGTCATCGAGCCCGTGGCCGATGACGGCGTCGGCGAGCAACTCGGCCCACGCGGCCGGTGCGGCGTCGGATGCTGCCGGTCCGTCGAGAACATTGAGGCTCACCGTCTCCCAGAGCCGACGGAGATTCTCTACAGACTCGGAAGCGACGAGTGCGTCGCGCAACCGGGCGCCCTCGGGGCTCTGTGCATAACGCCGTCCTTCGGCCACCAGAAGGTTGTGCAGCCCGCGTGCTGCCGCTGGGTTGCCGAGGACCGCGCGCCTTGCGCCGACGAGCAACTCGTGCACGGTGCGCTCGGCCGGGGCGACATCGTCGGGGGAGGGCAGCAGTTGGGGAGCCTGCTGCTCGACGAGGTCGAGGGTGAGGGCTCGGATCCGATCGAGCTCGGCGAGCATGCCGATCAGGACTTCGGGGCTCATCGGGTCCGCCCGTGTACATAGTCGACCAGGTCGGTGAGAACCTGCCGGTGATGACTCGGGGCCAGCCAGTCGAGATCCGTCAGTACCGCCGCAGCGTGCCCGGCGTGCCGGGCGGCGATGTCCTTGGCGTGTGTCAGCGATCCGGTGCGCTGCAGCAGTCCGAACAGCCACTGAATCTCATCGAGGGTCTTCGGCTCGGTGATGTGTTGGGTACGAAGGAAGTTCGTGAGGGCATGGTGACCGGTGCGGGACAGTTCGCCCCGGGTGGCGAGCCGGTCGAGCAGGTCGGTCAAACCCAACTCGCCCTCGGTGCTGGGCCGGCGCTTGGACAGGATGTGCACGGCATGTTCCCGTTCGGCCGGATCCGCGCATTGCAGGGCGTGCAACACCATCAGGGTCCGCTTGCCCTCCCAGAGGTCGCCGCCGATCTCCTTGCCGTAGGCCTCCGGCTCGGCGCGCAGGTTCAGCAGGTCATCGGTGATCTGGAATGCGGCGCCGAGGTGGCGGCCGAACCACTCCAAGTGCGTCAGGTGCTCAGGTGCGGTGCCTGCGGCGATGGCACCGGCCTGCAGCGGGGTGATGAACGAGTACCAGCTGGTCTTGAGTTCCACCATCCGCAGGTAGTCGGTGTCGTCGAGGCGCCAGGTGTTGGTCCGGACCCAATCCAGTTCGATCGCCTGACCGTCGACGGTCTGACGGGTCATGTGCGCGACGGCTTTGAGGATGCGCAGCGCCGGGCCCAATCCGATGCGCTCGACGTTGTCCAGCAGCGGCTGCAGGGACAGTGACAGCATGGCGTCGCCGACGTTGACCGCGACCGGGATCCCGTGGTCGATGTGGAGTGCGGGTTTGCCGCGCCGCCACCATGATTCGTCCTCGATGTCGTCATGGATGAGAAAGGCGTTGTGGTAGAGCTCGAGCGTCGCCGCCGTCGGCAGGATGGCGTCGAGATGGCCGCCGAGTCCCAGGCAGACGGCGATGCTCAGCGCGGGCCGGAGCGCTTTCCCGCCGCGGCGCGGGTAGTCGAGGATCAGCTCTCGCAAACCGCTGGATTCTGTTCCGCTGCCGTAGATCCTGGTGATCTCGTCGTCACAGGCCTCCTTGCACAGTGCGAGGTAGGCGTCGAGCTGATTCGGTTCGGCGTGCGCTGCGCGCGCTTCAGGCAGCGTGGAGGTCATGGGGATTACTTCTTGCGCGGCTTCCCGTACAGCGCCGCGAGGCTTCGCCTGTCCTTGATCCGCAGCGCGAACCGGATCCGGACGGCCATCTCGATCCTCGACAAGCTGGTCTCTCCGAGTACCTCCAGGCTCGGCGCGACGGCGATGGCGAGGTCTACCGGCTCTTCGCCCGAGGACGCTTCAGGGGCACCCGCATGCGCGATGAGTTGGCGCCGCCCGATCATCAGCATGACGGTGCCCGACTGTTTCGGCGCAGTCGTGTCATCCGTGCCTTTCGAATCGACCACCGTCAGTTCCCGGTAGAGCTGGGAAGCCCGGTGCAGTGAGTTGACGTGTGCGCTGGCCAGAAGTTCGTTGGTGATGGGATAGCCGGCCTTGAGATTGCTGAGTTCCTTGAGTCCCTTGGTATTGGTGATCAGACAGGACGGGGCCCGGTAACCCGCGTTCTCGATCTTCGCCCGGGCGTCGATGAGGTTGTTCAACAGATACTGGGGGGATAGGGCAGGAAACCAGATCCTGTTGGCATTCGGCACGTTGATGCGAAGCGATCTGATGACTTTGTTGTCGACTTTGCGGGCGAGTTTCGTGGCCGCCCAATTCACCTCGGCGATCAGAGAATCGAGTGTGGGTGCAGTGGTCTGCACGAGGGTGACTTTGAAACTCACCTGCCGGGACCGGACTTTCAGAAAGCCTGGATTGTTGACCACGTCGTTGCGCACCCGGCTCCCTCCCGGATCGCAGGTGTTCCAATGGGGGATGGCCTGCCAGGCGATGCAGGTTTGCTCGAAGGTCTCGACGACCGCCTGATTGGCAATGGCCAATTGTTCTGTAGTCAAATACATTTGGTGCCCCCTGACCCCGGTCAGAAAAGCATGGCAGACAGAACAGCTGGTTGGGGCGTTTTTGCTGTGAACTACTTCTGGTGTAGCGCCACTTCCTGTCCCGGGGTCATCTCGCCCCGCGCCATCGCATCGCAGTGCGCCAGGTGCAGTGGCGCGACGGGATCGTCGGGAAGCAACCGCTGGCATCGCTTGAAGGCGATACGGGCCCGGTCGACGTCTCCGGAGTCGAACAGCGTGAAGGCCTCTTCGAAAGCGGGGGCGGCTGCGCGCTTGATATCCCGGAGCGCATCCGAATCATCGTCGTACACTTCGTAAATCGTCACCGGCCTGCGGCGGTTCACGACCATCACCCGTTCCAGGCGCCGGATGTCGAATCCCGGGCTCAACCTTGTCCTGGTCGCATCGGAGATGAGCAAGGCCGATCCGTACCGCTTGTTCGTGCTCTCGATCCGTGCGGCCAGGTTCACCGCATCGCCGATGATGGTCAACACCATGCGGTTGACGCCGCCCACCAGGCCGACACCCACCGTGCCGGTGTTGATGCCGATGCCCGCCCGCAGTACCTCGGAACCGTGCGCCTGCCGGTCTCGGTTGTGCTCCCGCAAGGAGCGCAGCATTGCCAGACCCGCCCGGACGGCGTCGTCGGGTGAATCGAACACGGCGACGATCTCGTCTCCCCGGACGTCCTGGACGAAACCGTTGCAGCTGATGATCGGAAGTTCGACGGCGCGCAGGAAGCCCATGGCCAGATTGCCGGCCTCCGACACGTTCATGTCCTCGATCATCGTCGTGTATCCACGGATGTCGCTGATCAGCACCGTCATCTCGCGCTCGACACGGTAACCGGCGCGCACCCTGCGAAGGTCGTCGATGTCGAGGATGCGCAGCAGTTCGTTGGGAACGAATCTGGACTGCACGTCGATCAATGACTGCCGGTATTCGTCGGCGGCTTTCAACTGCGCCTCGAGCTGGAAGTTCCACAATGGCGCGGCGGCCTGCGCGCACAGGAAGGTGACGGCCTCCTGCTGGTCGGATGTGAAGTGCCCGTCGTTCGCATCGCGCTGGGCGCAGATCACGCCGATCACTTTGTCCTGTACCAGGATCGGCGATGCCAGCGTGTGGGCTGCCAGGTGTGCGACGCCGCTCTCCGCGACGCGCAGGACCAGGTCGGCGTCGTAGTAACCCGAATCGTCCGCCCGCGCGTCCAGAATCGCGATTGCGCCGTGGTCGTACCCGGCCCGTACTACCCAGGAGCGGTCGGCGGACCTGGTGAGCAGCTGCACGCGCCCGGCGCCGGTGGTGTCGGCGACCGAGCCAAGGATGATGCGAGCCGCACTGTCGGCGGTACGAGCCCCGGACAGCGCCCGCAGCAGCTGATGGGCGCCGACGGGGTCGATACCGACCGAGCCCGGATGGACCAGATCGCGGCTGAGCAACCAGGGGTGCTGCTGGGCAAGCCAGTCCGTGCGGATCGTCACGCCCAGGCTGAGCCAGCGTTGGTAAGCGGATCGCAACATATGGTCGCGCAACGTGATTCGCGATGTCTCGGCGTACAGCTGCGCAGCCTCCTCATGCGCCCGGGCGCCGATCATGGGTAGCTGGTGGGTCTCGGCGAGCGCGATGGCCCGGTGCAGGTGGCGTTCGGCCTCGCCGTAGTGGCGGCGGGCGCGCGCCCAGGAGCCCTGGAGTAATTCGTATGAAGCCGCGTAGTTGTCCGGTGCCGACTCGGCGCACTTGCGGTGCAACGACATCGCCTGGCGGACGAATCGCGCGGTCGCGCGGTCTCGGGTCGAGCGCTGCATCAGGCTGAGCGCACCGATCAGGTATACGAGCTGCGATACGGACGTCCCGACCAGACCGTCCATGTGCCGGACGGCCTCCTCCGTGAACGGTACGGCGCCGATGTGATCGCCGGACCAGAAGCACAGCCCCTGTTTCATCGCGGCGACGATGCCCATGGCCACCTCGTCGCCCTCGCGCTGCGCCGCGGCCAGCACTTCCCGCTCGTCGTAGCCGCTCTCACCGGCCAGCAGCAGCGGATCCTCACACCGGCCCATCAGGTTGAGGGCCATCTGCTGCTGCGCCTGGCAGAGCATGCTCGGTGCGCGTTGGGAACGGAACTGAGGGATCAGGGACTGGGCCAGCGCGTCGATCTCGGCCAGCGGGCGGCCCACCCAGAACGACTGGGAGATCAGTGTCGCGGCCAGAAAACCGGCGTACTCCTGATCGCCTTGGTCGAGGGCCTCGGTGACGGCGCCACGTAACAACCCGAGCCCATCGCGCAGGGGGTGCCGCCAGTGGTGGATGAAATTGAGGTGCATGAACAGCGTCTGCGGCCGGGCTTCCCGGAATTCTGGACGCTCGGCGAGCTGTAGCCCGACTTCGCCGAACCGCTGGGCCCCGGCGCGGTCACCCAGTATGACCAACAGGAGGCCGTAGCTGGCCAAGACCAGGGGAGAGGTCGGCGTATGACCGTGGGCCAGGGTGAGTTCGAGCTGCTTGCGCACCAGCAGCGGAAACAGGTTCGGCCGGACGATGTAGGACATGCTGCGCATCTCGGCGAGGATCCGTTGTAGTTCGATAACGCGCGGATCGCGGCAGACCGGCAGGCCGAGCAGCCGCTCGTTGCTCCAACGTCGCATCGTCAGTCGCATCCGGAGCATCGCGTTCGCCATTCGGGGCTTGCCCGCTTCGGCGGGCAGCGGTTCGCCCAACTCGTCGAGCGCGGCCAGCCCGATCTCGAGCGCGTCCCGCAACCGGTTCTGCGCGACGCGTCCCTTGAGCCGGAGGTAGGCGAGCCGGGCGCGGTCGGCCGGCTCGGACAACGCCCCGTCGGCCTCGTCGAGCAGGGTGAACAACGCCGGAACGTCGCCGACGAGCAGTGCCGCGTCCGCGGCGTCGAGCTGCAGCTCCCTGGCCAATGGGAAATGCGTGGCCCAACGCTGGGGACCGAGCAGCCTCAGCGCACTGCGGCAGTACTCCAGCGCCAACGGGAACGACGCCTGAACCCGGGCTTTCCGGGCGGCGCGGCGCAATACGTCGACGAAGCGGATGCGTTCGGCGTCGTCGGTGCCGCCCAGACCGCCGATCCCGACGTGCCGCGCGGCTTCGAACAACCGCTCGTCACCCATTCCGACCAGCCGCCTGCCCAGCCGTAGGTGCACGTCGCGCTGTGCATCGTCGGAAAGGTAGGCCCGCGCGGTCTCGGCGACCCGGTCGTGACTGAAGCGGTAGCGGGCGTCACGGCTGATCGCATTCGCGATGCGCCGGCCGCCACTGTCGACCGCCTCAACGAGCCGCAGCTCCATGCACGCCCAAAGTGCCTGTGCCGCAATGTCTGATGGTTTCGCAGCGGCTACCGCGGCATCGGCCAGGTCGAACTCGCCGCCGATGCACGACACCGAGCTCAACACCGCGAGATCCGGCGGACGCAACTGGTTGAGGTAGCTGCCGAGAAACTCCGCCTCGGTGGCGGAGACCTCGATCGAGGACAACGCACGCAGATCCCAGACGGGGTCCTCGCCGTCGCCGACGGGGTTCAGGGCTCCTTCGCGCTGTGCGCGGTACAGCAATTGGCGGATCTGGAGGGGATTCCCCCCGGTGCGGTGCTGGAATTCGGCGGCCACCTCGGCCAGCTCGAGGCTGCGGCCCGTCACGTCGGCGAGCAGTTCCTCGACGTCGCCGGGCGCGAGGGTGTCGAGTTCCAGACTGTGGAGGTACGGGGAGGTGAGGCCGGCTGTGGCTGCGTCGAATTCGCCTGCGCGGTACGCGCCGAGCACCAGAACGCTGCGGGGGGCCACGGCCAGCAACTCCGACAGCAGCAACAGTGAGTCCTGGTCTGCCCATTGCAGGTCATCGATGGCGAGTACGACCGTCCGGTGGGCGGCGGTGACCGAAAGCAGCCGGATCACGGCGCGGTGCAGGCGGCGGCGGGTCTCGGCGGCATCGAGGTCGGCCACCGGCGCGACCCCGCCGAGTGCGTCGGCGAGCTCTGGTACGAGATCCCCGAGAACGCCTGTCAGCGGCGATGTTTCGACACTGAGATCGGCCCGCCACACTTCGCGTTCCGCCGGGGCGGCCGCCATCATGGAATGGACCAGCGAGGTGAGCGCATCACCTATCGCCGCATACGGGGCCGCGGCGCCGTCTCGACAACGGCCGTAGGCGAAAGTGCAGTTGCGGTGCGCGAGCTCGTCGCCGAAGGCCTGGAGGACGGTCGACTTGCCCACCCCGGGAACCCCGCTGATGAGCACGGATGTCCCGCCGTCCCGTTCGGCCGACGCGGCCGCGGCGCGAAGTTCGCCGAGCTCGCGTCGTCGGTCGACCACGCGGCCATCGATGTCGAGCGTCGCCGATGTCACCGCACGTAGTGCCCCTCTCCGGTTGGGCGGTCCAAGGCGAATTGACCGAATCGTCAGAGATAGCCAGGATCGCAGGAGCCTGCGGTTTTCGGCGCGTTTTCACGCGTCTGGAACCGACCCGAGACACACATAGTGGAATAGAAGCGCCGCCGGAGAAGCTGGAGAAGTCATGACCGAGATGGACAAGGGCAAGTTCTACACCGACACGGAATTCCTCGATGGTTTCAACCGGAACGTGGTCGAGGAATTCCGGGCCAACGGCGGCAAGGTCGGCGGCCAGTTCGAACAAGCTGACCTGCTGTTGCTGCACACCACCGGCGCGAAGTCGGGCAAGCCACGACTCTCACCGCTGGCCTATCTGACCGTCGACGGCAAGATGCTGATCGTGGGGTCGTACGCGGGTGCGCCGAAAGACCCCGCGTGGGTGCACAACCTGCGGGCCAATCCGAAGGTACGTATCGAGTTGGGCACCGAGGCCTACGACGCGACGGCCCGGGAACTGCCGGATGCCGAGCGCGACGCGGCCTATCCGAAGATCGCCGAGGCCGCGCCAGTGTTCGCCGAATATCAGGCCAACACCACGCGGGCCATCCCGTTGTTCGAGATCGTCCGCGCTTAGCGCCTTTGCGCCGAAACGGTATTCCAGCAGGCCGCTACCCGCACTTTCTCTGCTGGAATACCGTTTCGGCGTGGGTCAACCCAGTCGTTCGATGATGGTGGCGTTGGCCATGCCGCCGCCCTCACACATCGTCTGCAGGCCGTAGCGGCCGCCTCGCTGCTCGAGCGCATTGACCAGGGTGGTCATGATGCGTGCCCCGCTGGCGCCCAGCGGATGCCCGATCGCGATCGCGCCACCGTTGACGTTCGTCTTGCTCAGGTCGGCACCCGTGTCGTGTGCCCAGGCCAGTACCACCGGCGCGAACGCCTCGTTGACCTCGAACAGGTCGATGTCCGGCAGGGTCAGACCCGCACGCGCCAATACCTTTTCGGTGGCCGGGATGACGCCGGTCAGCATGTACAGCGGATCGGATCCCACGACGGTGGTGGTATGAATACGCGCGAGCGGCCTGAGCCCTAGCTTTCTGGCCGTCGCACCGCTGGTGATCATCACCGCCGCGCTGCCGTCGGACAGCGGTGACGAGTTGCCCGGGGTGATCTCCCAGTTGATCTGCGGGAAGCGCGCGGCATACGCCTCGTTGTAGAACGCTGGCTTCAGCCCGGAAAGGGTGTCGACCGTCGTTCCGGGCCGGATGATCTCGTCGGTGCTCAGCCCGGCGACCGGCGCGAGTTCGGCGTCGAACAAGCCGTCTTTGGTGGCCCGGGCGGCCTTTTCGTGGCTGCCCGCGGAGAACTCGTCCAGCTGAGCCCGGGAGAAGCCCCATTTCGCCGCAATCAACTCGGCGCTGATGCCTTGCGGGACAAGGCCTTCCGAGTAGCGCTCGGCGAAGGCCAGACCGAACGGGTCGCTGCCCGGCAACACCGAACTGCCCATCGGCACCCGCGACATGGACTCCACGCCGGCGGCGATCACGATGTCGTAGGCGCCGGCCAGGACACCCTGGGCCGCGAAGCTGATCGCCTGCTGGCTGCTGCCGCACTGGCGGTCCACGGTGGTCCCGGGGACGGTTTCGGGGAGGCCCGCACCCAGCAGGGCGTTGCGCGCGATGTTGACGGCCTGGTCGCCGACCTGGGTCACGGCCCCCGCGATGACGTCGTCGACGAGCACCGGGTCTACGCCGGTTCGGGTGATCAGCTCTCGCAGGCTGTGCGCGAGTAGATCCGCCGGCAGAACGCCGTGCAGTGCGCCGTTGGCCTTGCCTTTGCCGATCGGGGTCCGGACCGCTCCGACGATGACTGCGTCCCGGTCTGCATATCCGGTCATCTTGGCCTCCTGATGCTCCACGCTGAGTATTGTGATGACTACCCAGGTATAGCACCTGGGTATAGTTAGAACAACTCAGGGATGGGGTTTGATTCCGTGGGAATGCTGCAGGGCAAGCTCGCCGACCGGGACAGCTGGTCGGCAGTGGGTCATTGCCCGATCGAGAGGACCATGGCGTTCGCGGGCACCAAGTCGGCGATGCTGATCATGCGCGAGGCCTTCTACGGCACCACCAGATTCGACGACTTCGCCCGCCGGGTCGGTATCACCAAAGCGGCAACCTCGGCGCGGCTGTCTGACCTCGTCGCGGCCGGGTTGCTGGCAAAGCGGCCCTATCGCGAGCCCGGTCAGCGCGAACGCGACGAATATGTACTGACCGAATCCGGAACCGACTTCATGCCGGTGGTGTGGGCGATGTTCGAGTGGGGGCGCAAACACCTGGGCGACACGGGGCTGCGGCTCGCGCATGACGGTTGCGGTGCCCTGGCCGGCGTCGAAATCCGTTGTGAGGAAGGACACCAGGTGCCCCCGGAGGAGCTCGTCGTCCGTTACGAGCGTTGACTTCGAATCCACGCACACCGCTACTCGTACAAACGCAGCGCCAGTTCCAAGTCAACGCAGGCAGGCAACGCTACTCTCGGCCCGTGCTGCACCTACGTGTCATAGCGCCGGCCGATCTGCGCGGTCCGGTGCTCAACGTCCTGCACTCTGACCCCGGTGTCACCGACATCGTGGTGCATTCCGGTGTCGCGGTCGACCCTGCGGGCGACGAGATCACCGCGGATGTCGCCAGGGAAGCCGCCAATGACGTCGTAGAGCGCCTCAAATCCCTTGACATCCATCACTCGGGCGCGATCACCCTCGAGCCGCTCGACACAGTCCTGTCGAGCGCGGCCTATCACGCCGAGGATGCCGCGGGCGGCGACGGCGCCGATGCGGTGATCTGGGATGAACTGGTTGCGCGGACCCGCGAGGAGTCCAGCCTCAGCGTCACCTACCTGACGTTCCTGTGCATCGCGTGCCTGCTGGCCGCCATCGGTGTGGTGACGGATTCGGCCATCACGGTGGTCGGAGCCATGGTGGTGGGGCCGGAGTTCGGTCCGCTCGCGGCGCTCGCCGTCGCGCTCGTCCAGCGCCGGGTATCGCTGGCCCGGCGGGCCGGGGCGGCGCTGCTGGTCGGTTTCCCGGTGGCCATGGTCGTGACCGGGCTCGCGACGCTGGGCTTCGAGGCGCTGGGCTGGGTGCAGGTGACCACGTTCAGTGAACTCACCCAGGTCGACTTCATCTTCCAGGTGGGACCGTTCTCGTTCGTCGTCGCGCTGCTGGCCGGCGCGGCCGGAATGCTGTCGCTGGTGTCGTCGAAATCGGCGGCGCTGGTGGGTGTCTTCATCTCGGTGACGACGGTCCCCGCCGCGGGTTTCGCGGTGGTGGCCGCGACCGTGGGCGATTGGGGCGTCGCCGCCAATTCCGTGCTGCAGTTGCTGGTCAACCTGCTGGGTATCACCCTGGCCGGGGTGCTGACGCTCGCGGTCTACCGTCGCGCGAAGGTGCGCCGCGCCGTCACAAGTGGCTGATGCCCGCGGCCAGGAAGTACACCCCGACCGCGCCTGCGATCACTGCCACCACGAGGCGATGGTGACGCCCCATCCAGGCGTACAACCGCTCGACACCCGACCGGGTGGCCTCCGGCGCGACCCAGAAGCTGATGATGGGGATCAGCGCGGCCAGGAAACCGACCAGGTTGAACGCGACCAGCGCGGCCATCTGCTCGGCCAGCGCGGCGCCCGAGGTGAGGGCCGCGGCCATCGCCGCCAGGTAGTAGGGCGTGGGAAAACCGTTGATCAGACCCAGCAGCGCCGCTGCCCACGGCGCCTCGCCGCGCAGTGCGGCCTGCATTCCGGCCGGCAGTTTCGACAGACCCGGTACCGCATCCTCGGTGGGCGCGCCGTCGCCGTCGCCCACCACGGCCGGAACGGCCCGGCGTGACCGCACGCGGTTGACCAGGCGTTCGAGCTGCCCGGTGGCAGAAAGGACCGCGATCACCAGCGCCACGGCGCCGATGCCGATCTCCAGTCCCGGCGGCATCGTGCTTCCGCCGTCGCTGGTGGCGTTCTTGAACACGAACACCACCGCAGCACCCACCGCGACATTGGCGGTGAAGGCGAAGAGGAAGAACGGGAGCAGCAACCGCACCGGCCGTGACCGCGACAGCATGAAGGCAACGACCCCGATTCTCAGAGGGTCGATTGCCGCCACGGCGGCCATCACCAGCACGGTGCTCCACATCGGCGGCGGCCACATCCCTTCACCTCAGTTGCTTCACCGCTGAATTCAACCAGCGCCGACCGAATCCGGCCGAATCCGGGCGTGTCCGCGCGGGCGGGCCTTCGCACGCAGTGCGGGGGAGTTCACCTTGTGGTGGGATTTGCAGATGGGGATCAAAGTGGCGCTGGAGCACCGCACCAGCTACACCTTCGACCGGTTGGTGGAGCTGCATCCACATGTCATCCGGTTGCGCCCGGCGCCGCACTCACGCACCCCGATCGAAGCGTATTCACTGACCGTCGAGCCGGCCGGCCACTTCATCAACTGGCAGCAGGACGCGTTCGGTAACTTCCTGGCGCGCTTGGTGTTTCCGGACCGGGCCCGCACCCTGACCATCACCGTGGGGCTCATCGCCGATCTCAAGGTGATCAACCCGTTCGACTTCTTCATCGAGGAATACGCGGAAAACGTTGGCTTCCGGTACCCCGCTGCCCTGCTCGAGGACCTCAAGCCGTATCTGCGTCCGGTCGACGAGGAGGGTGAGGGGTCCGGTCCTGGCGAACTCGTCAAGGCGTGGGTGAGCAATTTCACCGTGCCGCCCGGCACGCGCACGATCGATTACCTGGTGGCTCTCAACCGGGCGGTCAACGCCGATGTCGGCTACTCGGTCCGGATGGAACCCGGTGTGCAGACCCCGGATGTCACGCTGCGCACCGGAATCGGCTCGTGCCGTGACTCGGCCTGGCTGCTGGTGTCGATCCTGCGTCAGCTCGGTCTGGCGGCCCGGTTCGTCTCGGGCTATCTGGTGCAGCTGACCTCCGACGTGGAGGCGCTCGACGGCCCCTCGGGCCCCGCCGCGGATTTCACCGATCTTCACGCCTGGGCCGAGGCGTACATCCCGGGTGCGGGCTGGATCGGTCTCGACCCGACCTCGGGACTGTTCGCCGGCGAGGGTCACATCCCGCTCTCGGCGACTCCGCACCCGGAATCGGCGGCCCCGATCAGCGGTGCCACCGGTCCGTGCGAGTCCACGCTGGAGTTCTCCAACGTGGTCACCCGCATCCACGAGGACCCGAGGGTGACGCTGCCCTATACCGATGAGGCGTGGGCGGCGATCACGAAGCTGGGCGCCGAGGTGGATCGGCGTCTGGCCGACGGCGATGTCCGGCTCACCGTCGGGGGCGAGCCGACGTTCGTCTCGATCGACAACCAGGTCGACCCGGAATGGACCACCGACGCCGACGGCGTGCACAAGCGGGAACGAGCGTCGGCGCTCGCGGCCCGGCTCAAGGCGGTGTGGGCCCCGGCCGGGCTGGTCCAGCGCAGCCAGGGCAAGTGGTATCCGGGAGAGCCCCTGCCGCGCTGGCAGATCGGCCTGTTCTGGCGTACCGACGGCCAGCCGTTGTGGAACGACGCGGCGCTGCTCGCCGACCCTTGGAGTGGTGAGGTTCCCTCCTTGTCCGACGACGCCGGCCGCCGTGTCCTGGCGGCGCTCGCCGCCGAATTCGGGCTCCCGGCCGGCCAGGTTCGTCCGGCGTTCGAGGATCCGCTGAGCCGCTTGGCGGCCGCCGTGCGACAGCCGGCCGGCGAGCCGGTGGCCACCGACGACGACCTGGCCGACGACACCCCGGAGGGCCGGGCGGCCCTGCTGGCCCGGCTCGATGCCTCGGTCGATCAGCCCGCCGCCTACGTGCTACCGCTGCACCGCCGTGCGGACGGCGCCGGCTGGGCCAGTGCCGACTGGCGGCTGCGACGCGGGCGGATCGTGCTCACCGAGGGGGATTCACCGGCGGGGCTGCGGCTGCCGCTCAATGCCATCAGCTGGCAGCCGCCGCGCCCGGCGTATGACGCCGACCCGCTGGCCGCGGGCACCGAGACGCGCGCCGAACCTGATGAGGCCGCGCTCGAGCCCGCCGACGACGCGCCCACGACCGCACTGGTCGCCGAGATCCGCTCCGGGTTCCTGTACATCTACCTGCCCCCGACCGAGGAACTCGACGATTTCGTCGACCTCGTGGCCCGCATCGAGTCCGCGGCCGCCAAGCTGGACATCCCCGTGGTGATCGAGGGGTACGGGCCGCCGCCGGACGCCCGCGTCGCGTCCATGTCGATCACCCCGGATCCGGGTGTCATCGAGGTCAACGTCGCGCCGACCGCCGGCTTCGCCGAGCAGAGGCAGCAGCTGGAGACCCTCTACGAGCAGGCCAGGCAGGCGCGCTTGTCCACCGAGTCGTTCGATGTGGACGGCACGCACGGCGGAACCGGCGGCGGCAACCACATCACCCTCGGCGGCATCACGCCCGCCGATTCGCCGCTGCTGCGCCGACCGGATCTGTTGGTGTCACTGCTGACCTACTGGCAGCGCCACCCGTCGCTGTCCTACCTGTTCGCGGGTCGGTTCATCGGCCCCACGTCACAGGCGCCACGGGTGGACGAGGGGCGTCCGGAGGCCCTCTATGAGCTGGAGATCGCCTTCGCCGAGATCGCGCGGCTGACCGGTTCCGGCAGATCGGCTCAGCCGTGGGTGGTCGACCGCGCCCTGAGGCATCTGCTCACCGACCTCACCGGCAACACCCACCGCGCCGAGTTCTGCATCGACAAGCTCTACAGCCCCGACAGCGCACGGGGGCGCCTGGGGCTGCTGGAATTGCGGGGTTTCGAGATGCCTCCGCACTTCCAGATGGCGATGGTGCAGTCGCTGCTGGTGCGGGCGTTGGTCACCAGATTCTGGGAGGAGCCGCTGCGGGCCCCGCTGATCCGTCACGGCGCCAACCTGCATGGCCGATACCTGTTGCCGCACTTCCTGATTCATGACATCGCGCAAGTTGCCGCCGACCTGCGGGCGCACGGCATCAACTTCGACACCAGCTGGCTGGATCCCTTCACCGAATTCCGGTTCCCCCGGGTGGGAACCGCGGTCTATGACGGGGTGGAGATCGAGCTGCGCGGTGCGATCGAACCGTGGAACGTGTTGGGTGAGGAGTCGACCGGCGGCGGCACCGCCCGCTACGTCGACTCGTCGGTGGAGCGGGTCCAGGTGCGGCTGGTCGGAGCCGACCGGCACCGTTACATCGTGACCGCCAACGGTTACCCGATCCCGCTGCTGGCCACCGACAATCCCGACATCCAGGTCGGCGGCGTGCGGTTCCGCGCCTGGCAGCCGCCCAGCGCGCTGCACCCGACCATCACCGTGGACTCCCCGCTGCGGTTTGAACTGGTGGACTGCACCACAGGACAGTCCAAGGGCGGCTGCACCTACCACGTGGCGCATCCGGGCGGCCGGTCCTACGACACCCCGCCGGTCAACGCGGTCGAGGCCGAGTCGCGGCGTGGCCGCCGGTTCGAGGCGACGGGATTCACACCCGGCACCATCGACATGGCGGACCTACGGGAGAAGCAGGCGCGTCAATCGACTGATCTCGGCGCGCCCGGAATTCTGGACCTGCGTCGGGTGCGTACCGTTCTTAACTGATGGTTCTACGTGCGAACGGCTCACCGGAGTCCGCCCAAGCCACTGGTGTTGCCGTGAACACCGGTGTGGATGTTGACGGGCTGCTGGCCGCCTACCGCGGTTCGAGGGCCCAGCGAGCGCTGTTCGATGTCCGCGACGACGGTGCCGGAGCCGGTTACGACGAGCTGGTCGACGCCGCGGGCAACGTCCGCCCGGCCTGGCGCGAGCTGGCCGAGGGCGTCGGCGAGCGGGGCCGCGACGGCTTGGACCGGCTGCGTGCCGTGGTGCGCGGTCTCGTCGACAACGACGGCATCACCTACATCCAGGTGGACCGCCACGGGGAGGTGGTGACCGACGGCGACGGCACCGCCGTGCCGGGGCCTTGGCATCTCGATGCGCTGCCGCTGGTGATCTCGGCGCAGGACTGGGATTCCCTGGAATCGGGTTTGGTACAGCGCTCCCGGCTGCTCGATGCGATCCTCACCGACCTGTACGGTGCCCGTCGATCGATCACCAGCGGAGTACTGCCGGCCCCATTGCTGTTCGGCCATCCCGGGTACGTGCGCGCCGCCCGCGGCATCGCGGTGCCGGGACGTCATCAGTTGTTCATGCACGGCTGCGATGTCAGCCGCGGCGCCGACGGGTCCTTCGTGGTGAATGCGGACTGGACGCAGGCACCCTCGGGTGCCGGATATGCGCTGGCCGACCGCCGGGTGATCGCGCATGCCGCCCCCGATCTGTACGAGCGGGTCGGCCCGCGGCCGGCCTCGCCGTGGGCGCAGGCGCTGCGCCTGGCCCTTCTGGACGCGGCGCCCGAGGGATCCCAGGAGCCCGTCGTCGTGGTGCTCAGTCCCGGTATCCATTCCGAGACCGCCTTCGACCAGGCATACCTGGCCGGTGTGCTCGGCTTCCCTTTGGTGGAGAGCGCCGATCTGGTGGTCCGCGACGGCACGCTGTGGATGCGCTCGCTGGGCACCCTCAAACGGGTGGACGTGGTGTTGCGCCGGGTCGACGCCGACTATGTGGATCCACTCGACCTGCGGCCCGATTCCCGGCTGGGTGTGGTGGGTCTGGTCGAGGTGTTGCGCCGTGGCGCGGTGACCGTGGTCAACACGCTGGGCAGCGGGATCATGGAAAGTCCCGGCGTGGCACGGTTTCTGCCGCAGCTGGCCGAGTTGCTGTTGGACGAGACCCCACAGTTGCCGACGGCCCCGATGTACTGGGGCGGCATCGACATCGAGCGCTCTCACCTGCTGACCAAGCTGACCTCGTTGTTGATCCGGCCCGTCAGTGGCGGTGAGACGATCGTCGGCCCGGCGCTGTCGGCCGCGCAGCGCGACGACCTGGCCGCCCGGATCGACGCCGAGCCGGGGGAGTGGGTGGGGCAGGAGCTTCCTCAGTTCTCCACCGCACCAACCGATTACCGGCCCAAAGGGTTGTCCGCGGGCGATGTCGGCATGCGGTTGTTCACCGTGGCCCAGCGCGGCGGCTACGCCCCGATGATCGGTGGGTTGGGTTATGTGGTCGCACCGGGAAACGCCGCATACCGCATGAACACCCTTGCCGCAAAGGATGTCTGGGTGCGTACCCCGCAGCGGGTCACCGCCGAGCGGGCCCCGGTGGTCTCGGTGGAGCTGGTGGCTCCCGGCGCGATACCCAGCCCGACGCGAGCCGTCAGTTCCCCGCGTGTCCTCTCCGATCTGTTCTGGATGGGCCGCTACGCCGAACGTGCCGAGAGCATGGCCCGCTTGCTCACCGTCACCAGGGAGCGCTACCACGAGTTCCGCTATCGCCCGGATCTGGAAGAGAGCCAGTGCGTCCCGGTGTTGCTGGCCGCGCTCGGGGCGATCACCGGAACCGACACCGGCGACGCCGACGACGACCACGAGATGGTCGCGATCGCGCCGGCCACACTCTGGTCGGCCACGGCAGACCGGCACCGGCCGGGCTCGCTCGCCCAATCGGTCGAACGCCTCGCGCTGGCCGCCCGCGCGGTGCGTGACCAGATGTCCAACGACACCTGGATGGTGCTGGCCGGAGTCGAACGCGCGGTGCTTCGGCCGTCTGCCGCACCGCCCGAATCGCCCACTGCGGCAGATCTTTACCTTGCCAACGCGCACAGCCAGACCCTGGCCGGAATGCTGGCGTTGTCGGGGGTGGCAGCGGAGTCGATGGTGCAGGACATCGGCTGGACCATGATGGATCTCGGCAAACGCATCGAGCGCGGCCTGGCGCTGACCGCGCTGCTGCGAGCCACCCTGACGACGATGCGTGGCGCCGAAGCCGAACGCGCGGTGACCGAATCGACCCTGGTGGCCTGCGAATCGTCGGTGATCTACCGACGGCGCAACCCGGGCCAGATCCGGATCGCGGCGATCGCCGAACTGGTGTTGTTCGATGCGGAGAACCCGAGGTCGTTGATCTATCAGCTGGAGCGCATCCGCTCCGGTCTCAAGACGCTGCCCGGATCGTCGGGGTCGTCGCGCTCGGAACGGCTGGTCGACGAACTCGCGACCCGGTTGCGCCGGCTCGACCCGGCCGACCTCGAGGAGGTCACCGCGGACGGGGCGCGGGCTGAATTGACCGCCCTGCTCGACGGGATGCATGCCGGTCTGCGGGACCTGTCCGGCGTCATCACCGCGGCCCACCTGTCGCTGCCCGGCGGCATGCAACCGCTGTGGGGACCTGACGAACGGCGGGTGGTGCCGTGACCGAACCCGCAACCCGGTGCTACGACATCACGCATCGCACGGTCTACCGCTACTCCGACGATGTCACGAGCTCGTACGGCCGTGGCTTCCTCACCCCTCGTGATCTGGACTGGCAGCGCTGCCTGTCCCACGAGCTGGTGATCGACCCGGACGCGGCTGATCGCTCCACCAGCCGCGACGCCTACGGCAACATCAGCTCGTATTTCCATGTCACCGAACGGCACCGCACGTTGAGCATCACCAGCCACTCGGTGGTCCAGGTGGATCCGCCTGCGCCCGAATACTATTCCGGTGCGTCGGCCCGAGCGCCGTGGGAGCTGGCCCGGCCCGTCGGCGGCGACGGCGCGCTTGCCGCCGAATTCACCCTGGACCTCTCGCCGCCGGAGATCACCGATGCCGTGCGGGAGTACGCGGCACCGAGCTTCGTGCCAGGACGGCCGCTGATCGAGGTACTGCGCGAGCTGACGTCGAGGATCTACGCAGACTTCACCTACCGGTCCGGCTCGACCACGGTGTCCACTCAGGTGGCCGAGGTGCTCGCGGCACGTGAAGGGGTGTGTCAGGACTTCGCCCGGCTGGCGATCGCCTGCCTGCGGGCCAACGGCCTGGCTGCCAGCTATGTCTCCGGCTATCTGGCCACCGATCCGCCGCCGGGCAAGGAACGCATGGTCGGGGTGGACGCGACACATGCCTGGGCGTCGGTGTGGACGCCGCAGAACGTCTGGCTGGGACTGGATCCCACCAATGACCAGATGGTCGACGAGCGCTACATCGTGGCTGGATTCGGCCGCGACTACGCCGATGTGCCCCCGCTGCGCGGCATCATCTACACGGATTCGGACAGTAGCGTGATCGAGGTGTCCGTGGATGTGGCGCCGTACTCGCCGGATCGAGGAGGTTCCCTGCGTGCGTGATTTCACCTGCCCGAGCTGCGGCCAGCATCTCGCCTTCGAGAACTCCCTGTGCCTTTCGTGCGGCAGCGCACTGGGGTTCTCACTCGACGACATGGCGTTGCTGGTCATCACCGACACCGATCAGAACGGTCACGCCGGTGCCGTCGATGAGGATCAATATCAGCTGTGTGCGAATCTGCATCTGGCCGAATGCAATTGGCTCGTCCGGATCGGACAGGGGGACCAGTTGTGCGCCTCGTGCGCACTGACCCGGACCCGGCCTGCCGACACTGATACCGCAGCCCTGGCGTCGTTCGCAGAGGCGGAGCGGGCCAAGCGCCGGCTGATCGCCGAACTGCACGAGTTGAAACTGCCGATCGTCGGCCGTGACCAGGACCCCGAGTTCGGCCTGGCGTTCGACCTGCTGTCCAGTGAAGCCGAGAAGGTCTTCACCGGCCATCACAACGGGGTCATCACCCTCGATCTCGCCGAGGGCGACGATGTGCACCGCGAGCAGTTACGCATCGCGATGGCCGAGCCGTACCGAACCTTGTTGGGCCACTTCCGTCATGAGATCGGGCATTATTACTTCTATCGCCTGGTAGCTCCGTCGTCGGAGTACTCCGCGCGGTTCGGTGAGTTGTTCGGGGACCCGGACGCCGACTATCAAGCCGCGCTGGACCGGCATTACCAGAACGGCCCGCCTGCGGGCTGGGAGGACGATTTCGTCTCGTCCTACGCCACCATGCACGCCGCCGAGGACTGGGCCGAGACCTTCGCGCACTATCTGCACATCCGCGACACCCTCGATACCGCGGCAGCCTTCGGGTTCGCCCCGGCCGGGGCAACGTTCGAGCGGAAGATTCTGGGGCCCAGCGGTTTCGACACCATCATCGAGATGTGGCTGCCGCTGGCGTGGTCGTTGAACATGGTGAACCGGTCGATGGGTCACGACGATCTCTACCCGTTCGTGTTGCCGCCCGCGGTGCTGGAGAAGATGCGGTTCGTGCACACCGTCATCGACGAGGTCACCGCCTGACCCGCCGTGGTCCGGACGGGGCCAGCATCGCGTGTGCGAGCCGGGAGAGTGCCCCGCTGATCTGATCGACGCCGAGTCCGCGCGCACGCTGGTGGGCGAAATTCTCCGCTGCCAGCGGGGCCAGCAACACGTCGACCAGTGAATCAGGTTCGGCGACATCGGCTTCCGTCAGCAACGCGCGCACGTGCGCGGCCCAGAACCCGTATGCGCCGGTGGTGTATCTCGCGCCTCCGGCTTCGGCGCCCAGCGCCAGGTCGGCGTGAGTGTCCAGCAGGGTGACCATCGCGGCGTAGAACGCGGCGAGCCGGTCGGCCGGAGCCGCGCCGGGCCCCAGCGGCGGGGCGCCCGAGATCAGCTGTTGTTGCA
Organism: Mycolicibacterium boenickei; assembly: GCF_010731295.1. NCBI lineage: Bacteria > Bacillati > Actinomycetota > Actinomycetes > Mycobacteriales > Mycobacteriaceae > Mycobacterium > Mycolicibacterium boenickei. Next base: position 4,841,305 of record NZ_AP022579.1, on the reverse strand, counting down.
GGACACGCTCGTGCTCGTCGAGCAGGGCCAGGGCGATGGCCGCGGTGCTGGGGTAGCGCCGGTAGAGCGTTCCGCGTCCGACCCCGGCCGCGGTGGCGATGTGGTCCATGGTGACTGTCCGGGGATCGCGCGTGGTGAACACACTGGCCGCCGCGGCAAGGATTTTCGCGCGGTTGCGCGCCGCGTCCGCCCGCTCCGTGCCGTTCCGCTCGGGCCCGGCCTCGTCGGTCGCAAGGAGGTCTGCGCCGATTTCCACCACTGCACTGTAACCGATGGCCGGAATAAGTGGACAATTTGTCCGGTTGTGGCTCATGCTCAACCGGACAAATCGTCCACTTATTTGGAGGTTGCCATGACCACGCTTCTTCACGTCGACGCGAGCGCCCGTGTCCGCTCCATCAGTCGCCAGATCGGCGCGGAGTTCGCCCAGGCCTGGCGCGCCGCCCGACCCGACGGGCGGTACCTGTACCGCGATGTGGCGAGAGATCCGGTGCCGTTCATCGATGAGGGCTGGACGGAGCTCTGTGACGCGGTGCTGGCCGCGGGCAGCACCGATCTGGACCGGCTCGAAGAGTTGGCGGGTACCCCGGAACGCGCGGCCGCGTGGGCGGTCGTGCAACCGCTGCTGGAAGAGATCCGCGCGGCCGACATCGTGCTGATCGCCACCCCGATGTACAACTACTCGATCCCGGCCTCACTCAAGGCCTGGCTCGATCAGGTGACGTTTCCTCGAATGTCCCTGGCACCCAGGCGCTTCGTGGTGACGACCGCCCGTGGCGGCGCATACTCGCCCGGCGCTCCCAAGGCCGCGTTCGACTACCAGGAACGGTTCCTGCGGGATTTCTTCGCCGGTCACTACGCTGTCACCGACACCGTGTTCATCAATGCCGAGATGGCCAATGCGCGGGTAGATCCCGCGCTGGCTCAGTTCCGTGACGCACACGACAAGTCTCTGACTGCCGCGCTGTCCGCGGCGCGCACCCTCGCCGCGGAGTACGCGAAATGAGTTGGCTGCTACTGGGCCTGGCGGGACTGGTCGAGATCGCCTGGTCGCAGAGCATCAAGCCGACCGACGGATTCACCCGGCCGCTGCCCACCGTCGTCTGTGTGGCGATCGGGGCCCTGTCGGTGTATCTGCTGTCGCTGGCGATGCGGGGCCTTCCGGTCGGCACCGCATACGCCGTCTTCACCGGCATCGGTGCGGTCGGTGCGATCGCGCTCGGTGTGTTGATCCACCGTGACCCGCTGAGCGCGGGGCGCGCGCTCGCCCTGTCGATGATCGTCGGCGGGATCGTGCTCGCCCGGCTCACGAATCCCGACTGAGCCCGGTCGCGGCCAGATAGGCGCGCCCGCGCGGGGCGAGCCGGTAGCCGACGTCGAGGCTGATGGTCAGGCCCAGCCCCTTGAGCTGGCGCACGCGGCGCTTGAACCGGGGTACCTCGAGGCCGACGCGCGCCGCCAGATCGGGCGCGCGCACGGCCTCGTTGGCCGCGATCATCTCGAGGTGCCGACGCGTCCACGGTTCAGTGGCAGCGTCCCAGCGGGCCAGCCGGGCGGAGATCGCCGTGACGTCGGCATCGGTGAGCGCGTCATCGGCGGCGAGCTCGGGCCGCTCGTCCGGCCCGAGGTACGACACCCCGATGAGGTAGGTGTGTGCCGCGGACCGCCGGTCGAGCTGAGCCTGCGCCGTCGTCGCATCCGGATAGCCGGCGGCACGGGCCTGCGCGGCCGTCACCCGGTAGTCACCAGGACGCTCGGTGACCGACTCGATGCGAATCGTGCCGGCCTGCGTGCGTTGGGTGCCCCCGGGCTTGGCCCGGGGCCGGTCCCAGCGTCGCAACACCAGCGAGATGGTCCCGTCGGCAATGCCATCGGCAGTCGGCCGATCTAACAGCACGATCACGATCGTATGTCGCAACCCCGTGATCGCCGCCGGCGTTTCTACGATCGCCGCGTGACTGATCGCTACGGTTCCGACATCCTGTCCCGAAACCCGCACAAGCCCAAGCTGACTCGCTCCACGGAACAGCCCGCGGAAAAGGGCCTGGTCGTCGAGGACGCCCAGAGCGGCTACGTGGGTGCGGTGGTGCGGATCGAGGGCGGCCGGGTCGAGCTCGAAGACCGCCGGGGCAAAGTCCGGGCCTTCCCGATGGGGCCGGGTTTCCTGATCGACGGCAAGCCGGTGAGCCTCGTGGTGCCCAAACGGACCGCGGCACCGGCCCGCACGGCGTCCGGATCGGTCGCGGTACCCAATGCCAAGGCCCGCGTCGCGCTCGCCAGCCGGATCTACGTCGAGGGCCGCCACGACGCCGAGCTCGTCGAGCAGGTCTGGGGCGCCGATCTGCGCATCGAGGGCGTTGTCGTCGAATACCTCGGCGGCGTCGACGACCTGGCCGACATCGTGGCCGAGTTCGCGCCCGGACCGGGCCGCAGGCTGGGGGTTCTGGTCGATCACCTGGTCACCGGCTCCAAGGAAGCGCGAATCGCCGAGGCGGTGCGGCGCGGCCCGGGCGGTGAGCACACGCTGGTGGTCGGGCACCCGTTCGTCGACATCTGGCAGTCCGTCAAGCCGGCCCGGCTCGGGATGAAGGCCTGGCCGACGATCCCGCGCAACGTGGAATGGAAACACGGCATTTGTGAGGCGCTGGGCTGGCCGCACCACGACCAGGCCGACATCGCCCGGGCCTGGCAGCGGATCCGCGGCCGGGTCCGCGACTGGAACGACCTGGAGCCCGCGCTGATCGGCCGGGTCGAGGAGCTCATCGATTTCGTGACGGCACCGGCGTAGCTTCGTCGCTCCGGCGTGGTAAGCAGAAGGCGTGTCCGACAGTTTGTTCGACGTGCCGGGTGAGCCGGGTGCCGAAGCCTCGGGTGCGTTGGCCGCACCCGGCACCGCACCACTGGCCGTGCGGATGCGTCCGGCCGGGCTCGACGAGGTCGTCGGCCAAACCCATCTGCTGCAGGCCGGTTCGCCGTTGCGCCGCCTGGTGGAGGGGTCCGGCGCCGCGTCGGTCATCCTCTACGGCCCGCCCGGTACCGGCAAGACCACCCTGGCCTCGCTGATCTCGCAGGCCACCGGCCGCCGGTTCGAGGCTCTCTCGGCGCTCAGCGCCGGGGTCAAGGAGGTCCGTGCCGTGATCGACGTCGCCCGGCGCGCGGCCGTCCACGGCGAACAGACCGTGCTGTTCATCGACGAGGTGCACCGGTTCTCCAAGACCCAGCAGGATGCGCTGCTGGCGGCGGTGGAGAACCGGGTGGTGCTGTTGGTCGCCGCCACCACCGAGAACCCGTCGTTCTCGGTGGTCGCGCCGCTGCTCTCGCGGTCCCTGATCCTGCAGCTGCAGCCGTTGACCCCACGCGACATCGAGACGGTGCTGCGCCGCGCGATCACCGACCCGCGGGGTCTGGGTGGCTCGGTCGAGGTCACCGACGAGGCCGTCGCGCTCCTCGTGCAGCTCTCCGCGGGTGACGCGCGCCGCGCGCTGACCGCGTTGGAGGTGGCATCCGAAACAGCCGGAGGGCCCGGTGGCGTCATTTCTTTCGAGATCATCGAGCAGTCGCTGGACAAGGCTGCGGTGCGCTATGACCGCGACGGGGATCAGCACTACGACGTCGTCAGCGCCTTCATCAAGTCGGTCCGCGGATCCGACGTCGACGCGGCGTTGCACTACCTGGCCCGGATGCTGGTGGCGGGGGAGGACCCCCGCTTCGTGGCGCGCCGGTTGATGATCCTGGCCAGCGAGGACATCGGTATGGCCGATCCCACCGCGCTGCAGACCGCGGTCGCCGCGGCCCAGACCGTGCAGCTGATCGGCATGCCCGAAGCGCAGCTGACGCTGGCGCACGCCACCGTGCATCTGGCCACCGCGCCCAAGTCCAATGCGGTGACCACCGCGCTGGGCGCGGCGATGAGCGACATTCGGGCAGGCAAGGCCGGGCTGGTGCCTCCGCACCTGCGGGACGGTCACTACTCGGGTGCGCAGAAGCTCGGCAATGCGGTCGGCTACAAATACGCCCACGATCATCCCGATGGTGTTGTGCCGCAGCAGTATCCGCCAGACGAGCTGGTGGGGACGGACTACTACCAGCCGACCGGACGCGGCTTCGAACGCGAGCTGACAACCCGGGTGGACAAGCTGCGGGCCATCATCCGGCGCATCCGGCGCTGAGTCCCGCAGTCCCACACCTTGACAGCCTCAAAACCTCGCTCTAACTTGGTAGTCAATCAATTGGTTGATCAACGGAAAGATTGACTATTGGAGCGTGATGGGGATGCCGAGGACAACCTCGACCGAGCTTTCCTGGCCCTTGCCGATCCGGTCCGGCGCGCGATCGTGGCGCGCCTGTCCCGCGGTCCGGCCACCGTGAACGAATTGGCCGAACCCTTCGCGATCACGAAACAAGCTGTCTCGAAACACATTCAGGTGCTCGAACAGGCGGGCCTGGTCACCAGGACCCGTGACGCCCAGCGACGACCGGTCCATCTGGACGCGGCCGCGCTGGAAGGACTGACCGCATGGATCGATCGATATCGGCTCGACGCCGAACGAAACTACCGCCGGCTCGACGACCTGCTGGCCCGACTGGCACCGAAAGCAACCGACCAACCTGAGGAGAAAGACCAATGACGAACGCGCTCAACTTGACTGCCCCCGTCGACACCTTGGCGATGGAGTTCACCCGCCCCTTCGACGCACCGGTCGACGCGCTGTTCCGGGCCCACGCCGAGCCCGAGCTGGTCACCCAGTGGCTGGGGCCCCGTGGCCTGGAAATGCGAATCGACCACTGGGATTTCCGCACCGGCGGCGGATATCGCTACCAGCATTCCGACGGGTCCGGCAGCTACGCGTTCAACGGGGTGTACCACGTGGTGCGCCCGAATGAACTCATCATCCAGACCTTCGAATTCGAAGGCGCCCCGGACATGGTGAACATCGAGTTCATGTGGTTCGACGACCTGGGCAACGGGCGCAGCCAGCTGCGCGGGCGTTCGATCTGCCCCAACACCGAGGCCCGCGATGCCCTGCTGTCCTCGGGCATGGAAGGCGGGATGACCGAGGGTTACGAACGCCTCGACGGGCTGCTGGCCGCGCGGTGATCTCAGGCCGGGCAGACCGTCAGGTGGCGCGGAATCAGCGGAGGATTCCTGAGCCTCGCCCGCCGAACAACCCGGTCCTTCTGCGCCCCATCATCGCCGACACGAGGGCGACGCCGAGCGCGGCGACGATCACCTGGACCAGGAGTTCGAGCCAGTCGACTCCGCTGGTCACCGTCGGGATGCCCATGGCGCGCGCAAGTGCGGTACCGATGAACGCCGAGACGATGCCGACCAGGATCGTCACCAGAATGCCTATTGGTTGTCTGCCGGGGACGATCAACCGGCCGATCAGGCCGACGACGATGCCGATCAGAATCGCGCTGATGATGCCGGTGATGGTCATGGTTTCCTCCGCGGCTGGGTTGGGCTGACCAGGGAAGTACCCCGCACCGTCACAACGCAAACGGCGCCGTCAATTGCTATTCGTCGGCGCTTCAGGCCATCTCGGGAACTCGCAGGTGGGCGAGCACGAGTTCGAACTCTCCGACATCGATCTGATCGGCGCTCAGGTCGCGTAGCCGCGCGGTACGCAGGGCGCGCGCCTGATCGCGGTTGTGGTCCATCGCTTCAGCGCTGTCGAAAGTGGCCGAGGACACCGCCCGTCCCGAGGCCCTGTCGAGCATGAGGCTGGCGCTGCAGAAGCCCTCCAGGTCTTCCATCGCCGGCAACACCGACGCGCGGTAGAAATCCACGGCCCGGTCGAACAGTTCGGGGCGGGTTCGCAGCCACGTCGCACGTACGCAGGCGCCGGGGCCGGAGTACTGCTCGCGGTGCACCACCGCGATCTCCCATTCGTCGACGGTGGCGGTGCCTGCGAAGGTCTCCACCACCCGATGGCGCATCGGCGCTATCGCGGACGCGCTGGCGTGCATTGCGTCGTCGGACCGCCAGGCCGTCGTCAGGACACACTGGCCCGATTCCCGGTTCACCATCAGGGACAGGCCCACGCAGCCGTCGACGTCGTCGAGGGCGGGCATGACCTCGTCGCGGACAACGGCGATGCCGGCATTGACGGCCTGGGTGCGCGCCGCGATCGTGGTTGAACGTGCGAACACGATCCACCCCTTCCTGCCAGGGCGGCGCCCCGGTGGCGCCACCGGTTCCACCCCCAACCTTCCTCCGCTGTGTCGCAGGTGGCAATGGTGTGGCGGGTGCCTCGTAGGCTGGGCCGATGGATACCGACGTGATCGACGTGGACACCTCGCGGCGGCGCATCGTCGATCTCACCGACTCCGTGCGCGAGTTCTGCGGCACGCATCACGACGGCCTGTGCAACGTGTTCGTCCCGCACGCGACTGCCGGTGTGGCCATCATCGAGACCGGTGCCGGGTCCGACGACGACCTGCTCGATACCCTGGAACGGTTGTTGCCGCGTGACGATCGCTACCGGCACAGCCACGGATCGTTCGGCCATGGTGCGGATCACGTGCTGCCCGCCCTGGTGTCGCCGTCGGTCACGCTGCCGGTCCAGGCCGGCCGACCGCTGCTGGGGACCTGGCAGAGCGTGGTGCTGGTCGATCTGAACCGCGACAACCCGCAGCGTTCGGTGCGGCTCAGCTTTCTGGGGACATGACGCCCGTCGCCCTTTTCCGGGGTGAACGCGCAGAACGGTAATGTAAAGCGGTCGAACTGGTGGTTGCTCGCGCAACCCCAGCCACCCACGAACACGAGGACACGAGCAACGTGCAGACACACGAGATCAGGAAGCGCTTCCTCGATCATTTCGTGAAGGCGGGCCACACTGAGGTGCCCAGCGCCTCCGTGATCCTCGACGACCCCAACCTGTTGTTCGTCAACGCCGGCATGGTGCAGTTCGTGCCTTACTTCCTCGGCGCCCGTACACCGCCGTGGGACCGCGCCACCAGCGTGCAGAAGTGCATTCGCACCCCCGACATCGACGAGGTGGGCATCACCACCCGGCACAACACCTTCTTCCAGATGGCCGGCAACTTCTCGTTCGGCGACTACTTCAAGAAGGGCGCCATCGAGCTGGCCTGGACCCTGCTGACCAACCCGGTCAGCGAGGGTGGCTACGGGTTCGACCCGGAAAGACTGTGGGCAACCGTCTATCTGGACGACGACGAGGCGATCCAACTGTGGCAGGAAGTCGCCGGGCTGCCGCTCGAGCGCATCCAGCGCCGCGGCATGGCCGACAACTACTGGTCGATGGGCATCCCCGGGCCGTGTGGGCCGTGTTCGGAGATCTACTACGACCGCGGGCCCGAATACGGGATCGAGGGCGGGCCCGAGGCCAACGAGGACCGCTACATCGAGATCTGGAATCTCGTGTTCATGCAGAACGAGCGCGGTGAGGGCACCTCGAAGGACGACTTCGAGATCCTCGGCCCGCTGCCACGCAAGAACATCGACACCGGGATGGGCGTCGAACGCATCGCGTGCCTGCTGCAGGACGTGGACAACGTCTACGAGACCGACCTGGTGCGGCCGGTGATCGATCTGGTCGCCGGGATCGCGCCCCGCGGCTACGGCAAGGGCAGCCACGAGGACGACGTGCGCTACCGCATCATCGCCGACCACAGCCGCACGGCGGCCATCATCATCGGCGACGGGGTCAGCCCCGGCAACGAGGGCCGCGGCTACGTGCTGCGCCGCCTGCTGCGCCGCATCATCCGCGCGGCCAAGCTGCTCGGCGTCGAGCAGCCCATCATGGGCCAGCTGATGACCACAGTGCGCGACGAGATGGGCCCGTCGTACCCGGAGCTCGTCACCGACTTCGAGCGCATCAACCGGATCGCCGTCGCCGAGGAGACCGCGTTCAACCGGACCCTGGTCGCGGGCTCGCGGCTGTTCGACGACGCCGCCGCGGCGACCAAGAAATCGGGCACGACGGTGCTCTCCGGCAGCGACGCCTTCACCCTGCACGACACCTACGGCTTCCCGATCGACCTCACGCTGGAGATGGCGGCCGAGGCAGGGCTCTCGGTCGACGAACAGGGCTTCCGGTCGCTGATGGCCGAGCAGCGTCAGCGTGCCAAGGCCGATGCCGCCGCGCGCAAGCAGGCCCACACCGATCTGTCGGCCTACCGCGAGCTGGTCGACGCCGGGCCTACGGAATTCACCGGCTTCGACGAATTGTCCACCGAGGCACGCATTCTCGGCATCTTCGTGGACGGCAAGCGGGTGCCCGTGGTGACCCATGAAGGCCTTGACGCCGATCGCGTGGAACTGATCCTGGATCGCACCCCGTTCTACGCCGAGTCCGGTGGCCAGATCGCCGACGAAGGAACGATTTCCGGCACGGGCGCCTCGGTCACCGCCAAGGCTGCCGTCACCGATGTGCAGAAGATCGCCAAAACCCTGTGGGCGCACCGGATCAACGTCGAGTCGGGCGAGTTCGTCGAAGGCGACACCGTCACCGCCGCGGTGGATCCCAAGTGGCGTCACGGCGCGACCCAGGGGCACTCGGGTACCCACATGGTGCACGCCGCGCTGCGACAGGTACTGGGCCCCACCGCCGTTCAGGCCGGTTCGCTCAACCGTCCGGGCTACCTGCGGTTCGATTTCAACTGGCAGGGCGCGCTCACCGACGATCAGCGCACGCAGATTGAAGAGGTCACCAACGAGGCCGTCGAGGCCGACTACCAGGTGAACACCTTCATCACCGCCCTGGACAAGGCCAAGGCCATGGGCGCGATGGCGATGTTCGGCGAGAACTATCCCGACCAGGTGCGGGTGGTCGACATCGGCGGGCCGTTCTCACTGGAACTCTGCGGTGGCACCCACGTGCGCAACTCGGCCCAGATCGGCCCCGTGACCATCCTCGGGGAGTCTTCGGTCGGCTCGGGTATCCGCCGTGTCGAGGCCTACGTCGGGCTCGATTCCTTCCGCCACCTGGCCAAGGAACGCGCCCTGATGGCGGGCCTGGCCTCGTCGCTCAAGGTGCCCTCCGAAGAAGTGCCCGCCCGGGTGGCGAACCTGGTCGAGCGGCTCAAGGCCGCCGAGAAGGAACTGGACAAGGTCCGGCTGGCCAACGCCAGGGCCGCGGCAGCCAACGCCGCCGCCGGCGCCGAGACCATCGGCAAGGTCCGGGTCGTCGCCCAGCGGATGGCCGGCGGCATGTCCGGCGGTGATCTGCGCACCCTGGTGGGCGACATCAAGGGCAAGCTCGGCAGCGACCCGGCGGTGATCGCGCTGATCACCGAGGGGGAGAACGACGCGGTGCCCTTCGTGGTCGCGGTCAACCCGGCCGCCCAGGATCTGGGGCTGCGCGCCAACGAACTGGTCAAACCGCTCAGTGCAGCGGTCAACGGCCGCGGCGGCGGCAAAGCGGACATGGCACAAGGTTCCGGTAAGGGGGCGGCGGGTATCGACGCGGCATTGGCCGCGCTGCGCGCCGAGATCGGCCGGGGCTAGCTTCGTGTCCGACACGGTCGACGACCGGCTACCGGACCGCCCAGGGGACGACGACCCCGGACGCGGGCGGCGCATCGGCATCGATGTCGGGACCGTGCGGATCGGCGTGGCCAGCTGTGATCCTGACGGCATATTGGCCACCCCCGTCGAGACCGTTCAGCGGGACAAGCGCGACCGGTCGGGCAAGCACCTGCGCAGACTGGTCAAGCTGATCGGCGAGTACGAAGCGGTCGAGGTCATAGTCGGACTGCCGCGCACACTCGCCGACCGGGCCGGAAGCTCAGCCGTCGATGCCGTCGAACTGGCCGATCTGCTGGCGCGTCGAATCGCCCCGATACCGGTGCGGATGGCCGACGAGCGGCTCACTACTGTGACGGCTCAACGGTCGTTGCGTGAGGCGGGGGTTCGGGCAAAGGGACAGAAGGCGATGATCGACCAGGCCGCTGCGGTGGGCATTCTGCAGAGCTGGCTGGATCAGCGACGTGCGGCTCTGGCTGCGCGCGGAGAGGGCATGGATGGCTGAGAAGTGGGGCGCCAACAAGGCGAAGCCCGAGGCGATCGGGCCGCCGCGCCGCGGGTTGAGCAAGGCCGAGCGGGCCCGCAAAGCGCGCAACGACCGAAAGCGGCGCGTCACCCGGGGCTTCTCCATCGCGGCGCTCATCGTGGTGGTGATCGGTGCGGTGTTCCTGGGTTCCAAGCTGTGGCACAGCATGTCCGGCAGCGCCAACGACTACGCGGGTGACGGCGTGGCCGACATCGTCGTCCAGGTCCACGACGGCGATTCCACGACGGCCATCGCCAAGACCTTGCAGGACAAGAAAGTGGTCGCCACCGTCAAGGCGTTTGTCGACGCGGCACACAAGAACGAGGAGATCTCGGCGATCCAGCCGGGCTTCTACAAGCTTCGCACCGAGATCCCGGCCGCCAATGCCGTTGAGCGCCTGGTAGATCCGGAGAGCCGGGTGGGCAAGCTCACCATCCCGGAAGGGCGTCAGCTCGACGACACGGCCGACGTCAAGACCAAGGCCGTCACCGAAGGGGTCTTCACGCTGATCTCGCAGGCCTCCTGCGTCGAACTCGACGGCAAGCAGCGTTGCGTGCCGGTCGACGAGCTGCGGGCGGCCGCGCAGACAGCGCCGGCGGCGGCGCTGGCCGTACCCGACTGGGCCGCCGCCCCGGTCGCGGCGATGCCCAACGACCACCGGCGGTTGGAAGGGCTGATCGCACCGGGCACCTGGAACGTCGACCCCGCGGGCACGGCGCAGGACATCCTGTCCACCTTGATCGCGGGCAGTGCCAATCTCTACACGCAGAGCGGTCTGCTCGACACCGCCGCCGCAATGCAGATGTCGCCGTATCAGATCCTCACCGTCGGATCCCTGGTGCAACGAGAGGCCAAGCCGCAGGACTTCGCCAAGGTCGCGCGGGTGATCTACAACCGGCTGGCCGAACACCGCAAGCTGGAGTTCGACTCGACCGTGAACTACCCGCTGGATCGCCAGGAAGTGGCGACCACCGATGACGACCGGGCCAAGACGACTCCGTGGAACACCTATATGAGCCAAGGACTTCCGCAGACCCCGATCTGCTCGCCGGGCACCGATGCGCTGGCCGCGGCCGAGCATCCGGCCGACGGGGACTGGTTGTACTTCGTGACCATCGACATGCAGGGCACCACGCTGTTCACGCGTGACTACGAGCAGCACCTGGCCAATATCGAGCAGGCGCAGCACAACGGTGTCCTCGACAGTGCCCGATAGGCGGCCCGCCGCCGTGCCCGATAGCCGGAAAGCGGCCGTTCTCGGCTCGCCGATCACCCACTCACGTTCGCCGCAACTGCATCTGGCGGCCTACCGGGCGCTGGGGCTGATGTCGTGGACCTACGAGCGCATCGAGTGCACGGCCGAACAACTGCCGGGCCTCGTCGGTGGGCTCGGCCCGGAATGGGTCGGGCTGTCGGTCACCATGCCAGGCAAGTTCGCCGCGCTGGAGTTCGCCGATCAGCGGACCGAACGCGCCGAATTGGTGGGTTCGGCCAACACCTTGGTGCGGACGCCCACAGGAGGCTGGCGCGCCGACAACACCGATGTCGACGGAGTGGTCGGAGCACTCGGCACGGCCGGCGACGCGGCACTGGTGATCGGATCCGGCGGCACCGCCCCGGCCGCCGTGGTGGCCCTGGCCGAGCTCGGCGTGCAGCGGATCACCGTCGTCGCGCGCGACGAGGGCAAGGCGGCACGGCTGGTCGAGTTGGCCGGCCGGTGCGGAGCGCAGGGCAGCTGGTGCGACATCGGCAGCAGCGCACTGACCGACGCGGTTGCCACCGCGGATTCAGCCGTCAGCACCATCCCGGCGGACGCGGCTGCCGCCTACGCGGACACGCTCGCCGCAGTGCCGCGGGTGCTCGACGCCATCTACGACCCGTGGCCGACGCCGCTGGCCGCGGCCGTCGAGGCCGCAGGTGGCGAGGCGATCAATGGGCTGCAGATGCTGCTGAACCAGGCCTTCGCTCAGGTGGAGCAGTTCACCGGGATGCCCGCTCCGAAAGAGGCGATGCGCGCCGCGCTGGGCTGAGCCGTCACGGGACGAACGTTCCCCTGTGGTAGGAGCTGTGGAGGTACTCCTTGGATCCGACCAGGCGGGCCATCGGGGTCTGGACTGTGTCCGCGGTGTCCACCAGTTCGGCGATCGAGGCCAGGTCGTAGCGCGGGCGCCAGCCCAGATCGGCACGAGCCCGGCTGTTGTCGTAGACGCGGTCGATGCGGGTGGGAAAGCGCCAACCGCGCCGCGCCCAAACTTCCGCAACCCGGGGAGCCCGTCGGGCGAAGACAGCGGCCGCGTCCGCGCGCAACTGGGCCAGGTCGCCGGGCCCGAACGGTGTGGTGGCGGAGACGATGTAGCGGCCGAACCCGATTCGGCCGGCGGCGGCCGCGGCCAGCAGGTGCGCGTCGACCGCGTCTTCCAGCGCAACTCGGCGGGTCGCGTATTCATCGGCCTTGACGTTGGCGTCGGTCCGGCCCTCGTGGGCATCAGGCCGGTCGTCGCCTTCCGGGAAGAACCGGGCCACTCGCAGCACGACGCAGGGCAACCCGTGATTCCGGTGGGCCAGCTGGCACAGGTCCTCGGCCGCGGCCTTGGTGACGCCGTACATGTTCTTGGGCACCGGCGCCACCGACTCGTCGATCCAGGCCGCCGGGCGGTGCAGATCGGGCACCAGTGCATCGCCGAAAACCGTTGTGGAAGACGACATCACGAACGCTCGTACGCCTGCGCCCGCGGCCGCCTCCAACAGCGCCAGGGTTCCGCTGACATTCGTGTCGATGAAAGCCTGCCCCGGTACGAACGCCAGCTGCGGCTTGTGCAGCGTCGCGGTGTGGAGCACCACGTCGACGCCTGTCATCGCCGCCCGGACCGCTTCGGAGTCGGTGACCGAACCGACCATGTCCGTCCACGGCGAGGGCCGGACGTCCATGCCCGCCACCTCTTCGCCGCGGTCGCGAAGGGTGCGGACGATCGCCTCCCCGAGATGGCCGGAACTGCCGGTGACGAGTGTGCGCACCACTCGACCGTGTCATACCGCTGCAAGCGATTTTGCGGGTGGCGCCGGGGGCAACCTGGCCACTGTTTCCCGGGCCGGATCCGGGTCGGGATCGGTCACGGTGTGCAGGCCTGGATGCGCCACCGAATGAGCGCATTCCCGGATGCCCGGCCGCGATTAGCCTCGGTGCATGGGGGCGGGGGTAACGGTGGTGGGGGCGCTCTGGCTGCTCGCGCTGAGCGGCTACGACATCGCCGAGCGCAGGCTGCCGAACTGGCTGACGCTGCCCGGCGCGGTGCTGGTCTTGGTGGTGGCGGCGTTGGCCGGGCACGGTGGTGCAGCCACAGCCGGGGCCTTGGCGCTGTCGGCCCTGTACCTGGCGGTGCATCTGGTATCGCCGCGGGCCATGGGCGGCGGCGACGTCAAACTGGCGGTCGGCTTGGGCGCGATGACGGGGGCATTCGGCGCGGACGTGTGGTTGTTGGCGGCGCTCGCGGCACCGGTGTGCACGGCGGTGCTGGCGCTGGGTGCCGCCTTGCGCGGAATTCGGACGGTGCCGCACGGACCGTCGATGTGTGCGGCGAGTGCCGCCGCGGTGGCCCTGGTTCTGGTCTAGCCGCGCCGCGGCGGCCTCAACGCCAACAGGTCGCGTGCGTCACGATTGACCACGGATTTCGGGAGGCAAACCCCGACGTGGGAGAATGACACCCGTGTTGCGTTGGACCACAGCTGGTGAATCCCACGGCCGCGCCCTGGTGGCCATGCTCGAAGGGATGGTTGCCGGCGTGCCCATCACTTCCGAGGAGATCGGGGCACAGCTCAAGCGCCGTCGTCTCGGCTATGGCCGGGGCGCCCGGATGAAGTTCGAACAGGACCAGGTCACCATGCTGGCCGGGGTGCGTCACGGCACCACCCTGGGCGGGCCGATCGCCATCGAGATCGGCAACACCGAGTGGCCCAAGTGGGAGACCGTGATGTCTCCCGACCCGGTCGACGAGGCCGAGCTTGCCGCAGAAGGCGCAGCCCGTAACGCCCCGCTGACCCGTCCCCGACCGGGGCATGCCGACTACGCCGGCATGCTCAAGTACGGCTTCGACGACGCCCGTCCGGTGCTGGAACGTGCCAGTGCCCGCGAAACCGCCGCACGGGTCGCGGCGGGCACCGTGGCCCGGGCCTTCCTGCGCGCCGCGCTCGGTGTCGAGGTGGTCTCGCACGTCATCTCCATCGGCGCATCCAAGCCGTATGACGGCCCGCCGCCGCGGTTCTCCGACCTGGACCAGATTGACGCGAGCCCCGTTCGGGCGTTTGACGAGGCTGCTGAAGCCTCGATGATCGCCGAGATCGAGGCCGCCAAGAAGGACGGCGACACCCTCGGTGGCGTCGTCGAGGTCGTCGTCGAGGGCCTGCCGATCGGGCTGGGCTCGTTCACCAGCGGCGACAACCGCCTCGACAGCCAGCTCGCGGCCGCGGTGATGGGCATCCAGGCGATCAAGGGTGTGGAGATCGGCGACGGCTTCGAGACCGCCCGCCGCCGCGGCAGCGTGGCCCACGACGAGATGTACCCCGGCCCCGACGGAGTCCTGCGCTCGACGAACCGGGCCGGTGGCCTGGAAGGCGGCATGACCAACGGCCAGGCCCTGCGGGTCCGGGCCGCGATGAAGCCCATCTCGACCGTCCCCCGGGCGCTGGCCACCGTGGACATGGCGACCGGTGAAGAAGCCGTCGCCATCCATCAACGGTCCGACGTCTGCGCGGTCCCTGCCGCCGGCGTGGTGGTGGAGACCATGGTTGCGCTTGTGGTGGCCCGCGCCGTGCTGGAGAAGTTCGGCGGGGACTCGCTGGCCGAGACCCGTGCCAACATCGACGCCTACCTGCGGGCAGTCGCCGAGCGCGAGCCGGCGGCGCAGGCCCTGGGCTGATGGCCCCCAAGGCGGTTCTGATCGGCCTGCCGGGTTCGGGCAAGTCGACCATCGGCCGCCGGTTGGCCAAGGCGCTGAACCTCACGATGCTCGACACGGACGCCGCGATCGAGGAGACCACCGGCCGCACCATCGCCGACATCTTCGCCACCGACGGCGAGGCGGAGTTCCGCCGGATCGAGGAAGAGGTCATCCGCTCGGCGCTGGCCAGCCACGACGGCGTGCTGTCGCTGGGCGGCGGCGCGGTCACCACCCCGGGCGTGCGCGCCGCACTGGCCGGACACACCGTCGTCTATCTGGAGATCAGCGCGGCCGAAGGGGTCCGCCGCACAAGCGGTTCGACCGTCCGGCCGCTGCTGGCGGGGCCGGACCGGGCCGAGAAATTCCGTGCCCTGATGTCCGAACGGGTACCGCTGTACCGTCGGGTCGCGACCATGCGGATCAACACCAACCGGCGCAATCCCGGTGCGGTCGTGCGCACGATCGTCACCCGACTGGAAAACCCGCCGGCCCAGAAACCCGCCCAGAAGCAGGCCCAGCAGCCGCGGGCGGGCAAGCGACGCCGGCGTCGCCCACCGTGGCGCCGCGGCCCGGCGTCCTCACAGACCTCGTCCGGTTCGGAGGCCAAGGGCGGCAAGACCGCCACTGCCGCACCCGATCCCGAGCCCACAGCCATACCCACCCCCGCGGCCCTGGCCGCTCGCAACGCGGAGCGTAATGATGACTGACCCGGTAATCGTCGAGGTACTGGTGGACCGGCCGTACCCGGTCATCATCGGAACCGGCCTGCTCGGCGAACTGGGCAATACGCTCGAGGGTCGGCACAAGGTGGCGATCCTGCATCAGCCGGTGCTGACCCAGACCGCTGAGGCGGTACGACAGCACTTGGCAGACAAGGGAATTGAAGCCCACCGGATCGAGATCCCGGATGCTGAGGCGGGTAAGGAGCTGCCCGTCGTCGGCTTCATCTGGGAAGTGTTGGGGCGCATCGGCATCGGCCGCAAGGACGCTGTCGTCAGTCTGGGTGGGGGAGCGGCCACCGACGTCGCGGGATTTGCTGCGGCCACCTGGCTGCGCGGGGTCGACATCGTGCACGTGCCGACCACGCTGCTGGGGATGGTGGACGCCGCGGTCGGTGGCAAGACCGGGATCAACACCGACGCCGGCAAGAACCTCGTCGGCGCCTTCCATCAGCCGGCGGCGGTGCTGGTGGACCTCGCTACCTTGGAGACGTTGCCGCGCAACGAGATCGTCGCCGGGATGGCCGAGATCGTGAAGGCCGGCTTCATCGCCGACCCGGTCATCCTCGACCTGATCGAGGCCGATCCGGAATCGGCACTCGATCCCACCGGGACCGTGTTGCCCGAACTCATCCGCCGCGCGATCGCGGTGAAGGCCGAGGTGGTTGCTGCCGACGAGAAGGAATCTGCATTGCGCGAGATCCTGAACTACGGCCATACACTTGCCCACGCCATCGAGCGCCGCGAACGCTACAAGTGGCGTCACGGTGCCGCGGTGTCGGTGGGATTGGTGTTCGCGGCCGAATTGGGCCGGCTCGCCGGGCGTCTCGACGACGAGACCGCCGACCGGCACCGGACCGTACTGACCGCACTCGGGTTGCCGATCACCTACGACGGTGACGCGCTGCCCCAACTGATGGATTACATGGCGGGCGACAAGAAGAACCGCTCGGGCGTGCTGCGATTCGTCGTCCTCGACGGCCTGGCCAAGCCGGGCCGGCTGGAAGGCCCCGATCCGTCATTGTTGGCGGCCGCCTACGCAGAAGTGGCGCGGGCCTGACTGCCCGCGCCACTCGCGCCTGAATCTCTGAGCTGCCCTCGCGGGCAGGAGCCGCTACTGCTTGGGCTGCTCGGGGTACTCGATGGTCTGCGTGGTGTCGTCGGTGTTCTCGGCGGCGCCGTTGGCGGACACCGCGGCGAACACATCGGTGTCGGCGCGTTCCTCGGCTGCCAGGCCGTGGTGGCGTTGGCGGGGCATCGGCGGGGCCTTGCGGTCCACCAGCCAGCGGCCCACCGTCACACCGCCGACGCCGAGGAGGAACACCAGCAGCGCGGTGAATGCCGCGAACGTGGTGACCTCGTTGAGCAGCGCATCGGTGTAGAGGCTCTTGTAGAAGAGCCCGATGAACCACGCCACGGCGCCGCTGACGATGCCGGCGAACAGGCCGGCGATCAGCCACGTCATGGCCAGGTCGGCGCGACGATCCGGATCCGGATTGGCGCGGGCATCGCTCTGGCCGTCGAACAGACCCCAGATCAGCACCGCGATTCCGAACAACGTGACCAGCCCCAGGCTGAACCAGGTGGCGTTACCCGGCGAGGCGTTGATCAGTGCTCCCTGAAGTAAGCGCACGATGACCATCGCTGTTGCGAACACCACTCCGCGCAGTAACCACTTGCTCATGGGGGCACACTGTAGCGAGTAGCGTCACAGACCGTGACTATTTCCCAGCGCAGGGAGCGGCTGCGCCGTCGGCTGGCGGATTCGGGCCTGGACGCGATGCTGGTAACCGACCTGGTCAACGTGCGTTATCTGTCCGGATTCACCGGTTCCAACGCGGCCCTGCTGATCCTCGCCGAGGACGTCACTCCCGTGCTGGCCACCGATGGGCGCTACCGGACGCAGGCCGCGCAGCAGTCCCCGGACGCCGAGGTGGTGATCGAGCGCGCCTGCGGATCGCATCTGGCCGGGCGCGCGGCGCGCTGCGGGGCGCTGCGACTGGGTTTCGAGAGTCACGTGGTGACCGTTGACGCGTTCGCCGCGCTGAAGAAGGCGGCCGGTGACACGGTCGACTGGGTGCGCGCGGCGGGCGCCGTGGAGGCCCTGCGCGAGATCAAGGACGCCGGGGAGATCGCCATGCTGCGCCTGGCCTGCGAGGCTGCCGACGCGGCGCTGACCGATCTGCTGGAGCGAGGTGGCCTGCGGCCCGGCCGGACCGAACGAGAGGTGCGCAACGAGCTGGAAGCGCTGATGCTCGACCACGGCGCCGACGGGCCGTCTTTCGAGACGATCGTGGCGACCGGCGCGAACTCGGCCATTCCACACCACCGGCCCACCGACGCGGTGCTGACGGCGGGCGACTTCGTCAAGATCGATTTCGGGGCCCTGGTGGAGGGCTACCACTCCGATATGACGCGCACCTTCGTGCTGGGCCCCGCGGCCCAGTGGCAGCACGACATCTACGACCTGGTGGCCACCGCGCAGCAGGCCGGCCGTGACGCGCTGGCTCCCGGGGTTTCGCTGAGCTCCGTCGACGCCGCATCGCGCCAGGTCATCGTCGATGCCGGCTACGGTGACAACTTCGGCCACGGCCTCGGACACGGCGTCGGACTGCAGATCCACGAAGCGCCGGGAATCAATGCCGCTGCCGCCGGTACACTGCTTGCTGGCTCTGCGGTCACCGTTGAGCCAGGTGTCTACTTGCCCGATCGCGGCGGTGTCCGGATCGAGGACACCCTGGTCGTCGGAGAGGCGGCACCCGACCTGCTTACCCGGTTCCCCAAGGAACTGACCATTTTGTGACAAAAGCTTAGGAGCTACACCCTCATGGCATCGACTGCCGACTTCAAGAACGGGCTCGTCCTGCAGATCGACGGACAGCTGTGGCAGATCGTCGAATTCCAGCACGTCAAGCCGGGTAAGGGCCCGGCCTTCGTGCGGACCAAGTTGAAGAACGTGGTGTCCGGCAAGGTCGTCGACAAGACCTACAACGCCGGTGTGAAGGTGGAGACCGCCACCGTGGACCGCCGCGACGCCACCTACCTGTACCGCGACGGCAACGACTTCGTCTTCATGGATTCCGAGGACTTCAATCAGCATCCGCTGTCCGAGGCGCTCGTCGGCCGCTTGTCCGACTTCCTGCTGGAGAGCATGCCGGTGCAGATCGCCTTCCACGAGTCCGCTCCGCTGTACCTCGAGCTGCCGGTCTCGGTCGAACTCGTCGTCAGCCACACCGAGCCGGGCCTGCAAGGTGACCGCTCCAGCGCCGGCACCAAGCCCGCCACCATGGAGACCGGTGCCGAGATCCAGGTGCCGCTGTTCATCAACACCGGCGACAAGCTCAAGGTAGACACCCGCGACGGCAGCTACCTCGGCCGCGTGAATGGCTGACCATGCCTGACCGCCGTGGTGACCGGGGCCGTCACCAGGCCCGCAAGCGCGCCGTGGATCTGCTGTTCGAGGCCGAAGCGCGCGGTCTGACGCCGGAGGCGGTGGCGGACGGCCGTGCCGCGCTGGCCGAGGACCAGGCCGACGTCACCCCGCTGAATCCGTACACCGTGTCGGTGGCGCGCGGTGTCACCGAGCACGCCGCGCACATCGACGACCTCATCTCGGCGCATCTGCAGGGGTGGACGCTCGAGCGGCTGCCCGCCGTCGACCGGGCCATCCTCCGGGTGGCGGTCTGGGAACTGCTTCATGCCGAGGACGTGCCCGAACCCGTCGCCGTGGACGAGGCGGTCGAACTCGCCAAAGAGCTGTCCACCGATGAGTCGCCCGGATTCGTCAACGGGGTGCTGGGCCAGGTGATGCTGGTGACCCCGCAGATCCGCGCCGCCGCCGCGGCTGTGCAGGGCGCGGTGCAGGACCGGCCCGAGCAATAGGGAAGCGTCCCGGACATCGGGACCATCGGTGCCGTTCGGCGTCACGATGTTGTTACGTGTGGGGTGACACCCGCACCGACATCCGGAGGCCGCTGATGGGACACGAGCCGAGAAGTATCGCGGACGTCGGCGAGGACGGCCTGCATCTGCATGCCTGCCCGCTGTGTGAGGCCATGTGCGGCTTGGAGATCCAGGTCGCCGGCGGCAAGGTGGCGAGCGTTCGGCCGAACAAGTCCGACGAGTGGAGTGCGGGGCACATCTGTCCGAAGGGTGCGTCGCTGGCCGCGCTGCACGACGATCCCGACCGGATCCGCCGGCCGATGATCAAGGTGGACGGCCAGTGGCACGAGGTCGACTGGGACACCGCGTTCCGGCGTTGCACCGAACTGCTCGCACCCGTCATCGAGAAGTACGGCATCGGCGCGGTCTCCGCGTACACCGGAAATCCGCTGGCGCACTCGTTTTCGCTGTCCCGCTACTCGGCGATCCTGCTGGGCCTGTCGGGCATGCCGATCACCTACTCGCCGGGAACGATCGACCAGTGGCCCAAGAACCTGTCGTCGCACCTGATGTACGGCAGTTGGTGGGCCTTCCCGACGCCGGACATCCAGCGCACCGACCTGCTCGTGGTGATGGGCGCCAACCCCGCGGCTTCGCAGGGTTCGCTGTTGGCCGCCCCCGACGTGATGGGCATCATCTCCGGTATCCGTAAGCGCGGCAAGGTGATCGTCATCGACCCGGTGCGCACCGCGACCGCCGCCAAGGCCGACGAATGGTTGCCGATCACACCCGGCACCGACGCTGCGCTGTTGCTCGGAATCATCCACACCGTGTTCGACGAGGGACTGGTCAACCTCGGCGATTTGGAACGCCACCTCGACGGGGTGTCGACGCTGCGGCAGACGGTGGTCGAATGGTCGCCCGAAAGAGTCTCTGCCGCAACGGGTATCGACGCCGAGCGGATTCGTGGGCTGGCCCGCGAACTGGCCGGTACCCAGCGTGCGGTGGTCTACGGCCGGATCGGCACCTGTAACCAGGAGTTCGGCAGCCTGGCCAGCTGGCTGGTGGATGTGGTCAACATCGTCACCGGACACTTCGACACTGCCGGCGGCGCCATGTTCGCCACCCCGACGGCATGGACGATCACCGGCCAGCCGATCCCAGGACTGGAGGACGGCGCGCCGAATTTCGGCCGGTACCGCACCCGGGTCCGCGGGGCCAAGGAGGTACTCGGGCAGGTGCCGGTGTCCTGCATGCTCGAAGAGATCACCACCCCCGGCGAAGGGCAGATCAAGGCCCTGATCACGGTGGCAGGCAACCCGGTGCTGTCCACTCCCGGCGGCGACAAGCTCGACGAGGCGCTGCCGCAGCTGGAGGCGATGATCTCGGTAGATCTGTGGCTCAACGAGACCACCCGGCACGCCGACGTCATCCTGCCCGGTGCCTCGGCTCTGGAGCAGCCGCACTCCGCGGACCTGTTGCTGGGTGCGGCGATCAACAGCTTTGCCCGGTACTCGCCGCCGGTGTTCCATCGTGAGGATCCCGAGGCGCCGGAGGAGTGGGAGATCCTCATCCGGCTGACCGGGTTGTGCACCGGCACTCCGGCCGAGGACGTCGACATCGCCGCGCTCGACGACGGTTGGTTCGACTACCTGTGCTTCACCCAAGGGCTCGACGGTGCCGAGATCCGTAAGCACTACGATCACGGCGGACCGGAACGCATGCTCGATCTGACGCTACGGACCGCCGCGTTCGGCGACCGCTACGGTGAGAACCCCGACGGCCTGACGCTGGACAAGCTCAAGGCCCATCCGGACGGAATCAACTTCGGCCCCATGGTGCCCCGCGTTCCCGAGGTGCTGGGTACCGCCGACCAGAAGATCCGGCTGGCGCCGCAGTATCTGCTCGACGACCTGCCACGGCTGGCCGAGCGGCTCGACCGGGCCCCCGACGAATTGGTGTTGGTGAGCCGGCGGCACCTGCGGTCCAACAACTCCTGGCTCCACAACGTCGGCTCCCTGATGAAGGGGCGCGACCGATGCACGCTGCTGATGCACAGTCAGGATGCCGCATCGCGGGGAATCGCCGACGGCGACAACGCGGAGGTGGCCTCGGGGGCCGGGACGATCGTGGTGCCGGTCGAGGTGACCGACGCGATCAAGCTCGGGGTGGTGTCGATGCCCCACGGCTGGGGCCACGGCCTGCCCGGCACACGGCTCGGTGTCGCGAACGCGTCGCCCGGGGTCAACACCAACATCTTGTCTCTGCCCGACTTCATCGACGAGCCGTCGGGGAACGGTGCGCTCAATGGCATCCCGGTGACGGTCAGCCGCACGACGATCTAGCGGTGAGGGACGAGCCGCGTTGAGGAGTGCGGCCAATGGGGCTCAGCCGCACGACGATCTAGCGGTGAGGGACGAGCCGCGTTGAGGAGTGCGGCCAATGGGGCTCAGCCACACGACGATCTAGCGGTGAGCCAGGGGCTAGCCGTCGTCCGTTTCTTCCGGAGAGATCAGTAGTTCTTCGGGGTGGAAGTGGTGGTTGAGGGTGTCTTGGCCGGTGTTCATCAGGGGTGGTGGGTGCCAGTGGATGCGGCCGGTGTCGGGGTCGATGGTGGTGGTCCAGCCGAGTCCGACCAGGCGGTTGTCGGGTCCGCAGCCCAGGGCGAGGTCGGGGGCGTCGGTGTGGCCGCCGTGTTGCCAGTCGGCTCGGGCGTGGTGGACTTCGCAGCGGTCGGCCGCGGCGGTGCATCCGGGGCGGGTGCAGCCGCGGTCGCGGTTGTAGAGCAGCAGGCGTTGGGCTGTGGTGGCCAATCGTTTGGTGCGGGCCAGGTACAGCGGTTCGGCGGTGTGGCGTTTGTAGACGGTGAGGTAGTGAAAGCTGTGTGATGCCAATCGGATCAGGTCGTTCATCGGCATCCGCAGGCCCGCGCCGGTGACGGCGATGCCGGCGCCGGCTTCCAGTTCGGCCAGGGTGGTGGACACGACCACGGTGACCGGCAGGCCGCCGTGGCGGCCGAGTCGTTTGGACATCAGCACTTCGCGTAGCGCGACTTTGAGGGCGTCGTGGTTGCGTTGGGCTTGGGTCCGGGTGTCCCGGTCGGCGGCGGCCTGCTGGGCTTGTTCGGCTTGCTGGGCTGGGGCCTGCTCATAGGGGGCGTCGGCCTTGGAGGCTTCGGGTTCGGGTTCGGCGGCCTCGACGTCGGCGCCGGCGGGCGCGGCACTGGCCTCGGAAGCGTCGGGGGCCTGGGAAGTGTCGGGGGTGTCGGTCTCGCGCGCGACTTCGTCGGGTGGGTCGTCGAGTGGGTTGGGTGTGGGGTTGTGGACCGGTTCGGGATCGGCCGGATTGTTGAGGCCCGGCGCACCCCAGACGCCGGTGACCGTGGTCAGATACGCCGCGGTCTCAGGGTCCAGCCAGCCCTGGACATGCACCAGCCCGTCGGCGTCCTGTGTGCCGATCCGCAACCCCCGCAGATGCGCCGCGACATCGGGTGAGTCGCCGTCCTGGTTGAGCAGATAGAGCAGTTTGTCGGCGGCGGCTTTCAGCGTTTCGGGGGTGTCGCGGGTGGCGGCGGCGACCAGGTCGGATTCGATCTGGCCGAGTTCGGCGGTGCTGACGTATTTTTCGACCTTGGCCACGGTGTCGCGGATGATCGTGATGTGGTCGGTGTTGATCGCCCCGGCGCCCAGCGCGGCGGCACACGCGGGAAACAGCGGGTCGAGCACCTCGCCGCCGATGGCGTAGCGCGGTCCGAGAGCGGCGGCGGCGGCCACCCGGCGGGCGGCTTCTTTGGTGCTGATCCGCATCCGGGTGGCCAGTACGTCTTTGAAGGATTTCCCGCCGATCTCGTGCGGGGTGGCCTGCGCCATCAGGGCGGCTTGGATCCGGTGATCGATCATCGCCTCGGTGCGGGCGAGCTGTTCGCGCGCGGACTGCAGTGTCAACAACTCCGCGGTGTCCAACCCGGTGAAATCGACATCGAGCAGCGCTGCGGTCGCGGCGCGGTGGCCGGCCAGCGCGGTCTGCACCACGTCCCGGCCCTGCACCACTCCCGCCATCACCATGATTCGAACACTAGTTCGACACGCTGACAAGAATCCTCAGATTGTGACTGGAGAGGCCAAAGAGGCCAAAGTTTTTTGCAGCCGGCGCAACGAGTTTCGATCATCGCGATTTGTAAATTCTGGTCCGGGCCGAGGTGGCGTAATACCGGCCGGTGCGGCGGTTTCGCCAGGTACGGCACTTTGGTCGGCGGCGCAATCGGTTAACCTGCGTCGACGGCGTATCGGCCGCACTGCGACGGCCCTGAAATGGCATTTACCTTGAGTGCGTGTCGCAGCCCGAAGCTCATCCCGTATCGCTGCCGAGTCGCCGCGCGCGTGCCGATCAGGCCCGCCAGGTGGCCGATGTGCTGCGTCATCAGATCTACGAGGGCACGTATGCCGGCGCCCTACCGCCGGAGGCGGAGTTGGCCGCCGAGTTCTTCGTGTCCCGCAACACCATCCGGGAAGCGCTTGCCGTCCTAAAGACCGAAGGCCTGATCGACCGCGGCACCAAGGTGGGCACGCATGTGGCGGCCCGCAAGTACGACCACGGTCTCGACGCGTTGGTGGGGCTGAAGGAGACCTTCAAGGACTACGGCGACGTCCGCAACGAAGTCCGTGCCGTGCAGCGGCTCTCGGCCCCGCCCGCGGTCGCCCGCAAGCTCGCCCTCGAACCAGGCGCCCAGGTGGTGTTCATCGAGAGACTGCGCTATCTCGCCGATCTACCGCTGTCGCTGGATCTGACGTACCTGGCCCCCGAGATCGGCGAGCAGGTCATCGGTCACGCGCTGGAGAGCAACGACATCTTCGCGCTCATCGAACGGGTCAGCGGGCACCGCCTGGGCGGGGCGAGCCTTGCGTTGGAGGCCGTCTCGGCCGATCCCCATACCGCCGCGACGCTGCAGGTGCCGGCCGGATCGGCACTGCTGATGGCCGAACGGCTCACGAGTCTGGACGACGGTACGCCCGTCGACCTGGAGTACATCAGGATGCGTGGTGATCGAATCACCATGCGCGGCAACCTCACTAGGAGAGATGCATGACGCTGGTCAATCAACGCGCCGATGTCCCGGTGACCATCGACGAGTCCCTGTGTATCGAGGGCTGCACATTGTGCGTCGACGTGTGTCCGCTCGATTCGCTGGCCATCAACCCCGCCAACGGCAAGGCCTTCATGCATGTCGACGAGTGCTGGTACTGCGGCCCGTGTGCGGCCCGCTGTCCCACCGGCGCCGTCACCGTCAACATGCCCTACCTCATCCGCTAGAGGACCCAAGTGAAAACAGCCCTGATCGCCCTGACCGCCGGTCTGACCCTCGCCGCGGCCGGATGCTCTCTCGATTCGGCGACGAAGTCTGCCGACACTGTCGACGTCGTCGTCGGCTACCAGTCCAAGACCATCAACACCGTCACCGCAGGCACGTTGCTGCGCGCCCAGGGGTATCTGGAACGCCGGCTGGCCGACATCACCACCCGCACCGGCACCAAGTACAACGTGACGTGGCAGGACTATGACACCGGCGCCCCGATCACCGCGCAGATGGTGGCGGAGAAGATCGACATCGGCTCGATGGGCGACTACCCGATGCTCATCAACGGATCCAAGACCCAGGCCAACGAACGCGCCAAGACCGAGATCGTTTCGGTCACCGGGTACAACCCGAAGGGCGCGCTGAACATGGTTGTGGTGGCACCTGATTCGCCGGCCAAGTCGTTGACCGATCTGGCGGGAAAGAAGGTCTCGGCGAGCGTCGGTTCGGCGGGCCACGGCATGCTGGTGCAGGCCCTCGGCAAGGCCGGCGTCGATGCCAAGACCGGTGTGGAGGTGCTCAACCAGCAACCTCAGGTCGGTGCTTCCGCGCTGGAATCCGGTCAGGTCCAGGCGCTTTCGCAGTTCGTGGCCTGGCCGGGCCTGCTGGTCCATCAGGGCAAGGCCAAGCTGTTGTACGACGGGGCCGAACTGAACTACCCGACCTTGCACGGCGTGGTGGTGCGCAGGGCGTATGCGGCTGAGCACCCGGAGGTGCTCGACGCGTTCCTCCAGGCGCAGCTGGATGCCACCGATTTCCTCAACACCAAGCCGTTGGAGGCGGCCCGCGTGGTGGCCGAGGGCAGCGGTCTGCCGCAGGAGGTCGTCTACCTCTACAACGGGCCGGGCGGCACCTCGTTCGACACCACGCTCAAGCCTTCGCTGGTAGCCGCGCTCAAAGGCGATGTGCCCTATCTGAAGTCGATCGACAACTTTGCCGACCTCGACGTGGCCGGTTTCGTGCAGGACGGTCCGCTGCGGGCCGCGTACTCCGCTCGCGGCCAGGATTACGACAAGGCGCTGAACTCGAGCGCCAACCCTTCGGCGTTGAGCGGCACCGACCCGGTGTGCCAGACCGCCGTCGACAATCCCGCCACCGCAGGCGAACTCTGGCTCGACGGATCGGACACCACCACCGCGGCCGCCACGCCGGTCTGCCTGCTCAAGGCGATCCGCCAGGCTGAAGGGGACGGCAAGAAAATCCGCGCCGCCTACATCTCCGACGCCGAGTTCGGCACCCGGTGGTTCGCCGACAAGTCCGTGTGGGTGCGCCTGCCCGCAGGCGGCGCCGAGGGATACCTTCCGTTCGGCACCCAGGCCGGCGCCGAACGCTACACCGCCGCGCATCCCGGCGCCGCGATCGTGGACTACCGGCAAGCGTTGGCGGGTGCGGTATGACCACCACCGACGCCGTCCCGGTCACGGCCACCGAACTCTCAGCCGTACCCGAGACCGAGCGCGCCCGGCCCGCGCCTTCGGTCTGGCCGCATCGTCTGGTCCGGCTGGCGTCGGTGGTCAGCGCAATCGTCCTGTGGCAGTTGCTGACCGCGAACGACGTGCGACTGGGCCTACGGTTCGACACCCTGCCCACGGTCACCGAGATCACCGCCGCCCTGGTTAATCGGCTGGGCGCACCGGAGTACTGGCTGGATCTCGGTCAGTCGCTGATCCGGATTCTCACCGGGTTCGGGATCGCCGCGGTCGTCGGCGTGATCACCGGAATCCTGTTGGGGCGCACCGCCTTGTTCGCCGACATCTTCGGCCCGCTCACCGAACTGGCCCGGCCGATCCCGGCGATCGCCATGGTGCCGGTGGCGATCCTGCTGTTCCCCAGCGACGAGGCGGGAATCGTGTTCATCACGTTCCTGGCCGCCTATTTCCCGATCATGGTCAGCGTCCGGCATGCGGTGCGCGCCTTGCCGACCATCTGGGAGGACTCGGTGCGCACCCTCGGTGGCGGTCGCCTCGACGTGCTGCGCCAGGTCGTCCTCCCCGGCATCCTGCCCGGGCTGTTCGGCGGGCTCTCGGTCGGCATGGGAGTGGCCTGGATCTGCGTGGTCTCGGCCGAGATGATCTCGGGCCGTCT
This sequence comes from Mycolicibacterium boenickei, assembly GCF_010731295.1. Taxonomy (NCBI): domain Bacteria; kingdom Bacillati; phylum Actinomycetota; class Actinomycetes; order Mycobacteriales; family Mycobacteriaceae; genus Mycobacterium; species Mycolicibacterium boenickei. Next base: position 4,814,316 of record NZ_AP022579.1, on the reverse strand, counting down.
CGGTGTGGGCTATCGCACCTGGCAGGCGTACACGGTGCTGAACTATCCCGACGTGTTCGTCGGCATCATCACGATCGGTGTCCTCGGTTTCGTGACCGCCGCGGCGGTCGAACTGATCGGCCGCCGGGCCACCCGCTGGCTGCCGCGTGGTGAGGAGTCGACGCGATGAGTCCCACCGCGACCGCCACCGCCTCCGGGATGAGATTGGAACTTGACCGAATCCGGTTGTCCTACACCGGTGCTCCGGTGATCGACAACCTGAGCCTCACCGTCGAGCCAGGTGAGATCCTGGTGCTCACCGGTCCGTCGGGCTGCGGCAAGTCCACGTTGTTGCGTGCGTTGACCGGACTGCTGCGACCCGACGGTGGCCGGGTGCTGGCCGACGGTGACCCGGTCACCACCACCTCGCGCGACCGCGGCATGGTGTTCCAGGACAGCGCGCTGCTGCCGTGGCGCACGGTGCGGTCCAATATCGAACTGGCCCTGCAGTTGCGCGGCGAGCCGAAAGCGACGCGTCGCGAGCGGGCGGATCGCTGGATCGACGAGGTCGGACTGGCCGGGTTCGCCGACTTCCTGCCGAAGAACCTGTCCGGCGGCATGCGGCAGCGGGTGCAGCTGGCCCGCGGCCTGGCCGGTGCACCGCGTGCGGTGATGATGGACGAGCCGTTCGCCGCGCTGGACACCCAGACCCGGGCGGCCATGCAGCGGCTGTTGATCGACACCTGGCGCGCGCATCCGACGACGATCGTGTTCGTCACCCACGACGTCGATGAAGCCCTCACCCTCGGTGACCGCGTTGCGGTGCTCGGTCGCGCCGGACAGCCGTTACGTGCCCTGATCGAGGTGGCCCAGCCCAGAACCGACCATCCCGAACGATCCGCGCTGCGCGCCGAGATCATTGCCGCCCTGGAGCAACGATGACCGAACTGACCGAGATTCCCGATGTTTCAAACGCGATCCGGATCGACTGCGACGTACTGGTGATCGGCGGCGGCACCGCGGGCACGATGGCGGCGTTGACCGCCGCCGAGAACGGTGCCCAGGTGCTGCTGCTGGAGAAGGCCCACGTGCGGCATTCCGGTGCGTTGGCGATGGGCATGGACGGCGTCAACAACGCCGTCATCCCCGGCAAGGCCGAGCCCGAGGACTACGTCGCCGAGATCACCCGGGCCAACGACGGAATCGTCAACCAGCGCACCGTCTATCAAACCGCGACCCGTGGATTCGCCATGGTGCAGCGGCTGGAACGGTACGGCGTGAAGTTCGAGAAGGACGAGCACGGTGAGTATGCCGTGCGGCGCGTGCACCGCTCCGGCTCCTACGTGCTGCCGATGCCAGAGGGCAAGGACGTCAAGAAGGCGCTGTATCGGGTGCTGCGGCAACGCTCGATGCGCGAGAAGATCCGCATCGAGAACCGGTTCATGCCGGTGCGCGTGCTGACCCAAGGCGGAAGGGCCGTTGGTGCGGCCGCATTCAACACCCGCACCGGGGAATTCGTCACCGTGGCGGCCAAGGCCGTGATCCTGTCCACGGGTGCCTGCGGCCGCCTTGGGCTGCCCGCCTCGGGGTATCTGTACGGCACCTATGAGAACCCCACCAACGCCGGTGACGGCTACGCCATGGCCTACCACGCCGGGGCCGAGCTATCCGGAATCGAGTGCTTCCAGGTCAATCCGCTGATCAAGGACTACAACGGTCCGGCGTGTGCGTATGTGGCCAACCCATTCGGCGGATACCAGGTCAATGCGTTGGGGGAGCGGTTCGTCGACTCCGACTACTGGTCGGGTCAGATGATGGCCGAGGTCAAGGAGGAGATCGAATCCGCCAGGGGGCCGATCTACCTGAAGGTCAGCCATCTGCCGGATGAAACGCTGACCACCCTGGAGAACATCCTGCACACCACGGAACGACCCACCCGGGGAACGTTCCACGCCAATCGCGGGCACGACTACCGCACCCACGATATCGAGATGCACATCTCCGAGATCGGTTTGTGCTCAGGTCATTCCGCATCCGGGGTGTGGGTGGACGAGCATGCCCGCACCACGGTTCCCGGACTGTATGCGGCCGGGGACCTGGCGTGTGTGCCGCACAACTACATGATCGGCGCCTTCGTCTACGGTGATCTCGCCGGCGAACATGCCGCGTCGACCCTTTCGGACGTGGCTGCACCGGTTGACCTTCCGGCCGACCAGGTGGCCGACGCGCACGAGCTCATCTACCGTCCGCTGCGCCACCCGGACGGCCCGCCGCAACCGCAGGTCGAATTCAAGCTGCGGCGGTTCGTCAACGACTATGTGGCACCGCCGAAGACCGCCACCAAGCTGTCGATCGCAGTGCAGACCTTCGAGCGGATGGCGACCGAGGTCGAGGGCATCGGGGCGCGCACACCGCACGAGTTGATGCGTGCGGCAGAGGTGTCCTTCATCCGAGACTGCGCGGAGATGGCCGCCCGTTCCTCGCTGACCCGGACCGAATCACGCTGGGGGCTGTACCACGAACGGGCTGACCTGCCGGAGCGCGACGATGCGCAATGGCGCTATCACCTCAACCTCTACAAGGACGCCGACGGGGCGATGAAGTTCGTGAAGCGGCCGGTGGCACCGTATTTCGTCGCGGTGCCAGAGCTGGACCATCTGACTTCGCAAGACCCGGTGACCGCCGTCGAACAGCCTCACCTGCACGGGGGCCGCGCGCCCGCCGCCGAACGCTCCAGGGTCCGCGACGCCGGGTCCGGGCAGCCTCCGTCACCGCGTATCGCCGCGGTCCTGGCACTGGAGGAGCCCGCACTGGAGGATCTGAGCGCCTACCTGGCCGATGCGGATGCCGGCGTGCGCCGAACCGCGGTCGCCACCCTCGTCGAGCATCTGCCCGACGGCTACCAACCCGCGCTGGTGGCCGCATTGGCCGACGACGACGCCGGAGTGCGGCGCGAAACCGCTGACGCGGTACGTGAACTCGTCGAGGTCCTTCCCGATCCGGAGGCTTTCGCCGACCGACTGCACTCCGCAGACCCGGTGGTGCGGGCCGTCACGGTGTATCTGCTGAGCTCCCGACGCGTCGGCAACGGCCAGGCGTACCGGGTGGCATCGACCGATGCCGACCACCGGGTACGGATCGAGGCGGTCCGGGCCCTCGTGTCCGTCGACGACGACGCCGGGGTCGCGGCCGCCACCTCCGACGAGAACCGGGAAGTGCGGATCGCCGCGGTCGGTGGGCTGGCCACCCTGCGCGCCGGTGCCGATGCGGTGCGCGTGGCCCTGGACGACCCCGACCCGCTGGTCCGGGCGGCGGCCCTGGCTTCGCTCGGCGCCGTCGGCTGCACCGACGACGACGTGGTCAGCGTCGAGAAGGCGTTCACCGAGTCGGCCTGGCAGATCCGTCAGGGCGCAGCCCGGGCGTTGGCCGGGGCCCTTCCGGAGGTGGCGGTACCTACCCTGACGCGGGCGCTCGACGACCAGCATCTCGACGTGCGCAAGGCCGCGGTGCTGAGCCTGAGCCGGTGGGCGAATTCGGAATCGACCGCGCGGCAGGCCCTGACCGTGGCGCTGGAGGACAGTGACGCCGACGTCCGGGCGTATGCGCGCCAGGCCCTCGCCGGCTGAGCCGCATTTGCCCGGACAGCAAGATCCGTGCCGTAGGGCGCGGCCGCGCTGATACTGGGCATCGTGCACACAGACCAGCGCAGGAGGCACGATAATCCGCCGCCGCGGACCGCGAACACCGAAACCGAGGTTCTCCGGGGGTTTCTCGATTACCTCCGCACATCGATCGCCGCGAAGGTCGACGGTGCGCCCGAACCGATGGCCCGGTCGTCGCCGGTGCCATCGGGCACAACGCTGCTCGGCCTGCTGAATCACCTGACCAACGTCGAACGGTGGATTTTTCTCGGTGACGACGTCACCGACTGGCCGGCGACATTCACGGTCGACCCGTCGGACGCCGTTGCCGATGTGGTGGCCCGCTACCGGGACGCCGTCGAGCGCGCCAACGAGGTGCTCGACGGCTGTACCGACCTCGGGGCGCCGGTTCCCCGGTCGCCTTCGGGACGGTCCGCGCCCACTGTCCGCTGGGCGCTCACCCACATGATCGAAGAGACCGGCCGCCACGCTGGTCACGCCGACATTCTGCGCGAACTGATCGACGGGACGACGGGCCGCTGACCAGGCATCGGGTCGGCCCGCATGCCGGCAGTGTGGAAGTTCGTCGTTAACGCTGCTAACGACCGGTCCTGGGCCTAATCTCGATGCGTGCGACTCGCTTGGCCGCTGACGGGGCGGTTGGAGGAGACCCGGCTGATCGACGCCGCGCTGGACTCCACCGACCTGTCCGGCATCGTGATCTACGGGACCGCCGGGGTCGGCAAGAGCCGTATCGCCCGTGAGGCGCTCTCGACGGCGGGCGGCGACGGCTACGAAACCCGCTGGACGGTCGGGACATCAGCGGCCCGCGCCCTGCCGCTGGGGACGTTCGCGCGATGGGTGGGAACCTCGGACGCCGACAGCGTGGCGCTGGTGGGCCGGGTACTCGAGGGCCTGACCTCCACTTCTGACGGCCGGCCGGTGCTGGTCTGTGTCGACGACGCGCACCTGCTCGATGGCCTGTCGGGTTTCGTGTTGCAGCAGATCGTGCAGCGCCGGGCCGCCAAGCTCCTGCTGACAGTGCGTACCGGTACGCCGGTACCGGCCGAGGTGCTGACGGCTTGTGACCGTGGCCGGTTCGAGCGGCTGGACCTGCAGCCGTTGTCCCGTGACGAGTCGGCCCAGTTGCTGGCGGCCGCGCTCGGTGGACCTCTCGATGCCGATGCAGCGCAACGGTTGTGGCGCCTCACCAGGGGCAACGTGCTCTACCTGCGCAACATCGTCGAACAGGAAGTCGCTCAAGGCCGCCTTGCCTGCCGGGACGGATCCTGGCAGTGGACCGGAGACCCGGTGATGCCACCCGGATTGGTCGAACTGATCGAGACACGGATCGGCGCGCTGCCGCCGGCAGTGAGCGAAGTCGTCGATGTCCTGGCGGTGGCCGAGCCGATTCAGTTGGACCGGCTGACCGCGATCACCGATGCCGATTCAGTGGCTGCCGCCGAGTCGCGGGGGCTGATCACCATCGATTCCGCCGACCGCGAGGTTCGTGTCGCCCATCCGCTGTACGCGGAGGTGCGACGCAACCGGGTGCCGGGTTCTCGATTGCGTCGGCTGCGGGGGCTGGTGGCGAACGCCCTCGGGGATCGGGAGGACCGCGATGCCATGCGGGTGGTGGTCCGGCGGGCCACGCTGATGCTCGACTCGGATCTACCGCCCGATCCCGAGTTGCTGACCCGCGCCGCGCAGGGCGCGGTGTGGTTGTCCGATCTGGCCCTGGCCGACCGGCTGGCGCAGGGGGCAATCGCGGCGGGCGCGGACGCGGAGGCGAAATTCATCCGAGCTCATGCCTTGTCGTGGCTCAGCCGGGGCGAGGAATCGGACGCCGTGCTCGACGCCATCGACACCTCCGAGCTCACCGACGACGGGCGGGCCCGGCTGGCGTTCCTGCGGGCCTCGAACATGCTGTGGTCGCTCGCCGACCCGACGGGCGCCAAGCGGCACATCGACGATGCGGCGGTCGGCATCCCGGCAGAGTCCCGTGCCGCCATCGACGCGTTCTACACCGTGTACTGGGCTGCGATGGGCGATCCTGAACGGGCCGGCGCAGCTTCCGACGGACTGGATCTGGACGCTCTGCCCGCCATCGTGGGGGCGGTGACCGCATGGGCGGTGGCCGCATCGGGTGGTGATGCCGGCCGCGCCGACGAGGCCGTCACGGCGGCGCACGCCGGGTATCGCATCACGGACAATTCGTTTGATGCGGCGCACACCCGATTCGTCATCGCCGACGCCCACATCGGTGCGTTGCTGCTGGCCGGGCGGATCCGTGAGGCGCGTGAGGAGGCCGAGCAGCTGAGCCGGCGAGCCGCCGAGCGGCCCGGCGCGGCACCACTGTTCGCTGCCGCACTGGCAGGTCGTGCCGCCGCAGGCGCCGGCGCCCTCGGAGCCGCGGCCGAACTGTTGGATCCGGCGGTCGAGATGATGCGGGCCGCCGGGGAGACAAACGGGTTCGGCTACCGCTTTCACCTGCCCCGGGTCACCGCACTTGCCATCCGGGGTCTCGCAGGCGACACCGCCCTGGCCGAACTCGACGAATGCCGCCACGCCAGCTGGCGCTATCTCGCCTACGAGCACACGCTGGTCCGGGCCTGGGTCGCCGCGACCCAGGGCGCGGTATCCGAGGCCGTCGAGATCGCGCACGCCGCGGCCGACACCGCCGGGGCCAACGGGCAACTGGCCGCCGAAGGGTGGTGCCTACAGATCGCGGCGCAGTTCGGTGACCATTCACGCACACACCGGCTCGACGAGCTGACCGGTCTGGTCGAGGGGCCGCGGGTTCGTGCCGCCGCCGCGCTGTCACGTGCCCTCGCCCGCGACGACGGAGATGGGTTGGCAACGGTCTCAATCGAATTCGAGAATTTCGGAGATCTGGTGGCGGCGGCTGACGCAGCGGGTTTGGCGGCCGCGGCGTACCGCCGCAAAGACATGCGCGGCTCGGCGATGGCGTCGGCGGCCAGAGCCACCGCGCTGGGGGAGTCCTGCGGCGGTGCGGCCACGCCCGCGCTGCTCGCCGCCGCGGAACGCCTGCCGTTGACCGACCGGGAACGCGAGATCGCCATGCTGATCGGCGCGGGGCTGTCCAGCCGGGCCATCGCCGAGCGGTTGCGGTTGTCCGTGCGCACCGTCGAGGGACACATCTACCGCGCCATGGCGAAAACCGGGGTATCCACCCGGGCCGAGCTGATCGCGCTCCTGCCTCGACGGCACCGCTGATTCGAGTATCTGGCTACTCGCTCCGGTTCGGCTGGACCGTCGCATCCTGAATCGCATGGCCGACGAGGGCGAGGTACGCGAGCAGGCACTGCGAGCACTGCCATTGCCGTACTCGCTGGCCCTACGCCTGCGCGACGCCGGGGTCGCACGCGATGTCGTGTGCGAATACCTCAGCATCGAAGACTCCGCACTCGACGGTCTCTACCGGATCGCCGAGGCCAAACTGGCGGCCGCGCAGCGCCCATGAGGTGAATGTCGAGTCGGCGAACCGAAGTGGGGTAGTGAACTACCCCAGCCCGCACCCCCTGCCTGCGGACAGGATTCCGTCGGCGTCACATCGTCTCAACGACCTCAGGGGGCAGCGTGTATTCGGTACTTCGTCCATATGTCACCACTGGAATCGCCCTCACGGGGGCAGGCGTCATCGCAATGAGCCCGCTCCTGGCGCCACCGCAGGCCGTGCCGGATGTGCACGTAGCGGCACCGCGCATCGTCGATCATGCGCAGCTGCAGTTGACGACGCTGGGTATTCCGGATCTGGCAGCGGCGGCCCAAGCACTCCAGCTCCTGCTCAGCTCGGGCCCTCAGGCGTTGGCCGCGGTTGTGGGACAACTGGACGATATCGCCGGCGGCTCACTGCCGTTGGATCAAGCGTTCTACGACACCGTCGTCCACCTGCGCACAGGCATAGTGGGTACGGCCAACGGCGCCGCGAACCTGATCGTCGCCGTGACAGGTGCGGAAGTCCAATCCCTGGCGCACATCGGCCTTGGGGATGTGCTGGTGTTGGCGGTCGCCGCCGGAGCCGGGCAGGCGATCGATCTGATCGGCGCGCCGCTGGATGTCGTCAAGGATGTGATGGACGGCGTACCGCTGGTCGATTCGGTGCGGATCGTGCTGGCGAACGAAGTGGTACAGCCGATCTTCACGCTGCCGGTGATCGTCGGAATCGGGCTCAACAACGGCCTTCCCGCACCGATCGGCGGCGATCCCGACATCGGTGATGCGGTCGACGAGGGGTTGATCATGCCCGTGGTTCGGCAGGTTCAGAAGCTGCAGGTCGCGGTCTACAACGCCGTGTACCCGAGTCAGTCGCAACCCTTTGTGCAGCAATTGAAGTCGGGTGTCGAGGTGAACAGCACCGAGATCGAGCAGGCCGACGCCGTCACCCTCGACACCGCACCACACGATGTGGACGAACCTCGTGCTCCTCGCACGCCCAAACTCGTCGACCGGCTGGCGAACTCGACCAAAGGCGGAAACAAGGTGGCGCCCGGTGTCGTCGGTGGACACACCAAAATCCGGGCAGGACTCAAGGATTCCGGTACTGGGCTACGGACCGCGGTGAACGACCTCGGCACCCACGTCGACAGGGCGGTCAAGAAGCTCACCGGCGCGGACAAGGCCGGCACAGACGAAGGAGACTCGAACGCGCAGCCGGCTCAGGACTAGATCTCGAGTGCCTGATACGTGCGGCGGACGAATCTGGGTTGTGCGGTCTGGAGTTTCGCCGTCGACGTGTTGCCGCTGACGGCGGCGGCGTCCACCGACAGGTTCGGATGGTTCTGGATCAGGTAGATCAGGATCAGATCCGCCGAGGGGTCGGCCTGCCACCAGGTGCCGTAGGCGCCTGGCCAGCTGAAGGTACCCAGCCCGCCCGGGCCGAACACCATGCGCGATTTCTCCGGATCGGTCACCACCGACAGGTTCAGACCGAAGCCCCGCCCGATCCAGAACGGTGCTCCGAGGAACTGAAACTGCTTCTGTTCGGCAGTGAGCCGGTCGGTACGCATCACGCGGACCGACTCCTCGGACAGCACGCGCACGCCGTCGACCGTGCCGCCCGCCAACAACATCCGGGCGAATTTCAGATAGTCGTCGGCAGTGGAGAACAGCCCGGCGCCACCCGTGCAGAACGGGGGATCGGTGATCGGCGCGGGACCCATCACGTCGTGGGTCAGCTTGTTGTCGGGGGTGAGCTGGTACATCGTCGCCGCGCGCCGTCGACCGGCCGCGTCGACGGAGAAGCCGGTGTCGGCCATGCCGAGAGGGCCGAAGATGCGCTCGGACAGCACCTGGGACAGCGGTTTGCCCTCGATCCGGGACAGCGCGATTCCCAGCACGTCGGTGGAGTGACTGTAGGTGATGCGCTCGCCGGGCTGGTGGGCCAGCGGCAGCTTGGCGACCTCGGTCAGCCAACGGTCCTGATCCTGCCGCAGCGACAACTTTCCGTACGCCGACGCGAGCGGACCCAGCACCGAGAACACGTAGGCCAGGCCACTGCGGTGGGTCATCAGGTCGTCGAACGTGATGGGCCGGCGCGCGGGCTCGGTGCGGTCCAGCGGTCCGCGGGGTTCGCGCAGCACCCGCATGTCCGCCAGCTCCGGCAGCCACTTCGTCACCGGCTCGTTCAGGGCCAGCTTGCCTTCCTCGGCCAGCGCCATCGCCGCCGCCACCGTCACGGGCTTCGTCATCGAGGCGATCCGGAAGATGGTGTCGCGCTGCATCGGCAACCCGGCGTCGACATCGCGGTGACCGAGTGCGTTCACCTGCAGGACCTGGCCCGCCTGCCACACCAGGGTGACCGCGCCGGCCAGCAGCCCGGCGTCGATGGCCTCACGGATGGACGTCTGATTGCCGTCGAGGTTCACCCGCGCCAGGCTAGCGGGCGACCGCCCGCCCGTGGCGTCTCACCGTGCGTTCCCGACAAGTTCCGCCGTGGATTGGGTGATACTTCTCTGGCGAACACGGCGTGAGAAGAGGCCCATGACCCAGCAGGACCAGGTCGAGAACGAACCGAGCCCGGCACCCGGCGCCGAGCCCAACCCGATGCGGCGGGTGGCGTTCGCCAGCTTCGTCGGCACGGCGATCGAGTTCTACGACTTCTACATCTACGGCACCGCCGCTGCGTTGATCTTCCCTCACGTCTTCTTCCCGAACATGGGGTCGACGATGGCCACGATCTCGTCACTGGGAACCTTCGCGGTCGCCTTCCTGTCCCGTCCGATCGGTGCCGCGGTATTCGGTCATTTCGGAGATCGATTGGGCCGCAAGAAGACTCTGATCGCGACCCTGTTGATCATGGGTCTGTCGACCGTCTGCGTCGGATTGGTGCCCAGCGCCGCGACGATCGGTATCGCCGCACCGATCATCCTGCTGGTGCTCCGGTTGTTGCAGGGCTTCGCCGTCGGCGGGGAATGGGCGGGATCGGCGCTACTGAGCGCCGAGTACGCGCCAGTCGGCAAGCGCGGCATGTACGGGATGTTCACCCAGCTCGGCGCGGGCGCCGGGCTCGCGGTGAGCAACCTGGTGGTCTTCATCGTCAGTGTGACCATCGGTGAGAAGAGCGCGATGTTCCTGGACTGGGCCTGGCGGCTGCCGTTCCTGTTCAGCGCTGTCCTGCTGATCGTGGCGCTGTATGTGCGATTGAGCATCGACGAGACGCCCGTCTTCGCCCGCGAGCAGGTGGCCGGTGGGGTGCCCAAGGCGCCGCTGGCCGAGCTGTTCCGCACCCAGACCAAACAGGTGGCCCTCGCGGCGGGATGCATGGTGGGCATCTTCACCATGAGCTTCCTCGGCGGCACCTACCTGATGAGCTACGCCAGCACCCGCGTCGGGCACCCGCGCAGCCTGATCCTCGGCGTCGGGGTGCTCGCCGGCGTCGCACTCATGGCGTTCTCGGCGATCTCGGCGGTGCTCTGCGACCGCTATGGCCGGCGCCGCGTCATCCTCGCCGGCTTCGGGCTCGCGTTGCCCTGGGCGTTCGTGGTGATGCCGCTGATCGACTCCGGCTCCCCGGTGGGTTTCGCGGTGGCGATCGCCGGCATCTTCTGCATCTTCGGCCTGTCCTACGGCCCCATCGGGTCATTCCTGCCTGAGATCTTCGCCACCCGCTACCGCTACACCGGCGCGGGTCTCGCGTTCAACCTGGCAGGCATCGTGGGCGGGGCGATTCCGCCGTTGGTCGCCGGAGTCTTGGTGGCCACGCTGGGGAGCTGGGCTGTTGGGGCGATGATGGCGGCGTTCGTCGTCGTCAGCATCATCTCGACCGTGCTGCTACCCGAGACAAAGGGAACCGAACTGGACGCCGTCCTGAGTGACTCTGCGCGGTGACCGTCGCGGGCCGCAGGTTTGCGGCCTGCTAAGCTGCCGTGCAGTTCGACGTCCTTTAACGATCCGTCCAGAGAGGCGGAGAAGGAGGTCAGAGTCACCTCATGGGCTCTTCAGGTACCGACCGGGAATTGTTGTCTGCGGCGGACGTCGGCCGCACCATTTCCCGGATCGCCCATCAGATCATCGAGAAGACGGCTCTCGACGATCCCGCCGAACGTGAGCGGGTCGTCCTACTGGGTATCCCCACTCGCGGTGTGACCCTCGCCAAACGGTTGGCAGCCAAGATCAACGAGTTCGCCGATGTGGCGTTGCCGGTCGGTGCCCTGGATATCACGCTCTACCGCGACGACCTCAACTTCAAGCCGCCGCGACCGCTGGCGGCCACGTCGATCCCGCCCGGCGGTATCGACGACGCCGTGGTGATCCTCGTCGACGACGTTCTGTACTCCGGGCGTTCGGTTCGCTCGGCGCTGGATGCCCTGCGCGACATCGGCCGCCCGCGGGTGGTGCAGCTGGCGGTGCTGGTCGACCGCGGGCACCGGGAACTGCCGGTCCGCGCCGATTACGTCGGCAAGAACGTGCCGACCTCCCGCACCGAGAGTGTCCATGTGCTGCTGTCCGAGGATGACGATCGTGATGGGGTGGTGATTTCAAAGTGACGACACGTCATCTCTTGTCGGCGGGTGACCTCAGCCGTGATGACGCGACGGCGATCCTCGATGACGCCGACCGCTTCCGCGAGGCACTGCTGGGCCGGGAAGTCAAGAAGCTGCCGACGTTGCGCGGCCGCACCGTCATCACGATGTTCTACGAAAACTCGACCCGGACCCGGGTGTCGTTCGAAGTCGCGGGCAAGTGGATGAGCGCGGACGTGATCAACGTCAGTTCCTCGGGATCCTCTGTGGCCAAAGGGGAGTCGCTGCGTGACACCGCGCTGACCCTGCGGGCTGCCGGAGCCGATGCGCTGATCATCCGCCACCCCGCTTCGGGTGCGGCGCAGCAACTCGCCGAATGGACTGCCGAGGACGGCGGCGGCGGACCCAGCGTCATCAACGCCGGCGACGGTACGCATGAACATCCCACCCAGGCGCTGCTCGACGCCCTGACCATCCGCCAGCGGCTGGGCTCGGTCGAGGGCAAGCGTGTGGTGATCGTCGGCGACGTGCTGCACAGCCGGGTGGCCCGGTCGAACGTGACACTGCTGGCCACCCTGGGGGCCGAGGTGGTGCTGGTCGCGCCGCCGACGCTGCTGCCGGTCGGGGTGTCCGGGTGGCCGGTCACCGTGTCGCACGACCTCGACGCCGAATTGCCCGCCGCCGACGCGGTGTTGATGCTGCGGGTCCAGGCCGAGCGGATGAACGGAGCGTTCTTCCCGTCCGCGCGCGAGTACTCGGTGCGCTACGGGCTGTCGGAGAAGCGTCAGGCCATGCTGCCCGGCAATGCCGTTGTGCTGCATCCGGGGCCGATGCTGCGTGGCATGGAGATCGCGTTCCCAGTCGCTGACTCCTCGCAATCGGCTGTTCTGCAACAGGTTTCAAATGGTGTCCACGTGCGGATGGCGGTGCTGTTCCATCTGATGGTGGGTGCCGATCGGGAGGCGATCAGCGTATGACGAAACACAGCGCACACTCGAACCCGCCGGTCCTGATCCGCGGCGTACGCCTCTACGGCGAGGGCGACGCGCTCGACGTTTTGGTCGCCGACGGGCAGATCGCCGAGATCGGTACTGCTCTCAAGGCTCCCGAGGGTGCCGAGGAGATCGACGCGACCGGGCAGGTGCTGCTGCCGGGGTTCGTCGACTTGCACACCCACCTGCGCGAACCGGGCCGGGAATACGCCGAGGACATCGAAACCGGTTCGGCTGCCGCGGCACTCGGGGGCTATACCGCGGTGTTCGCGATGGCCAACACCGATCCGGTCGCCGATACCGCGGTGGTCACCGACCACGTGTGGAACCGCGGACAGCAGGTCGGTCTGGTCGACGTGCATCCGGTCGGCGCGGTGACCGTGGGCTTGAAAGGCAAGCAGCTCACCGAGATGGGCCTGATGGCAGACGGCGTCGGCCAGGTCCGGATGTTCTCCGACGACGGTCTGTGTGTCGACGATCCGCTGGTCATGCGGCGGGCGTTGGAGTACGCCACCGGCCTCGGGGTGCTCATCGCCCAGCATGCCGAAGAGCCCCGTCTGACCGTCGGTGCCGTCGCACACGAGGGGCCCAACGCTGCCAAGCTCGGACTGGCGGGTTGGCCGCGGTCGGCCGAGGAGTCGATCGTCGCCAGGGATGCGATCCTGGCCCGCGATGCCGGTGCCCGCGTGCACATCTGCCACGCGTCCACGGCGGGCACCGTCGAATTGCTCAAATGGGCCAAGGCACAGGGCATTTCGATCACAGCCGAGGTCACCCCGCACCACCTGCTGCTCGACGACGGCCGGCTGGCCAGCTATGACGGGCGCAACCGGGTCAACCCGCCGTTACGGGAAGCCGGCGACGCAGAGGCGCTGCGGCAGGCGCTGGCCGACGGCGTCATCGACTGCGTGGCAACCGATCACGCACCGCACGCAGATCACGAGAAGTGCTGCGAGTTCTCGGTGGCCCGGCCGGGCATGCTCGGCCTGCAGACCGCGCTGTCGGTGGTGGTCGAGACCATGGTGCGCCCCGGCCTGCTGACCTGGCGCGGCGTCGCCAAGGTGATGAGTGAGGCTCCCGCCGCCATCGTCGGTCTGCCCGATCAGGGCCGACCGCTGGAGGTGGGCGAGCCGGCCAATCTCACGGTGATCGATCCCGACGCAACCTGGACGGTCGAAGGCGACACGCTGGCCAGCCGCTCGGACAACACGCCATTCGAATCGATGACGCTGCCTGCGACGGTCACCGCCACGTTGCTGCGGGGGAAGATCACGGCGCTCGACGGGAAGTGTCCCCATTGAACACTCCCACGCTGATCGCCTCGCTGGTGCTGGCGGCCCTGCTGGCAGTGCTGATCGCTTTCCTGATCCGGCAGATGATGCGCGGCTGGCTGCATCGTGCGCAGCGACAGGCCGAGCTGATCGGCACCCTGCCGCCGCTGCCTGACACGGTCGGCGCGGCGACCATCCCGTCCACCAAGGGGATGTATGTCGGTACCACGCTGGTGCCGCACTGGAACGACAAGGTCGCAGCGGGGGATCTGGGCTTTCGCACCAAGGCGGTGCTGACCCGTTACCCCGAGGGAATCATGATGCAGCGCAGCGGCGCCGGACCGATCTGGATTCCGGCCGAGTCGATCACCGCGATCCGGACCGAACGCGGAATCGCAGGCAAGGCACTTACTTACGACGGGATCCTGGCCATCAGGTGGCGGCTGCC